>JBBIVH010000019.1:0-25317 GCA_037439805.1 Acidobacteriaceae bacterium
TGGCGATGGCAAGGCGGCTTTCGATGCGTCCGTGGGTGTGGCCGTGCGCATCTTTACGCAGGATGCCGGCGGCGACGCCGATGCCGAGAACAATCAGGGTGAGGCCGATGAGCCGCTCGGTCCAGTGATCGAGGCCATCGGGCAGGCCCATGTGCAACTGGAGGACGGCAATGCCGAGGGCAGCCACGGTGCAGGCGTGGCCAAGGGCGTAGGTCATGCCAAGGCGCAGGCCGCTCCACCAACTGCGCTGCACAGCGGTGATGTCTGAGATGGCGGCGAGATGGTCATAGTCAAAGCCGTGGCGGAGTCCCAGCACAAGGCAGGAGCCCAGCGCCGCATCGAGTTTCCAGTCGCCGAGAAGTGGAGTCACGCGCCCAGTATATTGCAGCAGGCCTGATGAGGTGCAGCGCGCTACGGGACAGAATGCAGGCTGGAATCAGGCGCAAGTTGCAAATGGTACTGCCCATATTCGATCTTGATAATCGTGCGGCCAAAGAGGCTGCTGCTCGACTCTGCGCGGGCATGCGTGGACATGGGAATGCCCTGGATATCGGCGTACTGGCGCATCATGTGCGTGACGCCTGACCAGATGGAGGGATTTTTCGACGCGATGCCATCCACCTGTGCAATGGCGAAGGTACCTGCATCCACCCAGAGCGTGCCGATGAGTGTGTTGGGAGCTTTGCGCCTCGCCGTGATGGAGAGCGCATAACAGGCTCGTCCCTGGATGTGCTGTGGGCCGCCGGGATCGAGCTGCATGGTGTAATTTGCAGATGTGAACCAGGAGCGCTCAACGTTGCCGGGCAGATTGATGGTCTTTTCATTTTCGAGCAGCGGCATGAGGCCAAACCTGCGGATGAGCGCGGAGCCGCTCTGGTCCAGAATTTGATAGCTCTTTCCGATGCCCTTGCGGTAGGTGACCTTCACCGTCATCTGCGCGGCGGGATGAGCGAGATCGGCGCCGCGATAGACCGCGTAATGCTCCACATCTGTGAAGGAGAGGACCCGGCTTACGCGATTCTGAACCGATCGATCGATGCCGCGGAGGATGGCTTGAGTGTCCGCGGCCTGAGCGAAGAGCGGCAGCGATGCGCCGAGAAGAAGAAATGCTGCGCAGGCTGGACGCATCGTGTAGAGAGCCCTCCAGGAGAATATGCAGACAAGTAACGTGGTACGTTCCGTGCCTGATGAGAGGTGCGTGGGATGGCACGTGCCGCCCTGCGCAACTCCTACGTTATGCTGGTTGGCAATGAGTGACAAGAGATTGAGCACACGATGAGCTTGGGTACAGAATCGGAAATGGTGCGGCAACGCGTATGCGTCCGGGTCAAGGGCGTGGTACAGGGCGTAGGCTTTCGCCCGTTCGTCTATCGCATTGCTACAGAGGAATGTCTGGCAGGGCAGATCAGCAATGACACCGAAGGTGTAACGATTGAATTGGAGGGTGAGACGAGCGGTGTGGCTGCGTTCCTTGCGCGGATGCGGGCCGAGCTGCCGCCGATGGCGCGCATCGACGACGTGATTGTGGACGAGATGAAAGCGAAGGGGGAGACGGGCTTTCGGATTGTCGCGAGCGCGGTCCACGGCGCGGTGAGCACGGGCATTCCGGCAGATACAGCGACCTGTGCGGATTGTCTGCGGGAGTTGTTGGATGCGAAGAATAGGCGCTATCGCTATCCATTTTTGAACTGTACGCACTGCGGACCGCGATTCACAATTACAAGGCAAATTCCCTATGACCGGCCGCAGACATCGATGGCGGCTTTCACGATGTGTGCGGCGTGCCAAGCCGAGTACGACGATCCGCTCAACCGGCGCTTCCACGCGCAGCCAAATGCCTGTGCCGTATGTGGCCCGCGCGTATGGCTGGCGAGTGCGGAGGGTGAAGAGATTGTCTGCGCGGACCCGGTGAGGGAAGCAGTCGAGCGGATCGCTGCCGGCGGTGTGCTCGCCATCAAGGGCATTGGCGGATTTCACTTGAGTGTGGACGCGTGCAATGAGGCCGCGGTGAGAAGGTTGCGAGAACGGAAGCGGCGCTATGGAAAGCCCCTGGCGGTGATGGTGCGCGACCTCGCGCGGGCCAGAGAGTTGTGTGCGCTGACGGAAGATGAAGAAGTGCTCCTCACCAGCGCGGCGAGACCAATTGTGCTGGCGCGTGCGCGGAGCGGCAATGATATTGCAGAATCTGTTGCGCCGGGAATTCCGTGGCTCGGCGTGTTTCTTGCCTATGCGCCGCTGCATCATCTGCTGCTGAGCGACGAGCGCTTGCGCGCGCTGGTGATGACTTCGGCGAATCTGAGCGAAGAGCCAATCGCGATCGACAACGATGAGGCGCGCAGGCGGCTTGGGGCGATTGTGGATGCTTTCGTGATGCACGACCGCGAGATTCTGCAGCGCTGCGACGATTCGGTGATGGCGGTGGTGGATGAGACGCCGCAGGTCATTCGGCGTGCGCGCGGCTACGTGCCGCTGGGAGTCGCGTTGCCGTTTGATGCGCCGCAGCTTCTGGCTGTGGGAGGTCATCTTAAGAATGTGTTCACGCTGACGCGCGGGAGGCTTGCATACCAGAGCCAGCATCTGGGCGATCTGGAAGATCTAACCGGGTTGGAGTTTTTCAAAGAATCGCTGACGCACTGGATGCGTACATTTGAGATAGAGCCACAAGCGGTGGCACACGATTTGCACCCGGGCTACCTATCCACAACGTGGGCGAAGGAGTGGGCCGAAGCGCGCGGAGTGTCGCTGATTGGCGTGCAGCATCATCATGCGCACATTGTGGCGTGTATGGCAGAGCACGGGTTGACTGGACCTGTGATTGGGCTGGCGCTGGATGGGACCGGGTACGGTACGGATGGCTGCATCTGGGGCGGGGAGGTGATGGCGTGCGGGTATGGAAGCTTTGAGCGCCTGGCGCATCTTGAGCATGTTCCGATGGCGGGTGGGGATGCCGCGGTGAAGCAGCCGTGGCGGATGGCGTTCGCGCATCTGCGAAGCGCAGGATGCAGCGTCGAGGAGGCGCGGGTGCATACAGGAGCTACTGAGCAGGAGATGCGCGTGGTGGAGCGCATGATGGAGCGCGGCGTGCATGCGCCATTCACATCGAGTTTAGGACGACTATTTGACGCCGTGGCAGCCGTGGTGCTGCAACGCCGGCAGGTGGACTATGATGCGCAGGCGGCGATTGAACTAGAGGGGCTGGCCGTCGATGAGCCGTATGCGCCTCCTCCCGCAGAGTATGTGCTGCGATTGGATACTGCCGCGGATTTGAGCGTTCTGCGCGTTGATGCAATGTGGCGTGCAGTGGTGATGGATATGCAGCAAGGCGTGCAGAGGTCTTTCATCGCGGCGCGGTTTCATGCGGGAGTTGCACGGGGATTCATCGATGCGGTGCTGAAGGCGCGCGAAGAGCGCGGAATCACACACGTCGTGCTGAGCGGTGGATGTATGCACAACCGCAGGTTAGCGCGGCTCTTGCGAGAGGGGCTGGAACGCGCGGGATTCCGTGTCTACACACATCAGAAGGTCAGTCCTGGCGATGCTGGGCTGAGCTACGGGCAGGCTGTGGTGGCTGCAGTTCGACTGCGCGGAGTGGATTAGCCAGTGATGCGCACGAGTTCCTGTGCTTCACTGCGGGGGCCAAGGATGGAGATGCGAGGGATGCGACCACGCACCATCGCCACCTCGTCGCAGCGGTGCAGGCGCGGGCAGTTCTGGCAGTCTTTGAAGATTTTGTCAGGCAACTCGGATTTGTCTTCGACGGTGCGAAAGCCGAATTTGAAGAAGAAATCGGGGATGCGCGTGAAGAGGCAGACGGACTGGATGCCGTGCTCCTCGGCCTCATCGATGAGCGCGCCGAGGATGCGGCCACCGGCGCCCTGACCCTTGGCTTCTGGCTTGACCACGATGGAGCGGACCTCGCAGAGATGCGGTCCGTAGAAGTGCAGTGCGCCGCAGCCAAGGAAGACCCCTGCGTCCGACTCGGCGACAGTGAAGTCGCGGATGTTTTCGCAGATCTCTGGGAAGGAACGCTTGAGCAGCGTGCCGTCGCCGGAGAGGGAATTCACGAGATCGTAGACATTCGTGGCATCCTGGAGCCGCGCCTTACGCACCTGCATGAGCGGCCTCCTGTGTGAGCGTGGCGATGCGTTCTGTGGCTTTGTCGAGCGCATGCCGCACGCGATGACGCGCGGTGCCACCGAGGACGTCATGGCAGTCGATGGTGGCCTCAAGGGAGACGGCAGGGAAGAAGTCCTCAGCAAATTCGTCGCCGAACTGGCGGAGTTCATCCAGTGTGAGGGCGTTCAGCTCAACGCCCTTTTCCAGCGCATAGCGAACGGCGTTGCCGATCTTTTCGTGCGCGGTTCTGAAAGGGACGCCCTTGTGCACAAGGTAGGTGGCTGCGGCCATGGCGTTGAGATAGCCAGACTGCGCAGCGGCGTGCATGTGTGCGGTGTTGAAGCGAATCGCTGCGGTAAAGCGAGCAACGAGCACGATCATCTGCGGGACGAAGTCCACCTGGAAGGCAGGCTCCTGTGTCTCCTGCATGTCCTTATTGTAGGCCAGGGGCAAACCCTTCAACTGCAGCGTGACGGCTTGTGCTGCTGCGTTGATGCGGCCGACCTTGGCGCGGATGAGCTCGGTGAGATCCGGGTTCTTCTTCTGCGGCATGGCGCTGGAGCCAGTGGAGAATGCCTCGGGCAGATGAACAAGATTGAACTCTGCGGTGGCGAAGAGCGTAATCTCCTCGGCGAAGCGGCTGAGGTGCAAGCCAACGAAGGTGAGCGTCTGCAGAAATTCCAGTACGAAGTCGCGGTCGCTCGTCGCATCCATTGAGTTGGCAGTGGGCGCATCGAAATGAAGCTCGCGAGCCGCAATGGTGCGGTCGAGGGCGAGGGTTGCGCCGGCGATGGCGCCGGAACCGAGCGGGCAGAAATTGAGGCGTTTCGCGCAATCCTGAAGACGATCCGCATCGCGCAAGATCATCTCGACGTAGGCGAGCAGCCAGTGGGCAATGAGCACTGGCTCTGCTCGCTGGAGGTGTGTGTAGCTGGGCATGGCAGCCTCGCCTGCGTTGCGCGCCTGCTGCACCAGCGCATCCGCCCACTTGGCGAGCGACTGCACGGTGAGGTGGATCTGCCGGCGCACGTAGAGGCGGAGGTCGGTCGCGATCTGCTCGTTGCGGCTGCGGCCAGTGTGGAGTTTGAGGCCGAGAGAGCCGAGCTGTTCAACCAGTGACAGCTCGACGAAGTGATGAATGTCTTCCGCTGTGGCGTGATTGCGCACGGCGGCCTTGCCCTCATCCGATCGATAACTGGCGGCAATCGAGTCGAGCGCACCGAGAAGTTGCGCGAGTTCGGAAGGAGTGAGGACGTGCGCTTCTGCGAGCGCAGCGGCGTGCGCTTTGCTGGCGGCGACTTCCTGTTCGAGGAGGCGCCAGTCAAAGACAATGGAGCGCTGCCACTGTTCAAAATCCTTGTCGAGCGGTTCGCGGAACCGGCCGGACCACATCTTCACTTCCATCTCTCCTTCGCTCCGTACAAATCGAAGCCAATGGGAACGGTTGCTTTACGCGCTGCGTGTGAGCCTGCCTGTTGCGCAGGCAAGGTGAATGCCACGCTCTAGGCGATTCCCCGAGCGCCTCGGAACGATGGCGTGTTGGATAGACCGCCAAGCAGCAGGAGCAAAAGCGCCTTCTGCGCGTGCATGCGATTCTCTGCCTGGTCGAACACAATCGACTGCGGGCCGTCGAGCACTGCATCCGTAACTTCAGCGTTGCGGCGCGCGGGCAGGCAGTGCATGAAGACAGCGTGGGGAGCGGCCTTGGCCATCAGCGCCTCATTCACCTGGAAGGGGCGGAAGATTGGCGCGCGCTTAGTCGATTCATGCTCCATGCCCATGCTGACGCAGACGTCGGTGTAGATGGCGTCGGCGCCCTCTGCGGCGGCGTGCGGATCCTGCAAGAGGCGGAGCTCGCAGCCATTTGCCTGAGCGATGTCACGGGCCAGAGTAACGATTTCAATATCGGGCGAATAGCCTCGCGGTGTGGCCACTGTAACGTTCGCGCCGAGCTGTGCACCGGAGAGCATGAGGGAGTGGCAGACGTTGTTGCCGTCGCCGACGTAGGTGAAGTTGAGGCCGGTGATGGTGCCGAAGTGCTCCTGCAGCGTCATGAAATCGGCAAGCGCCTGGCACGGATGCTCGAAGTCAGAGAGCGCGTTGATGACGGGCACGCGCGAGTTGGCAGCCATCTCTGTGATGGTGTCGTGCGCGTAGGTGCGCAGTACGATGACGTCAACCCAGCGCTCGACATTTCGCGCGACATCGGCGATGGATTCGCGCTCTCCGAGGACCGAATTGGTCTGGTCGACGAAGATTGCGTTGCCGCCCAGCGTGCTGAAGCCGGTCTCAAAGCTGAGGCGAGTGCGCAGGCTGGCCTTCTCAAACATCAGCACCATCTGCTTGGCATCGAGGGCATTGCGATATTCGCGCGGATTGCGCTTGACGTCGTGACCGAGCTTGAGAATTGCACGCACCTCGGCGCTGGACAGGTCAGCAATGGAGCAAAGATCCTCACCGGCGAGGCGCGTGGCTGCCGCGAGGATGTCAGGGTCCTTGTGAACATCAACAATGGCGCATTTCGATTCAATCAGAGTTTTGCTAGCCATGCTTGACACCTCCTGCGGCTGCGGCAGTGTGGGCTGTGCCCACATGTTCGGTCAGGATTTCATCGAGCGCTTTGAGTGCCGTATCCACATGCGCGCGCGTGAGGATGTAAGGTGGCAGGAAGCGCAGCACCGTATCGCTGGTGCAGTTAATGAGGATATGACGCCTGAGCATCTCGGCAACGACCTTCTTGGCGAGGTCGGCTGAGTCGAGTTCTGCGGCGAGCATGAGGCCTTTGCCGCGCACGTCGATAATGGCGTCGTGCCGCCTGGCAAGCGCGCGCAGGCCGTCCATGAAATAGTTGCCCACCTCGGTTGCGTTGTCGAGCAGTTGCTCTTTCTCAATTGCATCGATGACGGCGATGGCAACGGCGCAGGCCAGTGGCCCGCCGCCGAAGGTCGTTCCATGCATGCCGGGATGGATTGCGCGAGCAACCTCTTCCGTACACAGGACCGCGCCGAGCGGGATCCCGCCTGCGAGCGGCTTGGCCAGCGTGGTGATGTCTGGCTGGATGCCGTAGTGCTGATAGGCAAACCACTCGCCGGTGCGGCCAAGACCGGCCTGAATCTCATCGATGATGAGCAGCGCGCCGGTGGAGTCGGCAAGTTTGCGGGCCTCGGCAAGAAACTGCTGCGAGAGCGGACGGATGCCGCCTTCGCCCTGGATTGCTTCTACGAGAATGGCGCAGACATCCGTGGAGAATTTGGCGCGCAGGTCTGCGATGTCGTCGAAGCGTACGAAGTCAACACCGGAGACAACCGGCGCGAAAGGCTCGCGGTATTTGGCCTTGTGCGTAGTGGAGACAGAGCCAAAGGTGCGGCCGTGGAAGCTGTGCTCCAACGCGAGGAACTTCGTCCCAATCTGCTTGCCTTCACTGCGCAGCAGTCCGGCGTGGGCGCGCGCGAACTTCATCGCACCTTCCCAGGCTTCGGTGCCTGTGTTGGCAAAGAACGCGCGGGCCATGCCGGAACGCTCCGTGAGGCGGAGTGCGAGCTCGGCCTGTCCTTCGTGAAAGTACAAGTTCGATGTGTGGATGAGCGCGCGGCCTTGGCGCACAAGCGCCTCTTCAATGGCGGGGTGACGGTAGCCGAGAGCATTTACGCCAATACCGCTGAGCAGGTCGAGGTAGCGATCGCCATTTTCGTCGACGAGATGAACGCCCTCGCCGCCGACAAAGAGGATGGGACTGCGCTCATAGGTGGAGAGCAGCAACTTTGCTTCTGCTGCGCGAATTGCATCGAGTCTGGACACAGCCACTTCTCCTCAGGCCACCATGACTTCCGTGCCATGGGCTACGCGGGAACTGCACAGATCAGGAAGCGAGCTGGCAGCTTCCGCAGGAAGAATTCGAACACGCTTGACGCCGTTCAGCAGCGCCTCACGACAGGCAGCGAGCTTAGGCAACATGCCACCGGAGATGACGGCGGAGCTTGCCATCTCTGCAATCTGATCGATCGAGAGCCATCGCAGTACCTCGCCGGTCGCACCTTTGACTCCGGGGACATCGGTCAGGAAGACGAGCGCGTCGGCACGACAGGCAGCGGCGCAGGCTGCAGCCATCTCGTCGGCGTTGATGTTGTAGTACTGGCCATCAAAGCCGAGCGCCATGGATGAGAGGACGGGGATTCCGTTTAACTGCCAGATCGCCTCAATCCAGCGAGGATCGCTGCTCGCGATTTCACCGACGAAGCCGAGATCGGGGGCCGTGCGCTTTTTGCGCGCGCGGAAGAGCAGGCCGTCTCCGCCGGAAAGACCAACGGCGGGCTGGCCGAGCGCGCCGAAGGCAGCGACAAGGCTCTTGTTGACCTTGCCGGCAAGAACCATCAAGGCAACATCGCGGGTTTCCGCGTCTGTGACGCGGAGTCCATTGATGAATTCGCTCTGCTTGCCGAGGGCCTTGAGCATCTTTGTCAGTTGCACTCCGCCACCGTGGACGACTGCGACCTGATTGCCATCACGGACGAGTTCTGCAATGGCGCGCGTGCAGCCGTCGAGGAGGGTCGGATCTTCTAACCCTGCACCGCCAAGCTTGACCACAAACTTCATTCGAGCCCCTCTGCTTCTCCCCAGCCGCACATGAGGTTGAGATTCTGTACGGCCTGCGAGGATGCGCCTTTCAGCAAATTATCGAGGCAGCTCACGATGACGGCGCGCTTGCCGTCCGGCGAGAGCTGGAAGCCGATGTCTGCGTAGCAGGTTCGGACGGAGTACTGAATCTGCGGGAGGCTGTCTTCGTAGATGCGAACAAGTGGGCTGCCAGCGAAGAACTTCCTGTAGACCTCGAGCACCGCCGTATGGGTCTGTGCGTGGCGGAAGCGCACGTAAATGGTAGAGTGGATGCCGCGCGGAATGGGCAGCAAATGCGGCGTGAATACAATATTGCTCCCGTCGAGGCCAATCTGCTCGATCAGTTCGCCTGTATGGCGATGGCCAAAGACGCTATAAGCCGAAAGGTTGTCTGCGGCATACATGAAGTGCGTCTTGGGCGTCGGCGCCTTGCCTGCGCCACTCACGCCGCTTTTGGCGTCGGCGACGATGCCGGAGTCGAGATCCACAATGCCTGCGGCAACAAGCGGCCGCAACGGGAGAATGACTGAGGTCGCGTAACAGCCGGGGTTCGCGACAAGTTGCGCGGCTGCGATTTCCTGCCGGTGCAGCTCGGGCATTCCGTAGACAGCCCGGGCTTGCGTGGCGTCTGCCAGCGCAGGATTGGCGTCTTCGAATTTGTAGACGGCGCGGTTGGCTGGGTTAGTGAGGCGCCATGCCCCGCTAAGGTCGATGACGCGGATGCCGCGAGCGAGAGCCTCTGGCGCCCAACTGCGCGACTGCTCGTGCGGCGTTGCGAGGAACAGAACATCGACGTTGCGGTTGGCCAGGAGATCCCAATGGAAGGCTTCCATACGCAGCGAGCTGGCACCATTGTTGTCTGCCAGGTGCGGATGAATCTCGGTGAGAGGAATGCCGCCGCGGGCAGCGTCCTTCTCATCGAGCCGCCCGGCAAAGATGGGCGGAGCGCCTTTGAGGCGCGGATGCCGAAGCAGGAGCCGAGCGAGCTCTGCACCTGCGTATCCAGTGACGCCGATGACTGCGGTTTGTACACTTGATTTCATGATTCGAGCATGGTCCTCAGGCGGCTTTCGACCTCGGCAGCACGGCGCGGATCGGTGCAGATAACAAGGACAGTGTCGTCGCCGGCGATGGTGCCGAGGACCGTGGGCCACTCCTCATGATCGAGCGCAGCAGCAACAGGTTGCGCGCCGCCCATGACCGTGCTGATGATGACCTGATTCATGGCCTGGCGCACACGGAGCCCGAAGCCTTCCAGAACCTCAGCGACAGAAGGCGGCCCGTCATCGATAACCGTCGCGCCAGCGGACGCTGCTGCGGGCAAGGCGTAACCAGCCGGGCCTTTAGAGAGGCGCAGTTCGTGAATGTCGCGCGAAAGCGTGGCCTGAGTGACCTCAAAGCCGCGGCGGCGCAGCTTGCGGCGCAGCTCGTCCTGATTGGCGACGAGAGAGTGAGCGACGAGTTCGCGAATCGCATTGTGGCGCTGAAATTTCACGGAGCGTATCCAGCAAATCGAAAGCGCGGCCGGGTTCTCCGACCGCGCATGTATAAATATACAGGGCAATGAATAAGTATGCAAGCTTCTGCGGGCGTCAACCAATGGCCTGAGCCGAACCCTTGCCGAGAAGCTCTTCGACGCACTCGATCCAGCCGCGATCGGCGGCGACGCTCATGCCTTCCGGCTCGAGGATGACGGCGTATTCGCCTTTCTTTTCGAGATGCAGCATGACTTTTCCGGGGCCGGGCGCAGCGTCGGCGGCGCTTTTGAGGGAGGTGAACAAAACCTCTGTCGCCTGGTCGAGATTAATGCGGATGCGAATGCCCCCTGGCAGTTTGACCTGTACATCGTCCAGCGCCTGAATGGAGAGGATGGAAATTTTTGGCGCGGAGTCCTCTTCGCCCATGAGCACGCCACGGATGACCACGGGCGCTTCGATTTTGAGCTGCGCGGCCAGGCGCTCATAGTCGCGCGAGAAACAGATCAGGTCGATCTTGCCAGTAGCGTCTTCAAGCGAGGCCTGGGCATAGAGCTTCTGGTCGCGCTTGCTCTTCTGCACGCGCAGGCCGTGGATCATGCCGGCGACCTGAATCTCGTCGGCGGGGTCGGACTGCTGTCCCCAGCGGCGCTCGGGCGGCTTGCGTTCCAGCGCTTCTGCGATGGAGATGACGGCGGGAAGGTTGCGCAGCTTTTCGGCGTACTTGTCGAGGGGATGGCCGGAGACAAAAAAGCCGAGGACTTCCTTTTCATTGGCGAGGCGCTCGCTCTCTTCCCAATCGGCGACGCGGGGCAGGTCGTCGGCCTGCGAACTGCTCCTGGGCCCTTCGTCGAATAGGCCGAAGAGCCCGGTCTGTCCCTGTGCGGCGTCGCGCTGGGCCTTCTGCGCGCGTTCAATGGCCTTGTCCACTGCAGCCATGAGCGGGCCGCGCTTGCCGAGGGAGTCGAGCGCGCCCGCTTTAATGAGTGACTCGATGACGCGCTTGTTCATCAGGCGCAGATCGACCTTTTCGCAGAATTGCCAGATGCTGGCGAACTGGCCGCCGGTCTCAGTGCGCGCCTTCTGGATCGATTCAATGGCGTTGCCGCCGACGTTCTTGACCGCGGCGAGACCAAATCGAATCGCATTGCCATCTGGCGTGACGACCGGCGTGAATTGCGCTCCTGAAATCTGCACGTCGGGCGGCAGTACGTGAATGCCCAACTCCTTGCATTCGCCGATGTACTTCACCACGTTGTCAGGCTTCGAAGTTTCCGAGGTCAGCAGCGCGGCCATGAACTCAACCGGGTAATGCGTCTTCAAGTACGCCGTCTGGTAGGCCACCCACGCATACGCTGCCGAGTGAGATTTGTTGAAGCCGTAGCCGGAGAACTTCGCCATCTGGTCGAAGATCTCTTCGACGGCAGCCTTCGGATGTCCGAGTTTGGCTGCGCCCTCCATGAAGCGGTCGCGCTGCTTCGCCATCGCCGCAGTGTCCTTTTTCCCCATTGCGCGCCGCAGCAGGTCTGCTTCTCCGAGCGAGTAATTTGCCAGAACGTTCGCAATCCGCATCACCTGTTCCTGATAGACGATGACGCCGAGGGAGTCCTTCAGTATTCCTTCAAGCGGGGGCAGGAGGTACTCCACTTTTTTGCGGCCCCATTTGCGCTCGATGAAGTCATCGATCATGTCCATCGGGCCGGGACGGTAGAGCGCATTCAACTGCGTGAGTTCTTCGACCGTGTCTGGCTTATAGCGGCGCAGAATGTCGCGCATGCCAGAGGATTCAAACTGGAAGACGCCCGAAGTCAATGCGGTGTGAAAGACACGCTTGAACGTCTCCGGGTCATCGATGGGGATCATCTCGATGTCAAGCTTTTCGCCCCGCGTCTCTTCAATCAGCTTGACCGCATCCGTAATGACCGTCAGCGTGGCCAGCCCCAGGAAGTCCATCTTGAGCAGGCCCATCTTCTCGACGGACTTCATGTCGTAGGCGGTCACGACTTCGTCGTTCTTGGTGCGATTTAACGGGACCAGCTCGGTAAGCGGGCGTGGCGCGATTACCACGGCGGAAGCGTGCACACCGGCTCCGCGCACCAGGCCTTCGAGCGTCTTCGCAGTATCGATGAGTTCGCGAACCTGCGTGTCGTTGTCATACGCTTTGCGCAATTCCGGTGACTCTTTAAGAGCTTCTTCAAGCGTCATGCCCACAGTTGGTGGAATGAGCTTGGCGATACGATCCACATCTCCGTAGGGCATGTCCATGGCGCGACCGCAATCCTTGATGGATGCCTTTGCGGCCATGGTGTTGAAGGTGATGATTTGCGCGACCTGCTCGCGGCCGTATTTGCGCGTGACGTAATCGATGACTTCCCCACGGCGGTTCATGCAGAAGTCCACGTCCACGTCGGGCATGGTCACGCGCTCAGGATTTAGAAATCGCTCGAAGAGGAGTACGTTCTGCATCGGATCGATGTTGGTAATCTCCATGCAATAGGCCACGAGAGAACCGGTAGCGGAACCGCGCCCTGGGCCGACGGGGATGCCGTGGTCGCGCGCGTATTTGATGAAGTCCCAGACGATGAGGAAATAGCCTGAGTAACTCATCTGCTTGATGACATCGATCTCATAGCTCAGTCGTGCCTGATATTCCTCGGGCGCAGACCTTCGCGTGCCGCGCAGTTCCAGCTGACGCACGCTCGTCTCGAGGCGCTTCTTCAAGCCTTCGCGACAGACCTGCTCGAAGTAACTGTCGATAGTGTGGCCGGGCGGGACGGCGAACTCGGGGAAGGGATTGTCGACAGCTTTGAGCTTGAGCTGGCAGCGCTCGGCAATTTCCATGGTGCGCTGCATGACGCCGGGCGAGTCCGGAAAGAGATGCGCCATCTCGTCGGCGCTCTTGACGAAGAACTGATCGCTGTCGAAGCGGAAGCGGTCGGCATCGTGAACCTTCGACCCGGTCTGCACGCAGAGCATTACGTCGTGGGCGTGGGAGTCCTCGCCGCAGAGGTAGTGCGAATCGTTGGTGAGGACGAGGGGAATATCGAGTTCTTTTTCCAGGCGGAAGAGGTCGGACTGGATCTTGCGCTCCTGTTCGAGGCCCTGATCCTGGATTTCGAGATAGAAGTTGCCGCGGCCGAAGATGTCCTGATACTGGAGCGCAGTGGCTTTGGCCTTGTCGTAGCGCACGGCCATCAGCTCTTCGCAGAGCTCGCCGCTGAGGCAGCCGGAGAAGCCGATGAGGCCCTTGGAATTTTCTGCAAGGTAGCGTTTGCTGACACGCGGTTTGCGATAGAAGCCGTGCAGCGAGGCCTCGGACGTGATGCGGATAAGGTTGCGATAGCCCTCTTCATTTTCAGCAAGGACGAGAAGATGGTTGTAGGTATCGTTGGGCGATTCGGCGCGATGGTCTTCTGCTTTGCACACGTAGAGCTCGCAGCCGAGGATGGGCTTGATGCCTTTCTCCTTGGCGGCATTGAAGAAGTGAACCGCACCGTAGATATTGCCGTGGTCGGTCATGGCGACGGACTTCTGGCCGAGCATCGCGACGCGATCAACGAGCTTCGTGACGTCGCAGGCGCCGTCGAGCAGGGAGTATTCCGTGTGCAGGTGGAGGTGTGTGAACTCGGCCATGGCTACCACGATTCTAGTCGCTGCTTCGAGGTGAGGAACTGCAGAGGAAAAGTGCCGTGGGAGTGAGCTGAGGAAAACGAGGTGCGAAATTGAGGGCTGGCTGGCTCCGGCCGGAAACAGCGATGCCGGAGCAAGTGCCCCGGCATCGGTCGTGGAACGAGTTGAGTTATTCCTCGATGGTCTGGTGCAGGCGCAGGTCGCGCGACGAAGCGCCGACGCTGACTTCGCGCTTGCCGCTGGCTGTGACCCACGCTGTCTTTGCCGTGGACCAATACTGCATCTGCCGCAGCGCGACGTGCAGGGTGATGGTCCGCGATTCGCCAGAGTTCAGGTGGATGCGGTTGAAAGCGACGAGAGCCCGGACAGGGAACTGCACGCCTGCTGGAATCTCGCTGGGCGCACCTAGGTAGACCTGCGGGACTTCGTCAGAGGCGACGCTGCCGGAGTTCTTGATGGTGACCTGCACATAGAGGCCGCCATCGGCTGCACACTCGACCATCAGGTTGGAGTAGTCGAAGGTGGTGTAGCTGAGGCCGTGGCCGAAGGGGAACAGAGGTGCGATGTTCTCCTTGTCGAACCAGCGATAGCCAATGTTGACACCCTCAGAGTAGGTGGTCTTGCCATCGACGCCCTTTGCGGATCGTTCGGGGTGCTTGGGGTCCGTAGCGGGATAATCGGTGAGGCTCTTGCCCCAGGTGACGGGCAGGCGACCGGCGGGACTTGTCTTGCCGAGGAGCAGGTTGGCCGTGGACCATCCGCCCTCGTCGCCGGGCCACCACATTTCGAGCACGGCTTTCACCTTATCGACCCAGGGCAGGGCAACAGGCTGGCTGGTGTTGAGGACAACGATGGTGTTGGGATTGACGGCGGCGACCTCCTCAATCAGCTTGTTCTGATCGCCGGGCAGGCCGAAGACAGGCTCAAGACGCGTCCACGCGAAGACGACCGCGACCTTGGCGCTCTTCGCCGCGTTGATCGCTGCTTCGTGGTCGGCCTTGCGCTGCTCGGGGGTATACCAGTTGAGGCGGACCTGAACGGGCGCGGCCGAGCTGTCGGGGCTGGTCTTGATCTCGATGGAGTGCGGGCCTGCCGTGAGGTCAATGGCGCGGCGCACATTGTCTAGACCGTCGGTGGTGGGGATGGCGTTATCCTGGTTGGCCTGCAGGATGTCGCCGTGAACGCCGCCCTGGAACGCTCCAGTGCGGGCCAGCGGCTTGCCGTCGATTCCAATGTTGGCGTTGGTGCCGAGGGCTTGGAGATAGATCCAGTAGCTGCCCGCAGCGGAAATCGTGAGCGTGCCCTTGCAGTCGATCACGGAGCTCGCCGCAAGCGCGTTGCCACCCTTGGAAGTGAAGTTGAATTCACCGTCCGTCTTCGCGTCGCCGGCGCCCGTGCAGGCGAGGCCGGGTTTGCCATCGTGGCTCAGCAAACTGGCAGGAATGGTCGTGCCGGTCATGTCGTCGTCTACTGCAAACTTGATGCTGGAGTTGCCGGAGAGCTGCTTCATGGCGGCGAGCGGACCGACCTGACGCCACGGCAGGCCGACAGAGCGCTCGCCGTTGATGCCGATGGAGTCAACCTGGCCTGCGGTAGGTCCGATGAGAACGACGTCGCTGAGATCGGCAGCCTTGAGGGGCAGCGCACCGCCTTCATTCTTGAGCAGGACTGCGGCATCCTCGCCGGTCTTTTCGATCACGCGGGCGTTCGCATCGATGGCCTGGCCGGTGACGTCGTGCTTCTGCTCGCCGTCCATGTAGCCGAAGTGGACGATCTCGTAGAGCACACGGCCGGCAGCGCGCGTGATGGTAGCTTCGTTCACCAGGCCGTTCTTCATCGCCTCTGGCATCTTTTCCGGGCTGAGCTTCACGCCGAAGTCGCCGAAGCCGCGGGCGGGTGGAGGTGGCTCTTCTGGGATGTGGCCCCCAAACATGGCCATCATGCCCTCGGCGGCGCGTGCCGGAGGCGGGGGTGGCACGGGCAGGGAATCAAAGAAGGAGGGGATGCTGAAGGCCGACCCTGGCTTGGGTGCGCCGGGCATCTCCATGTCCAGGCCGGCGCCGATGAAGTTGACCGCGTGGACTGCGCCCCAATCGGAAGTGACGAAGCCCTTGAAGCCGATTTGGTCGCGCAGGATCTTCGTCAGCGTGGAGTCATTGCCGCAGGCGAATGTGCCATTGACGCGATTGTACGAGCACATAATGGAGGAGACATCGGCCTTGACGGCTTCGTCAAAGGGCGCGACGTAGACCTCGTGCAGCGTCTGGTCATCGACGAAGATGTTGCCGCTGTTGGAGTCGTAGGCTACGTAGTGCTTGACCTGTGCCATGACGTGCTGTGACTGAATGCCGCGAATCTCCGCTGCGCCCAACTGGCCGGTGAGATAAGGGTCTTCGCCAAAGGTGTTGTAGCCGCGGCCGAACTCGAGGTCGCGGTCGATATTGACGAAGGGTTGCAGGGCGACGTCGATACCGAGAGAACGAGCCTCGCGGCCGATGACGCCGCCGTTGGCCTCCGCCGCGCGTCTGCTGAAGGTAGCCGCCACGCCCATGGTGGCCGTCTCGCCCTGCGAGGGATGCCGCGTGAGCACGCCCGGGGGGCCGTCTGCAAAGCGAAGGCCGGGGATGCCAAGGCGCGGGACTCCGGCCAGATAGCCAGCTTGCCCCTGATAAACCGTAGGGTCTTCCTGCGTGCCGTGGATGAGCGTGAGTTTCTCGTCGAGGGTCATCTGGCTGAGGATCTTGTCGACACGAGCGTCGCCGGTGACGACCGGAACGGTTTGAGCCAGGGTGAGCGATGCGCCTAGCAGCAGACACGCTGCCGCAAACACAGCCCGGGGGACTGCGCAGGGAAGACAAGAGCTTTTTCTGAGTTTCACGGTAGTCACCTACGTTGCTTGTGGACGGTCCGCCATCCGAGCGGGACGCACAGTCCGGAAAAGAAAAGCAAAAAATGTGCCAATCGTTTAGATAAACGATTGAGTGCGCCTCTTCCGACGGGGAGCAAGTGTACTAGAGCGAGCGGCCTGTTGTATGCATCCCTTTTTGAACGAGCCAGAGCATTGAGGCTGTAACGCCGGTTGTGCCGACCGTTCACGTGAGGAGAAGAGAAGAACAGCAAGAGATATACTGATGCGGGCGGCCAAGCTCGTTCAGGCCCTCGGCGATAGACCCAGACCCGCACGAGAAGTTCATTCTTTCAAGAGAGCCGACGACATGGAACCGGTTTGGACGCTGCGCCTTAAAGGACGTTCGTTCGCGGCGGGTCGATGGGCCGGATGGTTTCTGGCCGCCACGTTCTTCTCTACATTCGTTTCTCAGGGAGCAGTTGCGCAGGCGTTTTCGAACTCAGTAGATGCGGCGTCGTTTCCGACGCCTACATCCTCTTATTCCGTGGTGAAGCCGCCACCCGCAACAACTGCCCAACCACCCGTGGCGCGCGAACTGACTTTTGTGAGCCTTGCTTCGTATGGCCACTACAAAATTTTTGCCAGTGGATCGGGAGCAAAGCTTTACACGAGCGGGGTGGAGTATGACCGCAATTCATGGGGACGGCTGCTAGGTGCACGGTTTGATTACGTAGCGGAGTTTCTGCCCTTCGTGCTGCTGGATGCGCCGGCTCAGACGGACATCTGGGGAAATCCGATGACCAAGGTGCGCAAGCTAGTGCCAGGTGTTGGATTTTCCCCCATCGGTTTCCGCCTTCTGTGGCGTGATGGCAAGGCGATCAAGCCATACCTGATGGCGAAGGGCGGAGTGATTATCTTTACGCAGAAGGAGCTTTCCCAGCAGGCAACGTATGAGAACTTCAGCCTCCAGTCCAACACGGGTCTGCAAGTGAAGATGACACCGCGCATCGACCTGCGGCTTGGGCTATTCGGGGATTTTCATTTCTCGGACGATTTCATTGTGCCGGTGAATCCTGGCCTTGACGTGATGAATGCGAGTCTGGGGATTACCTATCATCTGGGGCATCCGCCGCCGGTGCACTAAACGCTGGCCGCGTGGCCCGAGTGCTGTGGCTCAGGGCAGCGGGAGTTGCGCATCGAGCCCGTGGGCAACGAGATCGGCCCGAAGCTGATCGACGCTGGTGAAGACCAGGCCTTTCATGCCGAGTGAACGAGCTGCCTCTACGTTGACGAGCTTGTCGTCGATGAAGAGCGTCTCTTCCGGTTGCACGCCTAACTGAGCGAGGGTATGGCGGTAGATGGCTGGATCGGGCTTTGCCATTCCAAGCTGGTAGCTCCACACGAGCACATCAAAGCGGTTGAGCCAGTCAAATTCGCGCTTCATGTTTTCCAGGACCGAGTCGCCCATGTTGGAAAGAATCGCTGTCCGCACTCCGCGTTCTTTCAGAGCCTGCTGCCAGGCGAGCATCGCGGGATTCTCGGTGGTCCACATGCGGGCATCCCAGCGGTTGAGTTCTTCCACCGCGTCGGGGCTGAGATTCAGGCCAGTGTCGCGAAGGAACTTCTGCCAGAATGTGATTCCGGAGAGCTTGCCCTCATCGTAAGCGTGGCGGTCTGTCCAGTAGAGTTCTTCAAAGCGGTCGTGAGGCAGGCCGGTGATGCGCAGCAACGCATCGTGAGATTCCTGGTCAGGCTGGCCAGTCAAGACCATTCCGTAGTCAAAGACGACCGCGCGCAGATCCAATGTTTCTCCTGAGAGCGCCCATGTATGTTGAAGGGAGGCGCATCTCTCTATTGTGCACGATGAAACGGACGATGCAGGAATGCGCCGAGGGATGGGCATGAAGTTCTCGCGCAGGACGGAGTGGAATACAGAAGAGAGTGAGCTGGCGCGAGCACATCGCACGCGAGTCGCGGCAGGGCTTCCTGTTTCCGACCTGACTGCCTCCAATCCGACGCGGTGTGGATTGAGCTATGACGAGGGGCTGCTGGCGGCCTTACAGGACTCGCGCGCGCGGGACTATGACCCGCAACCCAAGGGACTGCGCACCCCGCGAGAGGCGGTGTGTCGCTACTATGCGGACCACGGAGTGAGCGTCGATCCCGAGCAGGTGGTGCTGACGACGAGTACCAGCGAGGCGTACAGCTTTCTGTTTCGACTGTTGTGCGATCCGGGATGCGAGGTGCTGGCGCCGCAGCCGGGGTATCCGCTCTTCGACTATCTGGCGGCGCTGGACGATGTGCGCGTCCGCGCGACGGCCCTGGTGTACGACCATGGCTGGCAGATCGATCCTGAGGAATTGCGGCGCGCTATCACGTCACAGACGCGGGCGATCATGCTGGTCCATCCCAACAATCCAACTGGGCACTTTACGAAGCCGTGGGAGGCAGACGTGTTGGCGGCGCTGTGTCGCGAGCATGGACTCACTCTGATTGTGGACGAGGTCTTTCTGGACTACAGCGCGGGCGCGAGCCAGGGAAGCTTTGCGGCCGGACTGTCGGACGTGCCGGTGTACGTGGTCAGTGGGCTGAGTAAGATTGCCGGGCTACCGCAGATGAAGGCGGCATGGATCGTAGTGACGGGTCCCCAGCAGCAAGAGGCGCTGGCGCGGCTGGAGGTCATCGCCGACACGTTTCTCTCGATGAATGCACCGGTGCAGTGGGCGATGGCCGCCTGGCTTGAAGGCCGGGAGAAGATCCAGCGGCAGATTCGGGAGCGAGTGGCAGTCAACCTGGCGGAACTCGACCGCCAACTGGCCGCGCAGACCGCAACGCAGCGGCTGGATGTGGAGGGCGGGTGGTATGCCGTGCTGCGAATTCCGGCTTTGCAGCCGGATGAAGAGACGGTTCTGGGCCTGCTGAACGAGGGACTCTGGGTGCATCCGGGCTACTTCTTTGGGATGGAGGAGTCCGGTTGGCTGGTGGTGAGCCTGCTCGCGCCGTGTGCAGAATTTCACACAGGCGTCACCCGATTGTTTGCTTATTTGGAACGCACCAAGGTGGTAACGAGAACCCGAAAATGATTCAAGTAAAGCATTCAATATGAAATTCTAAAAAATTGATTGTAAATATAGTTAGTCATACACATTACCCTCGCTTAATGCCCCTGCAGAAATGGATTGCTCCGCCGTTCTGCTCCGATGGTGGTAACCGGCCCGTGTCCGGGGATGACATGCGTATCGTCCGGCAGCGCCAGAAGCCTGGACTCGATGGAGGCAAGGATCTGGTCGTAGTTTCCGCCCGGCAGATCGGTGCGTCCTATGCTGCCCGCAAAGAGGGTATCGCCGGCCAGGATCATCTTGAGCGGGGCAAAATGGAGGCAGACGGAGCCCTGGGTGTGGCCCGGTGTGTGAAGCACTTGTGCGGGGTAGGCAGCAATGCCGATGGTCTGGCCTTCGGTGAGGGTCTCGTCGGGGGGAGCAGTCTCAGGGGGCGTGACGCCAAGCCAGGCGGCCTGCATGGCCATCATCTGGAGCAGGGGCAGGTCATTTTCGTTGAGGTAGATGGGAGCGCCGGTGAGCTGCTTGAGCCGAAGCGCCCCGCCGATGTGGTCGATGTGGGCGTGCGTGATGAGGATCTGCCGGAGCTTGAGCCTGTGTTCGGTGAGGCGCCGGTGGATGCGGGGTATCTCGTCCCCCGGATCGATGACGATGGCTTCTCCCGCGGCTTCATCGCCGAGGAGGGTGCAGTTGCATTGCAACGGGCCGACGGGAAAGGTCTCGAGGATCATAGAGAGATTCTATCGGCCCGGCAGGTGGTCAGATCTCCGGGTCGGGCAGCGGCACGGGCACCAGCGCAAGAGCGCGCCCGAAGAGGCTTATATCGACTGCGGACTCATCGGGCAGGTGGGTGGCCAGCTCCCATAGTCCGATGAGGGTGAGGCCAACGAGGTTGGGGAAGAGCAGCGGGGCCATGGGTGGCGCTCCGTTGACGGATCTCTCAAAGAGACTTGCGCCGGGCTCCATCAGGTTCATGCGCAGGTGGTACCAGAAGCCGAGGATGCCGACCAGGGCCTGCACGCCAAGCACGGCGAGGCAGACGTCAAGGTAGCGGCGCGTGACCGGCAGCAAGACCGGCACGATGAGAAAGCCGGTGGCCAGAGCGCTGGAGAGCACGGGAATCCATTCGGTCTTGAGAAAGAAGCCGTTCGTCGCATGGTCTGTGAGGCACAGGACGAAGTTGCCGAAGAAGCCTCCGGTGGCGAGCAGGACCACCCAACGCGCCCACTCGATGGTGCGCTGCGGGACCATGCGGTTAGCTAGGAGCAGGAAACCGAGGCCGGTATAGGCGAGCGGCGCGGCAAAGGGCGCGGCATAGGTGAGCGAGGCGACGGTGTGTTGCAGAAAGAAGCTGCTTTGCAGGTGATAGAGCACACCGCCGAGGCCGACGAGCACCGAGACGCCGCCTACCAGCAGGCCCACGTCGCGCCAGGCAGCGCGAAAACGCCAGCGCCAGTGCAGCAGGTCCACGACGAGGAGCACACCTGGCGCGGCGGCAGAGAAGTAAAGCGGGATGTACTCGGCCGGGTTGCGGAAGTGGTTGACCGAATGGGCGAGCACGATGTCGCCGGCGAGCACAGCGAGGTTGGCTGCGACGAAGAGCTCGAGTAGCAGCTCCATATCAAAGACCCACCTGAGCTCGGGCCGGGCAAAGATGCGGCCGAGCGCGTGGATGGCCTTATCGGCGAGCTGCATGCGCCCTCCGCAACTCATCGGCGTCGTGCTGCAGCTCGACTGTCTTTTGCAGCAGCCCATAGTTGCCGTGCCACTGCACGAAGTCCGCGCCACCCATGAAGGCGCCATGTTTGCTAGTACGGCCGTCGTAGTGCCAGAGGTCGAAGTAGGTAAAGTCGATGGGGTTGCTGAAAGGCGGGCCAGTCAGGATGCCGTCTTTATGCAAGCCATCCATAATGTCGTTTGCGGCTTGTACTTTGGCGTTGGTACTGGCGACCACCTGATCGGCCTGCGCATAGACGCGGTCAATCTGCGCGGAGGTATGGCACTGTTCGCAGACCTGCTTCATGTTGGTCTGGGCCTGCAGCGAGTTGGGCCGCCGGGTGCTTATCGCGTTGGCGAGATACCAGCCGAGGCGCTCGGAGGGGTCGTGCGTCAGCTTGAGGCCGTTGATGCCGCTCATGTGGCAGGTGGCGCAGGTGGGCACAAACATGTCTCGGGTGGTCAGGGTTTTGGGATTGGCATCGAGCTTGAGCAGGTCACGTTGCGCGGCAAACATCACGCCATGTCGGGACTCGTTGTAGATCTCAATCTGCGAGTGGTCCGGGCCCATGTGGCACTGGGCGCAGGTGGAGGGCAGACGTGCAAGCGCGACCGAGCTTGTGTGCCGCGCGTGGCACTCGGTGCAGGTGCCGATGGTGCCGTCGTCGTTTGGCTTGCCGATGGAGTGACACTGCTCACACCCGGAGGCCATGGCTGAGGAACCCTCTGCGGTCACAAACGGATGCGGAGGACGCTTCGTGCCGCCGGGCTGGTACTGCTCGCTGAAGGCGACCTGTTCAGGACTGAGGCCCTTCTCGCCGTAGATAGCGGCCCAACTCGGCGCAGCGTGGCGACTGCGCAGGAACTCCTGATAGATGCCTTCATGGCAACTGCGGCAGTTGCCAGCGGTGAGATGTGTTGCGATGACAAAGCCGTGGTGGTCGATCTTCTGCTGGCCGGGGCCAGGCTGATGGCAGTCGAGGCAGTTGACGCCCTTTTTGGCGTGGGCGCTCATCTCGTACTCGTGGACGACGGAGTACTGGAGGCGCGCGTGGCACTCGGCGCACTTGCCGCTGGCCAGCACAAAATCGGATGTCGGCTGCTGTGTTTCAACCCTTGGCCGGGCGCGATTGACAAGGAAGGCTCCAAGAATGAGGCCAAAGGCAACCGTAACAGCGATAAAGACGGATCGGAAGGACATGGCGCCTCAATGCGGTGGGTTGGAATGAATGCAGCAAATTTGCTTTTGTCAGACTTGAAGAGGGTAGCGCAGGCCGTGGTGGTTGGGAAGGGACTTTTGTCACTCCGCACGAACGGTGCTGGACGAACAGGATGGCGCAACCACACAAAAGGCAAGCCGTGAAAGGCTTGCCTTTTGGTGCGTCTGGAAACAGCGAAGATTGTGAGTTGGCTACTTGCCGGACTTGGCTGGACCCGAGATGGGAGCCGAACCATCGAGAACCGAATGGCTGCGCTCTCCGCGTACGTACAGAATGGTCAGAGTGAGCGAGGTGACCATGAAAATGATCGCCGACCAGGTGGTGAGGCGGGTCATGATGTTTGCCGCGGCGCGGGGACCAAATGCGGTCTGCGAACCCTGCCCGCCAAAAGCGCCTGCGAGATCGGCAGACCGCCCCTGCTGCAGGAGAACCACGCCGATGAGAAAGAGGCTGACGATTACGTGAACCGTCATCACAAAGTAGAAGAGAATCTGCATGATTTAGGCTGCTTTCCAACTTTTGCCCGGAAGCGCCGGGCGCAAGCGATCGGATGGTGCGGAAGGCGGGACTTGAACCCGCATGCCTTGCGGCGCCACCCCCTCAAGATGGTGTGTCTGCCAATTTCACCACTTCCGCACAGGGACAACTCTCTGAGTATAACAAAGCGGAGGATGGTGCGCGAGAGGGCCTGGCCCGCGGTCTTGCCGCTCCGCACGCCTGCGAAAGTAACGGTCGTACAGCCAGTACGAGCAACCAAAATGATACTAGCGCTTCTGATAAGGGTAGCGGATACCGTGTATTTTCTATCCAGAATGGTTGTTGCCATGAAAAGCCTGACCGGCATATTCCTTCTCACTGGCGTCGCTCTCTTCGCGACAGGCTGCAGCAGTTCGTCGCACTCGACCAGCAACTCCACCGGCTCAAACTCCGTGCTGACCTTCACGGCGGGTTCGTCGTTTTTGTTCGCAAAAGAATTCGGTACCAACACATACGATGCGACTACGCAGCAGGGCGATACCGTCACCGGCGTCGCGCAGGACAGCCTGAACAACGTATATGTGGCCGGCTATACACCGGGAAATCTGCCGGGATTCACCGTCCCCGAGGGCGTACTGAAAGGAGTCGTCTTTCAACTGACGGGCACGGGCAGCGTGGTTTGGGTCAGGGAACTGACGAGCGGCAAGGGCGACACGATTGATGGAATGGTCAACGTGGGCAGTAACGTAATTGTCGCCGGCACAACCTTCGGCGCCTATCCAGGCTTTTCCAATCCCAGTGGAATCAGCGAGATATTTCTGGGTAATTACGACATCGCGGGAAACCTGATCTGGCTATATCAATACCCTTCGACGAGGAATATTTCGGTGGCATCGGTAACGGGCGACTCAAGTGGGAACATCATCGTTGGCGGCGAAATTGTCGATGGGACAAGCGGCGCTGACATTTACCTCTCAAAGTTTGACTCAAAGGGAAATCAGGTCTGGTACATGACGTTTGGCAGCGGTGGGCAGGACAGCTTGAGCAGCATAACGGCGGATAAGAGCGGTAACATTTATGCCACTGGATTTACAAGTGGAGCATTCCCCGGCAGCGCCGGTTCGATGTCGTCGCTTCCATTTGTTGGCGAATTCAGTGGCTCGACCGGCGGCAACATCTGGGTTCAGCAGTCGAATACAAATTCGGGTTTGGCCGGCTTCGCGCCTTCGGCGATTACTGCCACGACAGACGGTCAACTCTTTCTGGAAGGACTGGCCGGCACGTATCCCACCAGCGCGCAGATTGAGGTGATGAAGATGAGCGCGCCTTCGGGATCGGTGGTTTGGCACTATGAAGTTGGCGCGGGCACGGCCAACCTGCCGGGGCAAAGTATCGTTGTGGACACGAGTGACAACGTGTACGTTGCCGGCATCACAAGCGGCGCGCTTGTCACGGGGGCCACGGCTGGCACAGACGATGTGTTTCTGGCGAAGCTGTCGTCAACCGGCTCGGCGATCTGGGCGCAGCAGTTGGGCACGGGCAAGGAGTTACCGCGCGGTTCGTCCGGTGCGTCGGTGCCCATCTATCTCAATCTTGGCAGTCAGGGAGTCGCGCTCGCAGGCATGACCTACGGCCAGTTTGCAGGCTTTGGCAATCCCACCGGGTATGCGGAACTTTTCGCCGCGGAGTACGGGCCGTAGCAGGATTCACTCCGCAGGCCCTTTATACGCCGAGTCGCTCCATCCACGTGGCCAGTTCCTGCTGATTGTACGTCCCACTTGCGTGCGCGATGCGGACGCTGCGCCGGTCGGCTTCAGGCCGGTTTTGGCTCATTTTGAATTTACCCTCGACGCGCGCAATCGGAATACGAAACCCAACAATGCCGGTGAGCATCGCGCGCCTGTAGTTCTCGGGCATCTCGTCCCAGTGCGCGGCGTAGGTCGGTTCATGCATCTCCATCAGTCCGCGCAGCAGTGCTTCCTTCCCTGCATCGTCTTCGACAAGCTGGACGGTACCGTACGCATGCACCGCAATGTAATTCCAGGTAGGAACCGAGAGCGCCTCTGCGTATAGCGTCGGCGAAACATAGCTGTGCGGACCGGGGAAAACAACCAGCGTCTCCTGACCTGCGAGCGCCTTCCAGTGCGGATTGGCCTTGGCGA
>JBBIVH010000020.1:0-24657 GCA_037439805.1 Acidobacteriaceae bacterium
CGCCGCGGCCTGCCGCATGGAAAACGGCCCGCGGTAGACCATCACCGCATCGTCGATCATCTCTTCCGGCTTAAGGCTTTGAAAGACCAGGTAAGGGCTCAACTGCCCGCTCGGCCACTCGCAGCCGCTGAGGTCGCCGGCGCTGATGAGCACGTAGCCGTTCACGGTCGAAGGTGTCGGCTCCGCCCCACCCAGCCAGAAAGTATCGATGTTCGGCAACGGGTGGCAGCGAATGCCATACGTCGCCGGATCGATCTCCGGATATGCGAAGTAAGCAAACCAGCATTCATCACCGGGGTGCCGATCCTGCCAGGCTTTGACTTGATAGAGCTGCTGTGCCCAGTCCACATTGGCGTCGCTCAGCAGGTTATGCACATTCTTCGGCCCGCCCCATGCCTCGTTCGCATAGGGGATGTAGTTGGGAAACGCGAGGAGCAGAGGCGATGCAACATGTGCAGCGATTAAGGCGCCGCAGGCCCACTGCCAGCGCCAGCTGGACTGCGCCAGGGCCACTACGCCGCCTCCTGCCAGAATCGCAGCCATCGCGTAGAGCGGCAGAATGTGGCGCGCGCCAATGTTCATGCCCGCAGCCATCGCGATGCCGAGATACAGAATCCACGGGATGAGCAGATAGGCGATCTCTCTTGGCTTCCTGAGTTTGCCGGTCACCACGGCGAAGAGCGCGAGCAGAACCAGTCCAAGCATGCCCAGCGTTGTCTTGATGGTGATGACCAGCGGAAAATACCACCAGACACTATGAGCGATCTGCCGGCCGAGGACGAAGGTCGGATAAAACTGCGCCATCCGCTTCACGTCGATCAGGCCAATCAGGTAGGACTCCGGCAGCAGACGCATGTGCCCGATCCAGATCACTACGGATTGATCGAAGTGGCTGAGCGGTGCTGCATATTCCGCGACCGTGGGAAAAGTCAGCCCCGCGGGGCGAGCCGCATAGCGGAAGCCATAGAACGCCCACAGCACGAGGACGCCGATGATGACGATGACGCCCAGCGCGCCTTTCAGCCGCAGCGCGGTGCGTACGCGTTCACCCTTCGGCGCATAGAGAAACTCCCACCCAATGAGTGCGATGAGCATGGGCAGCAGCAGAATGCCCGAGTGCTTGGTGGCGATGAGAAGCCCCGAGACCACTCCAGCGATGATGAGGCGCGTTACGGTCGGGCGCTTCACGTAGCGGTAGAAGGCGTAGATGCTCCAGAGAAAGAAGAGCGTGACGCCCACGTCGGTAGTGACGAGCGCGGAGTGGCCCGCGATGTTGGGCTCGAAGACGACGATGAGCAACGCGATGAGTCCGGCCGTGTCGCCGAACCACTCGCGCGCCGCAAAGAACACGACGAGGCTCAGGCCGAGAGCCAGCAATCCCGCGGCCATGCGCATCCTGAAGACGAGGCGCTGGCTTGCGCCGTCATTGCGGGCCAGCCAGTCCCGCCCGTTGAGGTAGGCCTCGGCTTTGAATGGGCGCTCCTGCATCGGCGGGACCCAGAGGTTCCTGCCGAGCAATGGCAACGCCGCAAGCAGCTTCACCAGAGGGGGATGTTCGGGGTTAAGCCCGTAATCGCCGGCGTGACCCATCATGTAGCCGGCGAACATATGGTCCCCTTCATCGAAGGTGAGCGATTCGCGATGCACCATATAGAGCATCTGCACCGTCTGCAGGACGAGCAGGCAGACCACAACAATCCAGGTAAAGCGCTTTGAATGCATCTCCTTCGCATCTCCGTAACCGCGCCAATTCTACATTTGCGCGGGCTGACAGATGCAAGACAAGCAAAACTTCGACAGGATTCTGCACGTTATCAGACAACCGGGAACCACGCCAGGCACTCGAAATCATGCAAGGAGTGTCTTAGACTTGAAGTGCTCTCGATTCTCCGCGTGCTTCCCATGACGCGGACCGCAATCATTCTGATACTTTTTGCCGCGCTGGGCGTCGCGAGCGCCAGTGGCGCGCAACAGCACAAGACACGCTCGCACCACGTGCCCACTGCAGCGGCACACCATCATCCTGCGCATTCCCGGAGTCATCGCGCCGTATCGCGCAGGGCTCATGGCCGGCCCGCGTCCCGGCGTGTTCGACACGCAAGCCGCGGCGGCCATGCGCAAGTCGCATCTGCACGGCGCCCCAAGCCGGCGCATAGCACAGATACATTACTGCCGCGCGCGACGCAGCATCAGATTGCTCCGCCCGCAGCGCCCGCGCAGTCTACGCATCCGCCTGCGCATTCGGGAGGCGCAGACCAGACTTTGCCGGATGCGCCGGCAGATGCAGCGTCCGAGGAGGCGAGCCCTGCCGCGGAGCGCGTGGTCGCATCGCGAACCGCAACACGCACAGCGGATCGTCCTGAGCCGGAGCCTGAATCCGATCCGGATGCAGGCGCGCCGCAAGCGATTGAAAGCGACGCTCAGGCCCCGGTGACTGCGGTCTCGCTGCGCGCCACGCGCATTGCGCCGGTGGCGCCGCTCCACGGTTCGCTGGCCTCGCTGGTGCGACAGAACGAGCGCACCGATGATGACCATCTGGAGCGGATAGAAAATGACGATGACCTGCGAGACCGCATTGCGCGCGGCGTGCTCGTCCCGGTGCCCACTTCGAACGCGCTTTCCATCAACCAGAGCCTGCCATCGGATCGCCGCTATTGCCGTCCCTGGACCGCGCGCTTTCTATCCGATCTGGCGCGCGCCCATGACGCGCAGTTTCATCGCCCGCTTGAGGTCAGCTCGGCGGTGCGTACGGTTGATTACCAGAAGCGCCTGATCGGCGTGAACGGCAACGCCGCCGCTGCGGAAGGTGATGTGGTGAGCCCGCATGTAACCGGTGCGACGATTGACATTGCCAAAGGTGGACTGAGCACGCGCGAGGTCTACTGGATGCGCAGCCGCCTGCTGAAGCTCCAGGATCAGGGCAAGCTCGATGTGGAGGAAGAATTTCAGCAGGCGTGCTTCCACATCACCGTGTACAAGAGCTACGCGGCCCCGCGCCCCACGCGCGGCACGCACCGTCATATGGCCACACCGGTCTCTGCTCCCGCCGGCTCCCCTGGCGGCTCCCCTGAAGACACATCCGGGGAGTAGACCGCTGTAGCGTCATCACTCACATTTTTTTCTCGGCGTGACGCGATGCAGGGGTACAATCCTTGCGAACCTGACTCTCCGCCCAGATTGCCGCTGGGGCTGCGGCGTTGCATTGCAGTCCCAGACGGGACGCAAAAGCGGCGAGATGGCATGTCAAGTTCGAGAAAGGCACACGCATGGGCGATTCGCTCGTTCAACCCGCTGAAGCATCAACGGGTCTCACGCAGTGGCAGCGCGTCAGCAGCATTTTCTCCGCGCCGTCCAGGACGTTTGAAGACATCCGGCGCGGCCATCGAAGCTGGTGGATGCCGCTGCTGATTGCATCGCTCTTTGCCTACATGCTGTTCGCCGCCATCACGCTGAAGGTGGGCTGGGCGCAGGTAGCGCAGAACACGGTGCATCAGAGCCAGAAGACCGAAGATCGGCTTGAACTGGCCACGCCGGAGGCTCGCGAGACGACGCTGAAGTACATGCAGTACTCGATGGAGGGTAGTTTTGCGGCTTCACCGCTCTTCATTCTTGCGGTGCTGGCGCTGGGCTCGCTGGGACTGTGGGGAACTATCAACTTCGGCTTTGGGGGACGCGCCACGTACGGCTCTATCTTTGCAGTGTGGATGTACGCCGGATTGCCGGCAATCATCAAATCGTTCCTTGGCGGAGTTGTTTTATTCGCGGGTGCTGCGCCCGAGTCGTTTAACCTGAACAACTTCGCCCCCACCAGCATCGGCGCATTCCTGAACCCGACAGAGACCAACGCTGCCATCTACAAGCTGGCGAGCGCGCTCGACATCACAACGATCTGGACGCTGGTGCTGCTGGGCATGGGCACGGCGATCGTCGCCGGCGTCAAGCGCAGCTCCGGCTACGTTGCGGTCTTCGGATGGTGGGCGGTCCTTGTGCTGGTTGGCGTGGGATGGGCTGCGGCATTCGGCTAGACATGCTTCCTGCACGAATCAGGAAAAAGGAAAGCGCGCATCGCAAGGATGCGCGCAGAGTATGGACGCGGGCGTTCAGCCGCTTCGGCTTCGCTAATCCGTCCAGCGGCGCATGATGAGTGTGGCATTGATGCCGCCAAACCCGAACGAGTTCGACAGCGCGATGTCAAAGCTGTGCGGAATCGCCTTGTTGGGCACGTAGTCCAGCCGGCACTCAGGGTCCACTTCGTTCAGGTTTGTTGTGGGCGGCAGCATTTGATTTTGCAGCGCGAGCACGGTGATGCCCGCCTCAAGCCCACCTGCACCACCGAGCAGATGGCCGGTCATGGACTTGGTGCCGCTCACCTTGAGCGTGTGGCTCAGCGCGTGCTCGCCAAAGACCACTTCAATCGCGCGCGACTCATTGCCGTCGCCGGCGGGCGTGGAGGTGGCGTGGGCATTGATATAGCCCACTTGTTCCGGTTGGATGCCCGCGTCTTTCAGCGCAGCCCTCATGCTGCGTTGCGCGCCCTGACCTTCAGGCGCGATGCCGGTCATGTGGTAGGCGTCTGCGCTCATGCCGTAGCCGATGACTTCGGCCAGAATCCTGGCCCCGCGCGCCTTTGCGAATTCGAGTTCTTCCAGGATCAGAATGCCCGCGCCTTCGCCGATGACGAAGCCGTCGCGGTCCTTGTCAAAGGGACGGCTGGCGTGCGTCGGGTCGTCGTTGCGCGTGGAGAGCGCGCGCATCGAGGCAAATCCGCCCACCGACAGGGGTGTGACTGCTGCCTCGGAGCCGCCGGCGATCATTACATCCGCGTCGCCGTGAAGAATCATGCGCACCGAGTCGCCAATGGAGTTGGCGCTGGTGGCGCATGCGGTGGCCGTGGCGGAGATGGGGCCCTTGGCGCCGTAGCGAATGCTGAGCTGACCGGCAGCCATGTTCACAATCGCCGCGGGAATAAAGAAGGGCGAGATCTTGCGCGGACCACCCTGCAGCAGGTTCGCATGTTCGCGCTCGATAATCTCGAATCCGCCGATGCCGGAACCGATGAAGACGCCGGTGCGATCGGCAATCTCCGGCGTGATGACCAGCCCTGCCTGCGACATGGCTTCCTGGGCCGCGGCGAAGGCGAAGTGGATAAAGCGCCCCATCTTACGGGCTTCTTTCTTGTCCACAAAGTTGAGCGGGTCAAAGTTCTTGACTTCGGCAGCAAACGTCACGGGGAAGCCCGTTGTGTCGAAGCCCTGGATGGGAGCCATACCGCTGGCTCCGGCCAGTAACTGCCGCCACACCTCGGGAGCGGTGTTGCCCACACCGCACACCAGCCCAAGGCCGGTGATGACGACTCGACGGTTCACCAATTACTTGCCTTTCGCGTTCTTCTCGATGTAGTCGATCGCGTCTTTGACGGTCTTGATCTTCTCCGCGTCCTCGTCGGGAATCTCAAGGTCGAATGCTTCTTCAAACTGCATCACCAGCTCGACCACGTCGAGCGAATCGGCGCCCAGGTCTTCCTGGAAGCTCGCGCCGGGGGTCACTTCGGCTTCGTCCACCTGAAGCTGCTCGACGATAATCTGTTTCACTTTTTCATCTACGGCCATGCGTGCTTCTCCTCGTGTTGTTGGGAACTGATGAATCGTCTCCGGGACTTCTATTCCTTTGATTCCGCCCACATACCATACCGGCATGCGGCAGGGAATGACAACCACCGCGCCAGAAAAATTGCGCATGGCCCCGAAACTCCAAGTCTACCGGGCGGGTGAGGGTGTGTAAAGCAGCGAGAAGACAGGACATTAAGGGGTGGGAAGGCGGGGTTCGGGGCTGTTGCCGGTTTGCTCTCCGGAACAGAGTCGGAAGGCGTACATTAGGCGAAGAGGGAATCGGACCGATGCTGGAAGCTGTGATCGCTGCAGGGGCACTCGTCGTGGGATTTTTGCTGGGGTTCGCGGTGCGCGGCCGCGCTGCCGCAGCGGAGAAGGCATTGCTGGAGCAGAAGGCAGCCGATGCTGCTCAGGTGTTGGCCGCTGCCCAAAGGCAGCTTGGCGATGTGCAGGCCGAGTCCAATGCGAGGGCAGGCTTTCAGGCCCTGGCGGGGGAACGGCAGACCACGATTGATCGCCTGGCCGCTGAACGCGACAAGGCTGCTGCGGACCTGCAGGCAGCAAGCGAAGAGACCAGAAAACACACCGCTCGCATCAGTCAGCTTGAGGCCGAACTGGCGAGCGAGCAAAAGAGCCTGGCTGAGAAGGTAGCCCTGCTTGAAGAGGCCAAGAAGACGCTTGCCAACCAGTTTCAGGCGCTTGCGGCGGACATTCTGGAGCAGAAGTCGAAGTCCTTCTCGGAAGCGAGTCAGAAGGAGCTGCAGCCGCTGCGTGATCAAATTGAGGGCTTTCGCAAGAAGGTTGAAGAGGCGCAGACAGACTCCAAGACCGGCGTGGCCACGCTGCAGGCTCTGATCGGCAATCTCAACAGCATGAATCAGCAGCTCGCCTCCGAGGCGCGCAATCTGACGACGGCGCTGCGCGGCTCGGCGAAGGCGCAGGGGGACTGGGGCGAGTTCATTTTGCGCGATCTGCTGGACAAGGCAGGCCTGCGCGAGGGTGAGGAATACAGCTTCCAGCAGCCGTTTTCCGGCGTTGACAGCGAGGATGGCGGGCGCGCGCGGTCGGTGCGCACGGACGTGATTGTGTTTTTGCCGGGTGGCCGCAATCTGGTGATTGACTCCAAAGTGTCGCTGACTGCGTATACGGACTGCGTGAGCGCGACGGACGAGGAGGCGCGGAAAGCTGCACTCAAGCAGCACCTGGCCAGCGTGCGCGGGCATATTGCCGGGCTTGCCAAGGCTGGGTACCATCGCCTGCCCGGCGTGGAGGCGCCAGACTTTGTCGTGATGTTTGTTCCGATTGAGCCGGCGTTTCTGCTCGCGCTGCAAAGCGACCCGGAGCTGTGGGCCGATGCTTACAAGGAAGGCATTCTGCTCGTAGGGCCAACGACTCTGCTCTACGTGATTCGCATCGTGCACGTGCTCTGGCAGCAGGAGAGGCAGGCGCGCAACGTGCGCGACGTGATGGAGCGCGGCACAGAGCTCTACGAGAAGTTCGTGGGCTTTGTGAACGACATGGAGTCGATTGGTGACGGACTGCGAAGGACCGACGCGAGCTACGCCAATGCAATGAAGAAACTGAGCGAGGGCCGCGGCAATCTCGTTGGCCAGGTGGAGAAGCTCAAGAAGCTTGGCATTCGCACGACGAAGTCGCTGCCGAAGAATTTGCTCGATCGCGCGGATGTGGACGAGTCCATGCTGGAATTGGCGGCAGAGGCGGAAGAAGGGCAGTCTGCGGTGGGCGAACAGAATTAAGTCTGCGGACCACCTTTGGAGGCATCGCTATCCTGCGAAGGCGCGCCGCAGTCGCTGCCATGTGGTCTGCAAATCCTCGGGCAGTACGCGGGTTTCGGCGACGGTGGTCATGAAGTTGGTATCGCCGGCCCAGCGCGGCAGCGCGTGCAAATGCAGATGGCCTGCGACACCTGCTCCGGCGGCGCGGCCCAGATTCATGCCAAAGTTCAAGCCCTGCGGGCGGTAAAGCTCCTGCAACACCTGCTCGGTGCGCTGCGCCAGATCCATCATCTCGTGAGAGGTCTCGCGCGGCAGGAGGCCAAGCCGGTCCAGATGCGCGTACGGCAGGATCATGACGTGTCCCGACGTGTACGGGTACGCATTCAGGCAGATATAGCAATGGGTTCCGCGGAGGACGAGGCCGGAGGCGGCTTCGGCCGTCTCCCCTTCCATCCCTTGCGTAATGGCGTAGTCGGTTGCGGCAATCAGGTTGCAGAAGACGCAGCCGGTGTTACCGGGCCACTCTGCGAGAGCGGCAGGCACTCCGGGCCGCGGGTTCTCATCGGCTGTGGTGACATACGCATAACGCCAGGGAGTCCAGAGAAAGTCCATGAGTGCAAACCGTTGCGTTTCAGTATAGAGGGTGCGGTGCGCGCGCACGGAAGCAAGACGCAAGCTGCGAAGAGCGCTGCGGGCTGGAAGGTACAGGTGAAACCGGAGGATGCTGCAAATCTTGTGCAGATGAACTTCAGCCTCGGACCTGTGTTCCGCGCGAACGGGCAAGCTGTTGCATTGACGGAGGAAACGGAGGAAGGCTACACTTTGAAGAGTAGCCTCCTGCCCAGATTCCAGCGGGATGCTGCGGCCGCCCTCCCGCCAGCCGTTGCGGGCCTGGTGTTTCCCAAGGAGACGAGTCGCCCCACATCGCCGGTCGAACTGGCGCGGACGATTGTCTCTTCGGAGTCTTCCAGGCGACGCGATGCAGCGCGGACGGGGTGTAGGCCTCCAGTGCCCGGTGCCGTCAAGGCGCGAGGCGCAGGAGTTGCCTGGACGCAATGAAACCGATCGCGCCTGAGCATGGAATCGCGGAGCTGTCACGATGCCAAACGTCCTCAATCCCGAACCCGAGAGCACAACCCTGAACACCGAACTGGAAATGCCCACCCTCGAACCTGCGACGGAGATTTCTCAGCCGTTGCCAGAATCCACGTCCACCCCTGAGCTTGCTCAGAGCGCCGTTTCTTCCATGCTGGACGCCGATGCACCCACCCACCCTGCCGCTGCGCACGCGGATGAGCAGGCTGAAGCGAATTTCGACTCTGGTGACGATTTTTCTGCCGCGCTGGAAGCATTTGAGCGCGAGCAGGCCGCGGAAGCGGCCGCCGTGGAAGCCTATGGCGACAAGATTGTGACCGGCACCGTGCTGAAACAGACCGAGAAGCATCTTGTGATCGATGTCGGCCTGAAGTCCGAGGGACTGGTTCTTCTGGAGCAGGTTGTCGATCACACCGGCGCGGTGAAGTTCCAGCCCGGCGAGTCGATTGATGTGGTGATTGAACGCGAGGAGCCGGAAGGCGGCTACCTGGTCAGCTATGAGAAGGCGCAGCGCCTGCGCGTCTGGGACGTGATCGAGAAGGCTGCCAACGAAAAGACTCCGGTGATGGGCACGGTGGTGAGCCGCGTCAAGGGCGGCCTGACGGTGGACATCGGCATGAAGGCGTTTCTGCCGGGCTCGCAGCTTGAGATTCGTCCGGTGCGCAATCTGGATGGCTACCTCGGTCAGCAGATTGAAGTTCGCGTCATCAAGCTGAACAAGAAGCGCGGCAATGTGGTGGTGAGCCGCAAGGAGATTCTGGAAGAAGAGCAGAACTCCAAGCGCTCGAAGACGATGGAGCACCTGGAAGAAAGTGCGATTCTGACGGGCACCGTCAAGAATCTGACCGACTACGGCGCGTTCGTTGATCTCGGCGGCATCGATGGCCTGCTGCACATCACCGACATGAGCTGGGGCCGGCTGACGCATCCCCGCGATCTCGTCAACGTGGGCGATGAGATTCAGGTGAAGGTGCTGAAGTTCGACAAGGAGAAGCAGCGCGTTTCGCTCGGCTTCAAGCAGTTGACGCCTGACCCGTGGCTCGACGCCACGGAGCGCTACCCCGTCGGCGCGCATGTGCATGGGCGCGTTCTTTCCGTGACCGACTACGGCGCGTTCGTCGAGCTGGAGCAGGGCATCGAGGGTCTGGTGCATCTTTCTGAGATGACGTGGTCCAAGCGCCTGAAGCATCCCTCCAAGCTGGTCAAGCCCGGCGACGAAGTCAACACCGTTGTCCTCAGCGTGAATCCGGCGGACCGGCGCATCTCGCTCGGCATGAAGCAGCTGATGGAGAACCCGTGGGAGAACCTCACGGAGCGCTACCCGACCGGAACGGTTGTCGAGGGCCGGGTGCGCAACCTCACCGACTTTGGCGCCTTCATCGAGATTGAAGACGGCATCGACGGCCTGGTGCACGTCTCCAACCTCAGCTGGACCAAGCGCGTGAAGCATCCTTCTGAAGTGGTGAAGAAGGGCGAAAAGGTGAAGGCTGTTGTGCTCGGCGTAGAGCCGCAGAACCGCCGCCTGAGCCTCGGCATCAAGCAGCTGCAGCCTGACGTGTGGGAGAGCTTCTTCGCCTCGCACCGCGTGGGCGATGTGGTTCACGGCAAGGTGCTGCGCACGGCGCAGTTCGGCGCTTTCGTTGAGATTGCAGAAGGCGTTGAGGGTCTTTGCCATGTCTCCGAGGCGGTAGGCGAAGACGGCGCTCCAGCCAAGATGGACCAGGGCGAAGAGCACGACTTCAAGATCATCAAGATCAACGTGGAAGAGAAGAAGGTCGGTCTCAGCCTGCGTTCGATCGGTCATGAAGCCAGCCGCGCCCAGGTGGAGCACTACAAGGAGAGCGCGCACAAGCAGCCGGTCTCGAGCTCGACCACCACTCTTGGCGACCTTATCAACTGGAAGAGCGAGCGGTAAGGCGCTCTGGAAGACACACAGCAGAGGCGGCCGCCCTTCGGGGTGGCCGTTCTGCTTTTGCGGCAGATGCAGCATGGCCAGCGAGGGAATCTCTTGCGGAATTGCGAAGAGGCGCCTGTGACGGCAGCACAACCTGCTTGTGCATTGTGCAGAGAATCGGTATAGGAAATCATCAGACCGCATGTGTGCTGGACGAACAAGGAGATGATTCGACGTGAAGCGACTGAGCGCATTTCTACTTGCTCTGGGCATTGCTGCCGGCATAGCCGCAGCGCAGGAAGGCACGCCTGAGAAGCCCATCGCAGTCAAGGTGGACTGGACAAAGACCCAGCCGCTGCGGACGACGCCGACGCTGCAGATGGTGGTGAATCCCATGCTGCGGCGCGGCTCGCCGATCCACGATGCGACGTTTGCGGCACTGCAGGAACTGGGCGCGGACATGGTCCGCTATGCGGCATGGCACCCTTATCCGAAGCTGGCCGTCGCGGAGCTGCAGCCGCCGACCGCGGAGAAGACTTTCTGGGACTTCAGCGCCATCGATCCAATTGTGCGGGACTTTCTGAATGCCACCAAGGGGCATGACTTCATCTTCAGTTTGAGCACCAACCCTGCGTGGATGTACAAGACGCCGAAGCCGGTAACCTATCCAGACGATCCGGACAAGCTGACGTGGGACTACACGCAAGGCAAGGAGCTGCGCGACCCGAGTTGCGCCGAACTGGCCGACTACTACGCGCGCGTGGCCGCGTGGTACACGCAGGGCGGCTTTACGGATGAGCTGGGGAAGCGGCACGAGTCCGGCTATCACTTCAAGATTCCTTACTGGGAGGTTTTCAACGAGATTGACGTAGAGCACCAGCCGACACCAGAGCAGTACGTCCAGCGCTACGATGCGATTGTTGGCGCACTGCACAAGATGGATCCGTCGATGAAGTTTGTGGGGCTGGCGATGGCCTTTCCGGAGCGGAATCCAGGCATGGTGGAGTATTTTCTGGACCACAGCCATCACAAGGCGGGCATCCCGCTCGACATGATCTCGTATCACTTCTACGCGATTCCTACGCGTGAGCAGACCGTGTCCGACTGGCAGTACAGCTTCTTCGATCAGGCGGACCGGCTGATTACCACGATTCGGTTTGTTGAGCTGATGCGGAAGCGCCTGTCACCGGAGACGAAGACAACGCTGAATGAAGTGGGCACGATTCTTCCTACGGACTGGCATCCGGACAATCCGTATGATCCGGGCCCGCCGATTCCCGCGGCCTACTGGAATGCCTCCGGCGCGATGTTTGCCTATCTCTTTCTCGAAGCAGCCAGGCAGGGCATTGACGTGGTGGGCGAGTCGCAACTGGTTGGCTTCCCGTCGCAGTTCCCAAGCGTGACGATGGTGGATTGGAAGACCGGCAAGCCGAATGCGCGCTTTGAGGTGCTGCGAGTCCTGCATGATGCAACGCACACGGGAGACCAGATGGCGCAGACGCGCTTTCCCGTGAGCGACATCGATGTGCAGGCGCTGAATGGGGCTGCAGGCAAGCGTCTGCTGCTGGTGAACAAGCGCGACCGCGCAATCTCTGTGGACCTGCCTGCGGAGTTTGTGCACGGCGATCTTCGCGTTGTTGCCGAGGGCGCGGAGCCCCATGTGAGCGCCTGGGAGGGCAAGACGCTTACGCTGCCGCCGTTTGGGGTGGCGGCGTTGACGGCAAAGTAGGCGCCTACTCTGCCGCCTGGCTCGATGCAGCGGACGACTTGCCATCGCACGCGCCACGGTGGTCCTTCGTAAGGATGCGAAAGACATAGGCAGGCTCGTCTGGCGCTTTGGCGGGAAGCTGAATGTACAGGCCATCGCTGCGCTGTTCAGCCGCGAGTGTGCTCGCTGAGCCGAGCAGTTGAACGGAGCAGATAGGCCCATCGAGATACGGCGTGCCCTGCCACAGCGTGTGAATGCGCAGTTCGCCGCCAGAGGGCCAGCCGAGCGCGATGGCGTAGAGTGCGCCGTTGTGGGTGGTGAAGCGAATGTCTTCCGCTGTGAACTGCTGCTGATCGGTGTAGAGAGCATGGCTCTTCACGGTCGTTGGTCCTTCGCCGTAGAGCAGCCACGGGCGCGAGCCGTAGATGGCCTCTCCGTTTGTCTGGAGCCAGCGGCCCATCTCCAGCAGAATCGTCTGCGCCTCTTGCGGGATGGTGCCGTCCGGCCTTGGGCCCACATTGAGCAGAAGATTGCCGTTCTTGCTGACGACGTCCACAAGTTCGCCGATGAGCGATGCGGCGCTGCGATACGAGTCATTCTTCACGAAACCCCAGGAGTGAATGCTGACCGATGTATCGGTCTGCCATGGGAGAAGATTCAGAGCGTCGAGCTTGCCGCGCTCCACATCGAGCACCGCGGTGTTCGCGGGGAAATCGTAATCCTTGTAGGTGAGCACGACGCCCTGCTTCCGCGCCGCGGCGCTGTTGTAGTAGTAGGCTGCGAAGCGCTTGAGATAGGGCTGAAAGGCGGGTTGGCCAATCCACCAGTCGAAGTACATGAAGTCAGGGTGGTACTTGTCGACGAGTTCGCTGCTGCGCGCGAGCCAGTCATCGAGGAAGGGCTTGTCCGGTGGAAGCCAAGTCTCCAGATGATTCGGATCAGGCTCCCTGGTGCTGCTGTCGCCGGGCAGCGTGCGGGGCTGCGCGGGCCCGTAGAGATCCGCATAGGCAGGGTCGCGCACGTCCGAGTCAAACTGCATGCCGCCGTCGTACCACCACCAGTGCTCGGCGCGATGCGAAGAGACGCCGAAGTGCAGACCGCGCTTGCGCGTCGCAGCTTCCAATGCGCCGATAATGTCGCGATGCGGACCCATCTTCGCCGCATTCCAGCGCGTGATGCCGGAGTCGTACATGGCGAAGCCGTCGCAGTGCTCGGCCACGGGAACGATGTAGCGAGCGCCGGCGCGCGAGAAGAGATCGACCCACGCATCGGGATCGAAGTGCTCGGCCTTGAACATCGGAATGAAATCCTTGTAGCCGAACTTTGACTCCGGACCATAGTTCGCAATCTGATGCTTGTACTCCGGCGTGCCCTGGATGTACATATTGCGCGGATACCATTCGTTTCCGAATGCCGGAACAGAGTAGACGCCCCAGTGGATGAAGATGCCGAACTTGGCGTCGCGATACCAGGCGGGCACGCGATAGGCGGCGAGTGAATTCCAATCGGGGCGGAAGGGACCGCTCTGGTCGACCCGCGCGACGCGTGCGACCTGGTGGCGCACGGCCTGCGACTCGTCTTGGCAGTTGGATGGAACCACTAGCGCGGATGCCAGCAGAGCGGACAGAGAAGCAAGGAAGAAACAGAAGCGCGAATGCAGGTGACTCATCGCATCACGCTAGCAGAAGTCATCCCTGCTTTGCATCCCGAATGCGCGCGTCAAGATCGATGGATGAGGCCGGTGCGCGTTGCTGGGATGAATCATCGGCCAGGCGGCTGTGCCTGCTCTTCAAGAACCACGACACCCTGCGAGGCAAGAGTGATAGTCGTTTGCGGCGGGTGATCGTCGAGGAGGTCTCGCATCGGCGCAGGCAGGGTGATGCTCGCAGGCTGCGCGCCATGGTTGAGGAGGATATAGATCGTGCGGCCGGAGCGGACGCGACGGCAGACCTCGACATCCTCAGGCAGGGCGACAAACTCGGGCTGCAGCTGTGCGCCGTCGAGCATCCACGTGGTGGCCGCCTGCATGAGATTTGCGTCGAGCATTGCGCCGAGATAGGTGATGCTACCTTTGCCCATCGGGCGCGTAATCATGGCGGGCTGGCCGTCAAGCCAGCCGTTCGACTTGCCATAGCGCATCAGCACGCGCGCGTCGCTGGCCTGCGTGGAGAGCTGCTCGGCCCAGATCGTTGCGGTCCCGGTTCCAATCGCGCCGTCTACGGGCACAGCGCCATCCAGCGCGTAGTACTGCTCGACGCGCCCGCCGAGCGCGGGCACGAGTGGGCCTGGCTGGCGCTGCGGATTGAGGCTGTTGTACTCGTCTTTCATGCCCGAGCGCGGGCCAAGCACCAAATGACCGCCCTGCTCGACGTACGCTTTGAGATGCGCGGCGAGCTCGGACGAGAGGACGTTGAGCCCCGGCGCGACGACGAGCTTGTAACCATTCAGAGGTGAGCTGGCGTTGACGATGTCGACGGTCAGGCCGCTCTGGCGCAGCGGTCGATACCAGTCCAGCAGGACCTGCAACTCGTCGTAGCTGTGATTGTGCGGCTGGAAGTCGATGGCCCAGCGACTGTCGTAGCTCTCAAGAATCGCAACCTGCGCCACAGGCTGTGTGCCGCGCAGCGCGGAGGCGGCGCGCTCGAACTCGCTGCCAATCCGGCTCACCTCGCTGTAGATGGGCACGGGCTCGCCGTCAGCGCCGACAAGTGTGCCATGATATTGCTCCTGGCCGTTGAGCGCGCTGCGCCACTGCCAGTAGAGGACGGCGTTGGCGCCGTGGCCGATAGCCTGCCACGCCATGACGCGCGTCTCGCCGCGGTTGAGCGTAGTGTTCACGGGTGCCCAGTTGACCGAGCCGGGCTGCGTCTCCATCACCCAGAACGGGGCGCGCTTCCATCCGCGCACAAAGTCATGCAGCGCGCCGTTGCGTGTAGGGTCAAGCTGACCCTGGCCCACGTAGTCGTCCCATGAAGCCAGATCAAGATCGCGCGTGATCTCGTAGTGGTCGAAGTGATCGCTCCAGGCAAGGCCGCCGATGTTGGTGGTGATGAACTGCCGCGTGTCTGCCCATCTGCGAATCGCGTCGATCTGCACACGCTGAAAGCTGCGCCACGTGTCCGTGACGAAGTGGCGATGCTCCAGCAGGAGGCCGGGATTGCCGCCGGTTGCGACGAGCGGAATCTCATCCCAGCGGTCGTAGGTCTGGCTCCAGTAAGCCGTTGCCCAGTGCTGATTCAGCGCGTCGAGCGTGCCATAACGGCGCTGGAGCCACTGCTGGAAAAGTGTGCGCGTGGCCGGGTCAAAGGACTCATCGGTGTACTCGTTGCCAATCTGCCAGCCGATGACGTTGGGATCGTGGCCGAAGCGTTGGGCCAGGCGTCCAGCTATATCCGCGCAGAAAAGGCGGTAGCGTGGGCTTGCATAGTTGAACTGGCGGCGGCCACCGTGCTGCGCGAGGCGGCCGTTCTCATCCACGCGCAATGTGTCGGGATACTTGCTGGTGAGCCATGCGGGAGGAGCATCGGTGGGCGTGCCGAGGACGACTGCGAGGCGATGCTTCTCCGCAAGGCGAATGACGCGCGCGAGCCAGTCGAGATCGTATTGCCCCTCGGCCGGCTCCATGCGGCTCCACGCAAACTCGCCGATGCGGACGACGTGCAAATGCGCAGCTTCCATGAGGGCGAGGTCGGCATCCCAGCGCGACTCCGGCCACTGCTCGGGGTACCAGGCGGAGCCAAGGAGCAGGCTTGGAACGGAAGAGATTTCCTGCGCGAGCGTTGCTTCTGACGCAACGGTACAGAGCGCGAAGCAGGCTGCGGCAAGAAGCATGCCTCCCGCGATGCGGGACAACAAGCGAGCAGGCTGAAATCTTTCGCGCATAAGGTTCCTCTTCATCGTACGAAGTCCGCTAACCCCTCTGGAAATAGGTTGTGTAGCTTTCCTGGCGCACAAAATAGAGCGGGGCGAGAACACGCCGCGTCTCTGCTTGGGATGCAGCGAGCACTCCGGTTGCGCCCGGCATGGTTTGGATCCGATCAAGCGGCATGAGCGGGGAGGATCCTGTGCGCGGGTTGAGCTCGACATACACGAGTGGACCGCGGAGCAGTGCGACGGTGTCCGGATGCTGGTCGTCAATCGCTTCTGTGTAGAGGTGCTGCGGCAATTCAATCTGGACCGTATCGCCGCTTTGCCACAGGCGATGCAGCATCGCCCAGCCCAGCTGCTGCGGCGCCTGAACGACAGCACCGTTCACGCGGATGGTTGCCGGAGCGGCGAGCCATGCGGGCAGGCGCAGACCAAGCGAGAACGCAATGGGCGCGCTGGGGCGAACTTGCAACAGGATGCGTCCGTCGAGCGGGAAGCCGGTTTGCTGCGCGAGCGTCACCGCCACGCCGCTCTGCTGCCACCGCACGGTGGAAGGCGCGTAGAGGTTAACGCGAATCCCGTCTTCGGCGCGGAAGTAAATGTTCTTCACATAGTCGGCCACGCCCTGCACCAGCGTGCCAGAGCAGCAGGGCCACTTCTTCGGGTAGTAGACCTTGCGTGCCGCTGCGCTGTAGGTGGAGTAATAGGGATAGTCGCCGTCGCTGTCCGGCTCCTTCGCCGCGAGGAGCGCGTTGAAGAGAACGCGTTCAAGACCGTCGCCATAACGCGCCTCGCCCGTGGCGCAGATCAGATAGCGCGCGAGCTTGGCAGCGGCGTAACTGCCGCACGGCGTTTCGAAGTGGTCCTGTGTTGTCAGCAGGCTGGCATAGAGCTGCCCCTTGTGCGGTTCGATGAATTGCTCGTTCGGTCCCCATCCGCCGGTGGCGAACTGCTGCGTCTGCGTCAGGAGTGTGGACGCGTGCTGCATCGCGAGCAGATATTTTGGGTCGCGCAGGACGAGGTGCGCCTTGCCTGCGGAGCTGAGCGCAATAGCGTGGCTGTAGGCGTGGCGGCCGGGGAGCACATCTTCACCGCGGGCGAGCGGATCGAAGAAGTCTTCGTCGAGCAGATAGCGCATGGCGCGCTCCCGCATGGCGGCGTCGCTGGTCATTGCAGCAGCAGTGAAGAGGTTCTCCGGCAAAACATAGGTCTCTTCGTAGGGAGGGTCTTTCTTGCCGATGCGGTCGTGGCCCTGCTCTGGGATGTACGGAAGCGCCGCATCGTAGACACGAGGCAGAAGGTCGCGTGCGCCGCCGACGCCGCTGAGATTAAACGCATCGATGAGTCCAATGAGGTGCTTGTCGAGGATGTAGCAGGGCCAGAGCTTCTCCGCGTTGGGCCCAGCGTAGACGTTCTTGCTTCGGTCAAAAGCGGTGGCAAAGCCTTCGACCAGCTCGCCAGCCTTCGCGTGGCAGCTTGCGTCGCCGGTGCTCGCGCCAATGCGCGCGAGGCCAGAGATGTACTGACCGAGCGAATGGCCGGGCACGAAGCCGTCGGCGTCGTACCACCCGCCCATGTCGGGGCCCGGCGCGGATATGCCGGCGCGCTGGCGGTAGACCTTGAGAAGCCGGTCGTCGTCGAGCGCGAGATAGCTCGCGTGGATGCGGTCGTAATGCTCCTTGAGCGGCCCGCCGGTCAGGCGCACCTGCGCGTAGTCCATCTCCTGCAAGGTGCGATTCGATGCGGAGCTACTGGATGCAGACAGACGTGCATCGAGAGCGAGCGCCGCAGCGCCTGCGAGAAACTCTCTGCGATTGATGGAACTCAGAGCGCGCACAGAACCAGTTTGACCTCCTCTATCTGCTGATTATGTTATGCATCCATCACCGAATTCGGGAAGCATCCTGAATCCGTCACGCGGATTCCAGAATGCGGAATCCTTGCGCGGTTCCATCTTTCATCTCTACTTTACGCACGGCAGATTGCGGGCAACGGCGATTCTCCATATCCTAAAGGGAGTGCAGCGGCGCTTTCTCCAATTCGTGGCATGTGTCTTCTTTGCCCTGGTGGCATTTACTCCCACGCTGGAGTGCTTTGACCGCTGGGACAGACCGACGGTGCCCATGACCGACACGGAACTGCGCGTGACGGCATGGCTTGTGGTTGCCGGAACGGTCGCGGTGGTGGCGCGTCTTGTCCGGTTGGCGGCTCTGACGGTGGCGCACGGCGAAGCTACTCTGCATGTGGTCCCAGCCCCTCAACTCGTTGCGTGGCACGCTCCCGGCTGCGAAGTCCCGACGGCAAGCCCGCCTTTCATTCCGCTTCGAATCTGATTTCTCTTTTGTGAAGGATCGCTGAAGCAGGCGATTCGTGCGCATCTCTGCGCCCGTCGTCTCCGCACTTTCCGTTTTCACAAATGAGGAGATCCATGTTGCAACGTTCCGGTTCTGCTGCTCCCTTGCGGGCTGCTGCCTTCTTTTTCTCTTTTCTTTCCGCGTCGATTCCCATGCTGTTGGGACAGGCTGGCCAAGTGCAGGGAGGCATTGGCGGCTCTGTGCTGGACTCAACGGGCGCTGCTGTCTCCGGCGCGCGCGTGACGCTCTCCACCCAGGATCACCCCGCGATGGCTGCCACGGTGACCGGCCCAGATGGAGCGTTCCACTTCAGCGGCCTGCAGAGCGGGACGTACGCACTTGAAGTGACAGCGCCCGGATTCGCGCCCTACACGAATGCATCTGTGGTTGCGGCGGTTGGGCGCGAAGCGCGCGTCAGCGTGGTGCTGAGTCCAGCACAGGCAACACAGCAGGTGACGGTGCAGGCACAGGCTGAGACGCTGGACACGTCACAGTCTTCGCCGGTGACGAACATCGACAAAGACCGCATTGAAGAGTTGCCGATTCCAAGCCGCAACTATCTCAACTTCACGCTTCTGTCGCCCGCGCTCGCCAGCGCGAATCCTGCACTGGCGCGGCAGACACCGGGCACAGCGGAGGGTGGCTTCAGCGCCGGCGGATTGCGCCCGTCGAGCAACGCGCTCTACATCGACGGAGTGGATGATGACGATGAGTACACGGGCCTGAGCCGCACCGAGCTTTCGCCGGAGGCGATCAGCGACTTTCAGGTGGTCAATCACGGCTATGCCGCGCAGGCAGGCGGCTCGGCGGGTGGCTCGGTGGACGTGGAGACGCGGATGGGCGTCAACACCCAGCACGGCGATGCTTTTCTGTTCGTGCAGAATGGCGCGCTGAACGGTACACCCGCGCTGGAGATTGCTCCGCGCAAGCCTGATGAGAGCCGCCTGCGAGCCGGGTTATCGACGGGCGGCACGCTGCGGCGCGACAGATGGTTCTACTACGTGGCCGGCGAGCAAGAGATGGCGCGCGGCGAGGAAGCGAGCGACTTCAATGCAGGCGAGGCGGCGCAGATTGATGGCGCGCTGGCGCAGTCCGGACCGCTTCAAGGGTTTCATCTTCAGCAGGGATTTTTTCCTACGACGAACGAAGAGACGGAGCTATCGGGAAGGATGGATCGAGCCGACAGCAAGGGCAGTGCGATGCTGCGCTATGCCCTGACGAACAACCGCGCGGTGAATGATGCCTATCATCTGGACGATCTGACCGACCTGAGCGCGCACGGCTCGGCCTTCTATGACGACAACAGCCTCAACGGCGCATGGAACCGTTCGCTCTCGTCAGAACTTGTGAACCAGTTCTCCGCCGAGGTCGCCCAGCGGCGCGTGGAGCTCAGGACAAGCTCGCAGACCGGCCCCGGCGTGATGGTCGCCGGCGTTGCAACGTTGGGCACGCCGTATGACGGCAATAGCCGCCGCTACGAAACACACGTGGATGTGGGCGACGCGCTGATCCGCCAGCACGGTGCGCATCTTATGCAGGCTGGAGTCGCGTTGAGTCACGTTGGCCTGCGCGCAGCCAACCAGGATGGCTTTGGCGGGGTCTACGTCTTCCCGACCACAGCAGCGTTGGCGGCGGGTCAGGCGGATTTCTACATCCAGAGCTTCGGCAATCCGAACACCAACTTCAGCGAACTGCGCAGCGTTGCGTATGCGCAGGATCACTGGACCGCGCTGCGCAGCCTGACCTTGGACTATGGGCTGCGCTACGAAGACAATCACTTGCCTGCCTCCATTTCCGGACACGCGCTGAACTTCAGCCCGCGGCTGGGCTTTGCCTGGTCGCCGGACAAGCAATCGGTGGTGCGCGGCGGTTTCGGCTTCTTCTATGACCGGTATCTGCTGGGCACGATTAACCGCATCGAAGAGATGAATGGCACGCATGCCGAGCAGCAGATTGCGGAGGGAACGGATGCGGCGGCGCTGTATCGGGCCGGAGCCGCATTCACGGCGCCTCATGCCGGAATTGCACCGAGCATCTGGCAGGCGCAGCCATCGCTTGCCAATCCCTATGCGGAGACAGCTTCGCTGAGCGCGGAGAGATCCTTGCCGGACGCGTGGACGCTGAGCGCGGAATATCGCTATGTGCATGGAGTGAAGATGGGCCGCACGGTGAACAGCAATCTGCTGCCGCCGGTGGTGCTGAACCCAACCAACGCCGGGAGCCTGGGCATCGCGAATCCTACTCCGCAGCAGATGGGCCAGAGAGTGTTTTCGCCGGCGCGTGCGAATCCTGCGTATGACGCGATCAACCAGTTTCAGACAGAGGCAAATTCAAGCTACAACGGAGCCACGGTAACGGTGAATCGTCAGTTCACAGAAGATCTGGAGCTGATGGCGGGCTACACCTTCGCCAAGACGATCGACGATGCATCCTATGACGCGGAGCAGCCGCAGAATCCCTTCGCGCTGAGCAGCGAGCGGGCATTGTCGCTACAGAACCAGCGGCATCGCTTTGTGTTGAGCGGCCTTTGGGTGCTGGGGCCGGATCTCGACGATCCGCAGGATGCGGCCAAGGCTGCAACGCCGAACGCATTCGAGAAGCTGGTGTATGGACTGGAGTTTGCACCGATCTTCGTTGCGGGCAGCGGCTTTCCAGACAATGCGTTGACCGGTGTCGACAGCAATCGCGAGCACATTTATCCCTTTGCAGCGCGCCCGCAGGGGCAGGCACGCAACAGCATGACGACGCCTGCCAGTGTGGACTTCGATCTGCGCATCCTGAAGATGGTGCCGATGTGGCGCGGTCATCTGGACATCGTAGCGGAGTCCTTCAATCTGCTGAACCGGCAGAATGTCGAGATGGTCAATCCGGCCTTTGGATCGGACCTTGCGCCTGCGGCGGGATTTGGCGGGCCGGTGCAGGAGTCGGATGCGCGGCGGGTGCAGTTCTCGCTGGACTTCGAGTACTGACGATCTGCGTGAGCGGCGCAGTGCGCGAAGTTCTGCGCGACAGGAGCGGGCCTCAGACGCTGAGGCCCACTTTGTATCGAGGCCATTTGGCGCGGATGGAGTGATGATCGACGACGGGCGGCCGGTCGCACTCGCAGGCAATCACCGTGACAGGATCGTCCGGCGCCAGAGCGGGCAGGCCGGTGATGCGGAGTGACAGAGCGTCCTGCGTGAACGCGACCGCCTGACCGGTTTTGAGCAGCCGGGCCGAGAGGACCTTTGCCTGCATGCCGCCGACGGCAACGACCGTGGGCGGATCAAAGAACGAGAGCCACTGCGCCGCGGGCGTGCCCGCCGGCCAGAAGTAGACGTGGATGTAGAGCGTGTTGCCCTCGCGCGTGAAGTTGGTGTAGTTGCCGAAGCTGACTGCGGCTCCTCCCTGTGTGCCGTAGATGGACTCGCCATTGACGGAGAGCCATTTACCCACGGATTCGAGGATGCGCACGGATTCGGCGGGTACCGTGCCATCCGGTTCGGGGCCGATGTTGAGCAGATAGTTGCCGCCTTGCTGCGCGCAGGTGGCGAGGTCGTTGAGAATACGGCGCGGCGATTTCCATTCGACATCCGACCGTTGATAGCCCCAGCCGAGATTCATCGTCTCGCAGGACTCCCATGCGCGCTTGTCGGCCTGGATCTTGTGCTCGGGTGTAGAGAAGTCGCCGTCGAGACCGTTGCGATTGTTGACGAGGATCTCGGGCTGCAGTTCAAAGACCATGCGGTTCATCCGGCCGGCCTCCCACTGCTCGGGTGTGAGCGGCTGGGCCACGTCGTACCAGAGGATGTCGATCTTGCCGTAGTTCGTCATCAGTTCGCGGATGAGGCCGTGGGTGTAGGCGACGAAGCGCTTCCGCGCGGCTTCATCGGTGGCGCAAAGAATGCCGTCGGGATGGTGCCAGTCCATCAGCGAGTAGTAGAAGCCGATGCGCATTCCGGCGGCGCGCGCCGCGTTCACGTATTCACGAACGAGGTCGCGGCCGGGGCCGGTCTTCGTGGCGTTATAGTCAGTCAGCTTCGTATCCCACAGGCAGTAGCCCTCGTGGTGCTTGGTGGTGAGGACCATGTACTTCTGGCCCGCGCGCTGCGCGAGGCGGACCCACTCTTCTGCGAAGCCTGGCCGGGGCTTGAAGTGCTGAGCGAGGAGTTCGTACTGCGGAATCGGAATGCCTTCGGATTCCATCACCCATTCCTGCTGGCCAATCACGCTGTAAAGCCCGAAATGGATGAACATGCCGAAGCGAGCGGCCTGCCACCATGCGATGCGGCGGGCACGCGACTCTTCCTGATAGGGCAGCTTGCTGCGCTCGGTGGTGAGCGGATTCGCTCCTGCCTCCTGCGCAACGGCGGGAAGGACGGGCGTGAGCGCGGCTGCGGTGACAGCAGCAGATGTCTTCACAAAAGAGCGGCGAGAGATGGCGTCGTAAAGCATGAGTCCTCCGCGTGCAAAGTGGATGGTAGCAAAGCTGGCGGCGTGCGGAGCAGTGTATCAAGCATGACTGGCCGCGTCGCATCCGTACTGGCCCTGGACGCGAGGCGCGCAGTGTCGACGCGCTTGACACGGCAGGATGCGGAGCCGGGATAATCGAGGCCATGCGATGGTTTGTGCTCTTGACTTGGACGATTTGCGCAACTGGCGCCTTTGCGCAGCAGGCTGCGACCTTGCCGCAGGCGGCTCCGGATGAAGGCGCGGCTGGAGTTCCATTCCGCCTTGTCTCGGATGGGCCGAAGGGACCGGGCTGGTCGCGCCCGGACGAGATTGCGCGCGTGTACTTCCATGAGAATCTGACGGCGCTGTTTGAGCGGACGCTGCGGCTGGATAGAAATGTGCCGGACCGGACGACGCTGCGCTGGATCTTCACAGGTCCGCATGCAGGCTTCACTGTCGAATTGACTGCCAGTTCAATCCGGATAGCGGAACGCTACTACGATTCGATGGGGCTGTACGAGGGCCAGGGAAATTATCCGGCGAAGGAGACCTTTGCGCTGCAGAAGCAGTTCACAGGCGAAGCGCGAACCGTTACGGTGATTGCCGACGCGCATCTGGCGGTCCGGGTGCTGGTGAATGGTGCGCAGCTTCTGGAAGCGCCGCTGCTCTTTGACGTGACGCGGCATCAGTTGATGTATGCCGCGCCGCGCACGGCGCATCTGGAGGTGGAGGGCACGATGAGCGAGCCGGATGCGAAGGCTGCGACTGTGACCCTTCGTCGCGCCGAGGTGCATCAGACGATGCTTGGCTTTGGAGGCAGCCCCAGCATTCCTGCCTATGCGGAGTTGAGCGAAGAAGGCAAGCGGCAGTACTGGGATCTGCTGAAGCGATACAACCTGCTTCTCTTCCGTGAGTATCCAATGGGCACGGAGCTCAAGCCTGATCTGAGCAACCTCGAAGATCTGAGCGACGCCACGCCGCACTACTATGGCGACAACTTTCCCAACAGCGAAGTCTCGAGCTTCGAGTACAGCAAACATGCGCTGGCGCTGGGCGGAGATGTGATTTACGAGATGTGGGCGCTGCCGGCATGGGCTATGGATCCGTACAAGGGGTCTTCGGTGGTGGACTCATGGAATCAAAAAGTGAAGCTGACCGCAAAGCCAGAAGAATATGCGCGCATTGTGGTGGAGTACTGCCGCAAGGCGAAGGCGGCGACGGGCGCTCCGCCGCAGATTGTCGGCATCCAGAATGAGGTGGACGAGCCGCCGGCCGTGTTCGACGCGATGGTGAAGACGCTGCGGAGCGCGTTGGATGCGGCGGGGTTTCAGACAACGCGCATTCACATGGCCGATGCGAGCTTTATGTTTCTGGGCATCCAGCGGGCGGAGTCGCTCAAGAAGAATCCAGAAGCGTGGAAGGCGATCGACTACACGGCAACGCATGAGTACGACTTTCAGGAGTTCATGGCGAACCCCGACCTGTATGACGCGCGCATGCGTACCATGCATGAGGCGAGCGCGGACAAGCCGTTTCTGGCGACGGAGATCTGCATCAACGATGCGCACTATCAGGAACTCTCTTATCGGATAGCGTTCCAGACCGCGCAGCTCTACCACAAGAATTTGACCGAGCTGGATGCCGTGGCCCTGATGTACTGCTGGCTGCTGCTGGATGTTGAGCAACCGAACTTCGCGGGCTCTCGTTCGCTGCTGGCTCCGGATCGGACGCGCGGCTGGATACCGGTGGCGACGAGCTATCAGCTTCGCGTGATGGGCGCCTACAGCCGGCATGTTCTGAAAGGAATGCAGCGCGTCGGGGCAACGAGCGATGACGGCGATCTGCTGACGACGGCATTCGCGGGCAACGGCGCAGAGACGCTGGTGATGCTGAACCGTGCTGCAACGCCGAGGCGCGTTACGATGGACGGTGCGCAGCATGCTTGGGCGGAGATGGAGCGCAC
>JBBIVH010000021.1:0-1666 GCA_037439805.1 Acidobacteriaceae bacterium
CGCAGAACGCTGATGGTGGTTGCCGCTGTCCTCCTTTTGCTGGGGGTGGCGGTCTTTTTGCGGTCGAAGGCTCCGCCGGAGGCGGCGCGGCTGCTGCCCGAGTCCGACGGGATTATCTACATTAACCTCCGCCCGGTCAGAGCCTTTCTGCACAAGGACATGCAGCCGCCCGCGCGCGTGCCCGACTACCAGCAGTTTGTGGATGCAACCGGGATCGACTGGGAGCGCGACCTGGACCAGGCAGCCATTGCCCTGCACCGGATGCCGAATCCCAACGGGCCGAATGGGCCTGTGGCTTACTCTCTAGTGCTGGTGGGCAGGGTGGACGGCAACCGGCTGAAGGCCTGGGTGGCAACGCACGCCGAGAGCGAAGAGACCTACGCCGGGCGCACCATCTACAGCATTCCCACCGAGGGCCGGACGGTGCGTGTGGCCCAGATTGGCTACGACATGGTAGCCGTTTCGAATACGCCGACGCTGGAACAGATTCACTCGATCATTGACCGGCGCAGGACCGCCGCGCTGCCCTTTGCCGGCTCGACGCTGCTGGCGCACCACTACCATGATGTGCCGCTGCTTTCGCTGGCCTGGGGGGTGGGGCAGATCGGTCTGCCCTTCTCAGAGAGTGGAGCGATTGAGGTCTTCGGGTTCCGCTTGCCGCTGGAAGATGGGACCACACTCGTGGCCAGCGTAACGCCGATGCTGCGGCCCGGCGCCGAGCTGCGGCTGCGGGTGGAGGAGATTGCTCCAAACGAGCAAACCGCGCAAAGCCAGGCCGCGGCGCTGAACGTGCTGGTGAACATGGCCCGTGGCTTTACCGCTCCGCTGGGGCCGAACCCGGCCAACGATGCCCTGAAGCAGGTGCTGGCGACGACGGAAGTGAACCAGAGGCGGGAGCGCGTGGTGGTGACGGCTCGCGTTCACTCGGAGCAACTGGCGCGCATTGCCGAGGGAGAAAACTCGAAAAGCCAGGTAACAGCGGGCGAGGAAGACGCATCGAAGTAAGTAACGCGCTTCCCTGAGCATGGTTATCCGCTGCTGCAGGAGCAGGCCGCCGAAGCTCCAGATCTACGCGACGAGCGTGGATGCAGACTGAGCTTCAGGCGGCGCAGCTCTTAGATTTCCAGAGGCAAGGACCGAACAGCCCTGTTTCCAAGAGCCGTCTTGAGCGCGGCAGCGAGCTTATCGGCTGGCTACAGAATTGGAAGAGCCGGTCTGGCCTTCCAGCGCGGCTTCCTCGTAGGTCATACGCAGATACTTGTGGGGATTGACCGGGACATTATGCACGCGCACCTCGTAGTGAAGGTGCGGTCCGGTGGAGCGGCCCGTCTGGCCGACGTAGCCGACGATCTGTCCGCGAGTGACATGCTGGCCGGGAAGAACCGCGACCGAAGACATGTGCGCATACACGGTGATGAGGTCATGGCCGTGATTGAGCACCACCTGCTTGCCATAACCCGAACCCATGGACGCGCCCGTGACCTCGCCGTCACCGGAGGCGCGGACCGGAGTGCCCCAGGGTGCTGAGATATCGATGCCAGGATGGAATGCGCCTTCGCCGTTGAGCGGATCTTCACGCTCGCCGAAGCTGGAGGTCACTCGGCCTTCAATCGGCCAGAGGGATGGAGCATCCGCGAGTTGCGTCCAGTCGCCGGTGAAGTCTGCG
>JBBIVH010000021.1:1766-6303 GCA_037439805.1 Acidobacteriaceae bacterium
ACGAAGCCGTAGACGTAGTGAAGCGGGAGGGGAATCTTGCGCACACGCCCGTCTTCATCCCTTGAGACAAAAAGAATGTAATAGCGTTTCCGCAGCATGAACCTCATCCATCCCAGCAACCGCAACCGGGGAAGGCTGCAACTCGCCACAACTTACAAGAGAAATGGTCGTACGCGTGGACTCCCTGATGAGCCCTGAACCCATAGCAGGGCCTCTACGAGGCACCCTTCATGGAGCGTTCTGATTAGGCTAACAAATGGCTGGGGAGGGGTCAACGCGGACGCCGCGTAATACAGTACCAACGGGGGAGTTGGTTTCATTTTGGGAATCGGCCCTGGCCGACTTCGGAAAATCGCCGATAGGCGCACTCAACCTGTTTTAATATCTATCAGATGCAGGAAGACGGAGATCGACGCAAACCAGCATCCAGCGGCGGCGAACTCGCGCTGCTGGAGCGAATCCGGGCGCGGACGGCGGGCTCGCGCAGCCGCGGCATCCGTCTCGGCATCGGAGATGATTGCGCGGTGCTGCAGCCTGGACCGGACGAAGAGCTGTGCGTCACGACGGATCTCTCCATTGCGGGCCGTCACTTTCGCCTGGGCTGGCATCCGCCGGAGGCGGTGGGCCATCGCGTGCTGGCGCGTGGACTGAGCGATGTAGCGGCGATGGGAGCGCGGCCTGTGGCGGCGTTTCTCTCGCTGGGAATCCCCGCCGAGTTGACCATCGCGCGCAGCCGGAAGCGAGCCTGGGTGGATAGATTTTTTGATGGTCTGCTGCGCCTGGCCCGAGAACATCGCGCACCGCTTGCGGGCGGCGATCTGGCCGAATCCCCGGTGCCGCTGGCAGACATCGTATTGGTTGGCGCTGTGGCGCGCGGGCGGGCGCTGTTGCGCAGCGGCGCAAAGCCGGGCGATGTGCTGTATGTTACGGGCAAGTTGGGCGGCGCGGCGTCGGGGCTGGAGTTGCTTGGCAATCTCCCGGCCCGCAAGCAGAGCGCGATGGCGGCAGGCAGGATTCCGGCAGGCCTGAGAGAAGCTCTGCAACCGCATCTCTATCCGCAACCACGGATCAGGCAGGGGCAATGGCTGGTGCGGCGCGGAGCGGCGACGGCGGCGATTGACCTGAGCGATGGGCTCTCCACCGACTTGACGCACCTGTGCGAGGAATCGCGGCTTGCGGCAGAGCTGGATGCTGGTACGCTGCCAATCCACGCGGGTGCAACCCTGGCTCAGGCGCTGCACGGCGGTGAAGATTACGAGTTGCTGTTTACGGCCAACCCTGCCGCCTGCATCCCTGCAAGGATTGCAGGTGTGGAGGTGACGAGAATTGGCCGGATGGTTCCGCCACGGCGAGGGCGCGCTCGCATTTCGCTCCTTATCGGCAGAGGCTCCCAGCCGCTCGATGCGCACGGCTGGGAACACTTTCAAGTGAGATCGCGCGCCGCTCAGTAGGCTGCGGTGAACTGCTGACGCAGGTGCTGCGGCTTCTCCAGCTCATCGACCATGGCGACTGCGAAATCTTCGGCCGAGATGCGGCTTTCGCCATTGGCATCTGTGACGAGTTGCGTGGCGCCGAGGCGGAATTTCCCGGTGCGTTCTCCGGGCTGTATGAACGCCGCGGGACTCTGATAGGTCCAGTCGAGCGACGATGCTTTCAGAACCGGCAGTACCTCGCGGTGGGCGAGGCCAATGGCCTTCCACTCCGCAGGGAATTGCGGCGTGTCGACGAGTTGCACTCCGGGAGCAACTTCGAGGCTGCCCGCTCCGCCGACGACCAGCAACCGCTTGACGCCGGCGCTTTCGAGTCCCGCGAGCACGGCCCGGGTGGCGTCGAGAACGAGGCCGACCTGCGTATGCGGCGGCGCGTAGGCGCTGATCGCAGCATCGTGACCCTGCGCCGTGGCGGCTACGCTGGCGGCGTCGGTGATGTCGCCCTTAACGACGATGGCGCCCGAGGCTGCGACCTTCTCTGGATTGCGAACGACGGCAGTGACCTGGTGGCCACGTTGGAGCAGCTCGGCGAGAATGCGGCTGCCAATCATTCCGGATGCCCCGTACAGTACGACTCTCATGGTGAATCTCCCTTGGCTTTGTACTGGAATTTCAGGGCGCGGGCGAACCATTCTTGAACTTTCTCCCGCGCCCAGATTCTATTAAGAGCTAAAATGGAGTAAGTTTCAAGAAGATACCAGACGGTGTTCTGGTTACCTGGAGGAAACCATGTGCGCGAAGAAGCACGAGATGCGCGGCGATGCGTACGATCCTGCATGCCCGACCCGCGTGGTGCTGGACCAGATTGCGGATAAATGGACGGTTCTGGTGCTGGGTGCGCTGGACGACGGGCCGGTGCGCTTCAACGCGCTGAAGCGGCGGCTGGGGGGCATCTCGCAGAAGATGCTGGGGCAGACCCTGCGCAACCTGGAGCGGAACGGACTGGTGACTCGGCGCGCCTTTGCCACCGTGCCGGTGACGGTGGAGTATGCGCTTTCGCCTCTGGGCGAGCGGCTGACCGAGCGTATGAATGAGCTGCGCGTGTGGGCTGAGAAGCATATCGGCGAGATGCTGGCGGCGCAGAAAGAGTTTGACAAGCGTCAGGCCGAAGTGGCGTAACCAAAGCAAATCCCGCGCAGAGGAACTCTGCCAGATTGCCTTCGACTATCATCGAGACAGCCATGACGAGTGAAGAAGTACGAGTGCGGTTTGCGCCTTCTCCGACGGGGCTGCTGCATGTGGGCAACGCGCGGACGGCGCTCTACAACTGGCTATTCGCGCGGCGGATGGGCGGCAAGTTCCTGCTGCGCATCGAAGACACGGATGTCGAGCGCTCCGAGGCGCGCTACGAAGCGCAACTGATTGAAGACATGCTGTGGCTGGGCCTCGACTGGGATGAGGGGCCCGGCACGGGCAGATCGGAAGATCCGCTGGAGAACGAGCGAGGCGCGTATGGACCGTATCGCCAGTCGGAGCGGCAATCGATCTATGCGGGGCTGACGCAGAAGCTGCTGGAGGAGGACAAGGCGTATCGCTGTTTCTGCTCGCCTGAGGACCTGATGGCCGAACATCATTTGGCGGTGCAGGAGCATCGCCCGCAGGTCTACTCTGGCCGGTGCCGCAGGCTGAGCAGGGAGGAAGTACAGCAGCGCATCGCTGCAGGCAGGCCGTTTGCCGTGCGGCTCAAGATTGGCGATGAGCCGCTGCGCTTTCATGACATTGTGCGCGGGCCTGTGGAGTTTGCCGCGGAGACGGTGAGCGATCCGATTCTGGTGCGTTCCGCGCAGCAGGGCGTACCCGGCATGCCCGTCTACAACTACGTGGTGACGATTGACGATGCTCTGATGAAGATCACGCACGTGATTCGCGGCGACGATCATATCTCCAATACGCCGAAGCAGGTGGCAATCTACCGGGCCTTTGGATGGCCGGTGCCGGAGTTCGCGCATCTTTCAACGATTCTGGGCGCGGACCGCGAGCGGCTGTCCAAGCGGCACGGCGCTACGTCGATCGCGAGTTTTCGCGAGATGGGCTACCTGCCCGAGGCTCTGGTGAACTACCTTGCCCTGCTGGGCTGGGGCGCGGAGGACGGCAAGACCGAGACCTTCACCCTGCAGGATTTGATTCACGCCTTCAAGCTGGAGCGCGTGACGCCGTCGCCGGCGGTCTTCGATTTCGACAAGCTGAACTGGCTGAACCGTCATGCCATCAAGCAGACGCCGGCGAGCCGGCTGGCGGACCTGGTGTGGGCGTCCTTTGGCGAGCGACTGCCGGCAAAGGCCAGCGCAAGCGATGCGGTGCAGGCCTGGGTGGCGCGGCTGGTGGAGTTGTTTGCACCCTCAGTGGACAAGCTGGACGAACTCGTTCCAAAGGCTGCGTTCATCTTCGGGTTCGACCCGGATGCGGCGCGGGCGTTGCCGGAAAACCGCGAGGTGCTGGCCGCGGACTCGGCGCGGATTGTGCTGGCTGAACTGGCCGACCGGGCGCGCGCAAACAACGCGAAGGTGACGCCGGAGCTGTTCAAGTCATGGATGAATGAGATTAAAGCGTCTACTGGCGTGAAGGGTAAAGAGCTCTTTCATCCGGTGCGGATTGCGTTGACTGGGGCGCACTCCGGGCCGGAGTTCGACAAGCTGCTGCCTTTGATCGAAGACGGTGCGGAGCTGGGCCTCGGAATCCCCAGCGTGCAGGAGCGCGTGGAGCGCTTTGTGGGAGTGTAGGCGAGTGGCGACGGCGGTTCTTCACTTCCCTTTTCCGCATGCCTGGCAGGCTGAGGTGCTGGCGGCGCGTCCTGCGATTCTGCCAGCGCGGCACTTTGTGTATCCGCGCGAGGCGGAAGAGGTGGAGCGCGGCGCGCTGGAGGTGATGGTGCGACCGGGCGGCGAAGGGGTCCAGCCATTTCTTGCAACGTGCACGCTTGGCTTTCGCGATCCGGCTGCGCCGACGGGTCTATGGTCAACGCCGAACCCTGAGGGACTGTGCGCCCTCTCCGGCGGCTACGCGTACATCATCAACACAACGGCGCCGGAGCGATTCACGATGCTTCC
>JBBIVH010000021.1:6403-24240 GCA_037439805.1 Acidobacteriaceae bacterium
GAGGTCGTGAAACGGATCTATCCGGCCATCCGCGATGCAGCAGGATAGATTCCTTCATACCCCGCGTAGACACCTTCAAACACGGCGTCCCAGCTCATGGCGATGGCGTAGGCGCGAGCGGCATGGCGCATGGCGGCGTGGCGCACAGGGTTGACGAGGGTTTCCGAGATGGCGGCGGCGAAATCTTCGTCGGCTACGATGCGGCCCGTCTCGCCGTCGCGCACGATGGACTTTGGTCCGCCATCTGGAGTGACGACGGCGGGAACACCGGAGGCTAGCGCTTCCAGCACGACATTTCCGAAGGTGTCCGTGTGCGATGGAAAGACAAAGAGGTCCATCGACGCGTAAGCGGCGGCCAGCGCCTCGCCGTGCAGGACTCCGGTGAACTGTGCCCGTGGCAGCCGATCGCGCAGCCAGGCTTCTTCCGCGCCGTGGCCGACGATGAGAAATCGGAAGCTCTGCCGGCTCTGGTCGAGCGCCTGCTGAATCTGCGCCAGCAGCGCCACATTCTTTTCCACCGAAAGACGCCCGACAAAACCCAGGACGAATTCGCGGTCTGCAGGATCGCGGAGTCGCCGGCCGGGATGGAAGAGCGCAGCATCGACACCGCGGGGCATCAGATGGCAGGGACGGTCGGTGAGGCGTTCGAGGGTCTGGCAGAGATCGTGATTCGGCGCAAACAGCACCTGCGCGGCAGAGTAAAAGCTGGCGGCTGCAGCCAGCGTGATGTCCTCGATGGTCTCGCCCGCGGCAGAGGATTCGCGCGGGGGCAGCAGGCGCAGGAACCATGAGGAACGCCGGGCCGCGTATTCATGCACGTTGGTGTGCCAGCTGGCGGCGAGCGGCAAGCCCATGACGCCGGCGAGGCCTGCGCCGAGCAGGCCCACCTCGCTGGGGCCGGTGATATGGATGATGTCGGGCTGGAAGCGCTCGATTGCTTCATCGATGAGGGCCATGTGGCGGCCGAAGGCGGGATCGAAGCGCAGGTCTTTTTCGAGAGGAAACGAGAGCGGGCCACGCGGCAGTTCGAGCGTCTGGACGTTGCCCTGCTGCTCGAAGTGCGGCGTGCGGTCGCCGGCGCGCACACAGAGAAATGGCAGGTCGCGGCGGCGTGCAAAGGCCTCAAAGTTGCGGCTGGTATGGGCGACTCCGTTGACCTCGTGGAACGAGTCAGGGAAATAGGCCACGCGCGGCGGAGTCTGATTCATGGGCAGCGAGAGCGTTGCAGGTGCAGGCAGAGAGTGACTCAGCCTTCGTTTTCGCCGAGCGCGAGCCGCAGTTGCTGAGAGTCGCTCCAGGCGAAGCGCAGGCCGCCGGAGACGGGCGCATTGCCGAGCATCTGCACCATCGCGATGCCCCAGCGCATGACACCGGGCGCGTTGCCGTCCGGCCAGAGCTCGCTGAGCGGGCGGATCACTCCGTTGGCGTCGGGGTGATAGACGCGCTCATCCCATGTGCGCGAGCCCTGTGGGAACTCAGGGTAATTGCGGATGGCGTCGAGGGTGGACTGCAGGATGCGATGCTTCCATGGTTCGGCGTACTGCGGCATGAAGAGCACATTGCTACGCTTTTCGTTGCGAATCTCGTGAACGAACTCAGTGAAGCTGGTGGCGTGGCTCAGATTGATATTGGCGTTCGGCTCAACGCCGTGGCGGTCGCCGCCGGAGATGAGCAGCATGTTCCACTTTTCAGCGAGGCGGCGCACGGCGCGGTTCTCACGCCAGTCGCGCAGGCCGTTCAGCTCCAGCGCGTGCAGGTAGGCGCCGTTGCGCTGCAGGAACTCATTGACGAGCGACTCGTGCTTTTCGCGACCGATGAGGTACAGATCCCAAAGCGGGTGATTGAAGACAACGAGGACGTTCGGCTCCTGATTCAGCGCGGCCAGGATCTCGGTGAGTTGGCTGTTGCTGGGCTGGGCCGTGAAGCCGGCAAGGATGCTCATCCACTCCTGTGCGCGGGCGCTGGGCAGGTTGTGAATACCAAGGTGGAAGGACTGGACGCCACCGTAGGGCGCGCTCCACTCCACTGAGACAGGAATCTGCCGGGCGCTCGCAACCGTGCGCAGCAGCATGGGCGCCTGGATGTTGTCGTGGTCGGTGATGGAAACCATGGAAGCCATATCCAGCTGTTCTATCTGGCGGCTTTCGAGATCGAAGGCCAGCTTGGGCGTCATGGGCGGAGTCCAGTAGCTGGCGGAATAGTTGACGCGTACACCGTGCTGCTGCTCCGACCGGCGCTCCAATCGCGCCAGCAATGGGCGAATCAAAGGATACTGGTTGCCAAGATTGGCCAGGAAATCCAGCGTCTCCCTGGATTGATTCGTGTGGCTATGCAACGAAATGCCCGCGCGGAATCCCCTGGTTGCGTTTTGTTCGCGCCACAGATACGAGATCGTCGAGTGGGCCATCTTCGCTCCTTCGTTTGGCTTTCGCCGCATCCGCTCTTGCTGGCTGCTACGATTCCATTTTCGAATGGCGAACATCAACGGGCGATGAATCGCGGGCCAAAACCTCTTGAATTGAGAAAGGAACCCGAAGAGTATACGCAAAATGCCGGAACGGCAGGAACGTCGCAACCGGTCGCGCAGAGCCAGGCATCCGATTTACGCAGTCTGAATGCATCGGAAGCGCAGGCTCACCGCGCCCTCAGAGGAAGGCGACCGGCATGCCGTTGTATCCAGAGGAAATACCTCTGATGTGGAGAGAAGCGGAGTGGAGTCTCTCCTGAGGGAACGGTGCGATCAGCCGTCGTTCTCGCCCAGGGCCACGCGCAACTCGCTGGATTCGCTCCAGGCCAGTCGCAAGCTTCCTGAAACGGGGCCCTTGCCCAGCAGTTCCACCAGCCGCATCCCCCACCGCATCACAGGGGGGGCCTCGCCGCTTGGCCACAACTCACTCAGGGGACGCAACACGCCGTTGGCGTCCGGATGATAGACACGCTCATCCCAGGTGCGCGAGCCCGGAGGAAATTCAGGATAGTGGCGGATCGCGTCGATGGTGGACTGGAGAATGCGATGCTTCCACGGCTCCGCATACTGGGGCATGAAGAGCACTCTGCTCATCTTCTCCCGGCGAACCTCGTGGACAAACTCGGTGAAGCTTGAGGCGTTGGTCAGGTTGATGTTGGCGTTGGGTTCCACGCCATGGCGGTCACCGCCGGAGATGAGCTCCATCTTCCACTTGTCCGCCAGGCGGCGCACAGCGCGATTCTCATCCCAGTTGCGCAGGCCGTTCAGCTCCAGGGCGTGCAGAAAGGCACTGTTCTCCTGAAGGAACCTGTCCATCAGGACGGCATGCTTCTCCTTGCCCACCATGTAAAGATCCCATGTGGGATGGTTGAAGATAATCAGCACGTCGGGCTCTTTGTCGAGCGCCGCCAGAATCTCGGTCAAGCGCGCGTCGCTGGGGCTCGCGGTAAAGTCCTTGAAGATCGTCATCCACTCAGCAGCGCTGGCGGCAGGCAGGTTGTGGATGCCCAGATGGAAGGATTGCATCCCCCCGTATGGCGCGCTCCACTCCACCGAAATGGGAATCTGGTCTGCACTGGACACGGTGCGCAGCAGCATCGGTGCATTGATGCTGTCGTGATCGGTAAGGGAGACCATGGAAGCGATGTCGAGCTTTTCGATCTGTCCGCTCTCAAGATCAAAGGCCAGCCGCGGAGTCATCGGCGGCGTCCAATAGCTCGCGGCGTAATTAACCTGAAGCCCGTGATTGTCTTCCGAGCGGCGCTCCATCCGCGCCAGCAGAGGGCGCATGACCGGGAATTGATTGCCGAACTTCGCTAAAAAAGCCAGCGTCTCTTTGGACTGATTGGTATGGCTGTGCAGGGAAATACCAGTTGTAAACCGCCTGACGGCGTTGGGGTCGCGCCAGAGGTATGAGATCGTCGAGTTCGCCATGTTGCTACTCACTCCGTAATCCGACAGGAATTCCGGTCCAATCATCCTGTAAGGACCGTCCATCGTGCATTAAGAACTTGCGAATGAGCCTTCGTTTCGTGGAGAGACTTGGATACGCAGTCCCAGACCCCTCAAATAACCGAAAAAGCCTGAAAATATAAAAACTCGCCCAACCGGCGATGATATCGATGATCTTGAGCAGACGATTCGGGGAAGGGACTGCTCGTGCAATTATACGGTTCCTTGCACTGGAAGTAGCTTATTTTTCTTTGCATGGGTTACACCGCCTGCGTTCCGCGCAACGGCCCAGCGAACTGCCGCGGAATCGAACTTTGTCAATACAAAGATTCATCTCCCATTGCGCATCAGTTCCGGTCCAAGAAAATCCTCCAGCGTAGCGCCGGGCATAATCTCCTGAAAAGCGTGCTCCGCGGCGGCCGTCGCTTCGGGAACCAGATAGTTCGCGGTGAGACCGTCGCGCAGGATCTCGAAGGCCTGTTCCGGCGTGTCGGCAAACTGGAACAGATCGAGGTCCTTGGGCGAGATGGCGCCGGTGTCAACCAGGGTTTCGAGGTTGAAAACCTTCTTCCAGTACTCGGGGCCGTAGATGACGACGGTGATCTTCTTGGCCATCTTGTGCGTCTGGGCCAGCGTCAGCAACTCGAACATCTCGTCGAGGGTGCCGAAGCCGCCGGGGAAGACGACCAGCGCCTTGGCGAGATACGCGAACCACAGCTTGCGCATGAAGAAGTAGTGGAACTCGAAGTTGAGCGCCGGCGTGATGTAGGGGTTCGGGTGCTGCTCAAAGGGCAGGCTGATGTTCATGCCGATGGTCTTGCCGCCCGCCTCATAGGCTCCGCGATTGGCGGCTTCCATGATGCCCGGTCCGCCGCCCGAGGTGACGACGAAGCGATGCCGCTGCGAGGGGATGCTGGAGGCCCAGGTGGTGAGCATGTGGGACAGGCGGCGCGCGTCTTCGTAGTAGCGAGCCATTTCGACGGCAGCTACGGCGCGCTTGCGCTGGAGGTCGGTCGCCTTGCCTGCGGCGATTTCAGGCGCGCGGGCTGGCTGCTCCTCGCTGGGCGCGGGCTGCAGCGAGCCGGTGTTATCGAGCAATTCAAGTGCGTGATCGGCTTCTTCGCGTCCGCGAAAGCGCGCCGAGCCGAAGAAGACGACAGTGTCCTGAATGCGCTCGTGGCGAAAGCGGGCAAGCGGCTCCATGAACTCGGCTACGATGCGGAGGAGACGGCCATCGGGGCTGTTCAGGAAGTTCTTGTTTTCGTAGGCCAGCGGGGCGCGGTCCAGTGGCGCGGGATGCCCATTGCCGGGGATGCTGGCAACTGGAGGTCCACCGTTTGGTGACGCAGCAGCGTTGCCGGTCGCCACGTCCTTCTCAGGTTCGTTCATGCGCTATTTTCCCCTGGAGCGGATGGCGTCCTGGAACGCGATCCAGAGATTCAAGAGCCCCAACCCAGATACGATGCCTCGAACGGCGCCATTGGCTGCATAGATGCCCAAAGTTGGGAACTGGAGGAAGAGCGGATTCTGGTCCCAGAAGAGGCTAGACCAGGGCGCGTAGCAGACCGCTAGACCGATGTACATGCGCAACAGGACACGCAGGAAGAGCTCGGCGCGAACAAGCCAGTGCGGAATGCGGTGGGGATGAGGCATGGATACATCAGGATGAGGAACCGGAGCAGACGGGTCGGCGACGGGAACCCCGGAGGGTGGCGCCGGGCTCGCGGGGGTGGAAGATGCAATCATTTCCGGCTGCTGGGGCATCGCGCGATCTGTTCACTCAGCGGCCCTCGTGCGCGCCATCCAAGGACCGGCGCGGCAGAGGGTACCGTACTCAAACGGTACCACAGCCGGGGCTTGGACCGGATTGGCGGCGAGGGCGCGAATGGGGGAATTGCGCGCGCTTGAAGGCTCTCCCAGCCCGGCGTATGTTGGTGCTGTATACGTATCTCTGCCGGTCCGGGCAGGCCTGAATTTGGACCTGAATCCGGGCCTGAAGGAGTGCAGCCATGCAGCGTGCAGCCGCCGTTGTTTTCTCCCTTTGGGTGTGGGGTGCTGCGGGACTCGGCGCCCAGACTGCGGTGCATCCTCAGGACAAATCCGTCGGGGTCGCCGGTAGCGTTTTTCGGATCGGGGGCATGGACCCGGCGTCGCCCTTGCCCCCGCCGATGGCGGGGGTGGCAGCCTGCCCCGTCCAGATGCAGGCGCGACAGGGCAGTGGCCGCGGCCTTCTGGTGGCGCGCGATGGCCCAGTGCAGGATAAGAACGGGTCGGATCAACCTTCCCAGCGCATTCACCTGTTCATGAACGACGGAAAAGGAAAGCACATTGTGCAGGCTCGCATCCTGGCTCAGGGGTTTGGGCCGAGGGGCCGTATGCAGAACGCGCTGGCCAGCCAGGGTGAGGCGACAACGGTGAGCAGGACGTTGGTGGTGCGGATGAAGCCGGAGAATAAGGACTCGGCCGCCGGGGACATGGTGCTGCCGGGCTTCACGTCCGTGCAGACGATCCAACTGCTGGCGCTGCGCTACGACGACGGAACAAGCTGGAATGCGTTGCTGCGCGCGCCCTGCAGTGTAACGCCGGACCTGCTGATGCTTGTTGACGGACACTAGCGTCAACCACCGTCTGTTGATCCTGTAGCGCACCTCGGCATGGTAGGCTCGGGTTCGAGCAGACTTGCGCCGGGCAGGATACCCGCGCCCGTAACCCTGCCAGAAACGAGCCGCCAGCCAGGCGCCACTGGAAGAGAGCCAAACCCACCGCGATGCGGATCGTCTTTTTCACAGAAACCTTTGTCCCGAAAGTCGACGGAATTGTCACGACGCTGTGCCAGACGGCGCGTCAACTGGTGCAGATGGGCCATGAGGTGCTGATCTTTGCGCCCGAGGGCGGCATCACGGAGTACGAAGGCGCGCGCGTGGTGGGCATCAAGGGCCACGCGCTTCCCTTCTACCCTGAGCTGCGGCTCTCGCTGCCGCGTGCGTCGATGCGGCAGACGTTGCAGGCCTTCCGGCCGGATGTGATTCACGTGGCCGAGCCGGTCCTGCTGGGCATAGCCGGACTGTACTATGCAGGCGGCGGAAACGGCGGGCCGCTCGGCGCTCCCCTGGTGATTGCGTATCACACGGACCTGCCCCGGTATCTGGGCTACTATCGCATGGCTTTTCTGGAGCCGTATATCTGGCCGCTGCTGCGGCTGCGCCACAAGCGCGCGACGCTGAGCCTCTGTCCTTCGGACGTGATGGTGGGGCAACTGAGGGAGCATGGCATTGCGCCGACGGAGTTGTGGCCGGGCGGCGTGGACACCGATCTGTTTGCGCCAGCGAAGAGATCCGTCTCGATGCGCGCCCGACTCTCGGAAGGCCACGCCGAGAGTCCGCTGCTGCTCTATGCCGGGCGGCTTTCGGCAGAGAAGGAAATTGAGCGACTGAAGGCCGTGCTGGCGGCCGCGCCCGGTGCGCGGCTGGCGCTGGTGGGCGGCGGTCCACATGAAAAGGCGCTGCGGACGTTCTTTTCCGGGATGCCGGTGCATTTTGCCGGGTTTCTGCACGGGGAGGAACTGGCCTCGGCGTTTGCCTCGTGCGATGTGTTCGTGATGCCTTCGCGCACGGAGACGCTTGGGCTTGTCGTTCTGGAGGCGATGGCCTCCGGCGTGCCCGTGGTGGGCGCGCGAGCGGGAGGCATTCCGGAGATGGTGGACGACGGGGTAAACGGCTTCCTCTTCGACACGGAAGAGCAGGCTGCGGAACGGGTGACGCTGCTGCTGAGCGATGCGGACAGACGCGCGGCGATGGGCAAGGCGGCGACGACGCGCGCGGCACAGCACAGTTGGCGGGCGGCGACGGAGCAGTTGCTGGCTCACTACCGGACGGCAATTGCGACGCAGTATGTGGGGCCCAGTCTCACTCCGCCCGCACGCGGGCTGAGGGCGCGCTGTAAGCGGGCGCTGGGCAGGGCCACACTGTTTGCAATTCGGAAGATGCTGCCTTAGCGGCTGGCGAGCTGCGGGACGATCTGGTACGCGCCGTAGTCGATGGTGAAGACGGCCTTGCCGCCGATGCGCACCTTGGTTTCGCTGCGATTCTGCTGCGGCAGCCAGAACTCGCCGTTGCGCGCGCTGGTGTAGTGAATCAGCGTCTGCGCAATCCAGAAGGATGGATTCTTTGCGGGCGTGGCCTCGATTTTCTCGACGGCGAAGTCGCTGGCATCGACCCAGATCTTGCCCTTGTAGAGAAACTTGCTCGGCGCAATTGGCTCAACGTCGAGGATGTAGGCGCTGCGGCCATCGAGCGTGTCGCGACCATCGAGAGTGAATTGATAGTTGGCCGGGGTGAGCGCGGTGGCGGCGGGGTCCTTCTGGGCCTCTTCTTCGCTGTCCACGGCGCGCTTGAGCACCTTGTCGCAGAGCAGGCGCGAGCCGCTCTGGGAGACAACGCGGAAGCTCTTGCCGGTGGCGGCGCTGTAGTCCACCTCCACATCCATTTTGGCGTCGAGGCTGGCGGCAAAGCCGTGGTAGCGCACCTCGTAGTGGCGAAGCGACGTGTAGTGCTTCAGATCGTCGTTGCGGAGGGCATTGTGCCGCGCCATCTCGGCCACGATCTGGGTGGCGGAGAGCGAGGAGGACGGCACGGAGTCAGCGGACTCGGCATGTGCGGTGGAGATGAAAGTGAGGGGAAGGACCAGGAGGCTCAAGGCTCCGGCCACGAAGAGGCGCATGATGCATGATAGCGTCCCGGAGCACATCCATCCAACGATGAATCTGCAGGATAGGCACCTCGCGCGCAAGCAAGTCACGGGTTGAGCGCAGACTCAGAAGCGGAAGTACGCGCCAATCATCGGCTCGGCGGTGTTCGTGAAGGCATTCGTGGATTGGAATGCATTCACGAGGTCCGGGGCTTTGTAGAAATTCCCGCGATACTGCAGGCGCAGGCCGAGGTGCGGCAGCAGGCCCCAGTCGAGGCCCGCGCCGTAGACGAAGACCGCCCGTGTCGAGGTGCTGGTTCCGGCCTGGCTGCCAGCGGGCACGTTCATCAGCATTCCCACTCCGGCCAGCGCGAACGGCCTTAGGTTGGCAAGCCCCATCGACACGACCCAGTCACCGGTAATCTCGTGAGCATTGGCCGGGACCGTATCCGTCCCTATGACGTTACAGGTAAATGGCGATCCGGGAGGAACGCCCGGACAGATTGCAGAGTAGCTTCTGTCGGCACGGTTGTAGGAGTACGTTGCCTCGTAGCCGACAAGCGGATTGGAGATGTGGCGCAGCTCGACCATGCCGCCGGCCTGGTTGGCGGGGCTCTGCGTGACGCCGTTGCCAGATGTCGTTCCGCTGAACGCGCCGTAAAGGCTCAGGGCGACATCGGTCTGCGCAGGAGCGGAAAGTCCTGCACTGAGTGCAAACAGAACGAGAATTGAAGCCGGGCGAATCCATCGATGAATGCGGAATATCTGCATGATGAACCTCCTGAAGGCGCCGAAGCGCGTGGAATGAAAAGATCCAAGTAACCCCACTCGCCGCCGGGACAATCAGGCGGCACACACTGTTCGACGCAGGTTCGGCGTTGAGGGTGGTCTGCCCTGGGAAGAACGCGTGAGAAACAGAAAGCCCTCCGGTGCGCTCTGGCAGCCGGAGGGCTGAATGCTGCGGGTCAGCCTGAAGTCAGGGCCGGAAGTAGATGCCGATGGAGGGCTGAAGGGTCTGCATATACGCGCCAGTCGGCGAGTACAGAATCGACAGATCGGGAGCCTTGTAGGCTGCTCCGCGAACCTGCGCCCTCAGGCCAAAGCGGGAAGTGATACCGTAATCGACGCCGCCGCCGTAGTCAAAGGAGATGCGAACCTTGGAGTTGAGGGCGTAGTCGTTCGTGTTCGGCTCTGAAATGACGAAGCCGAGGCCGGCGAGCCCAAAGGGACTGAAACCGGCATACTTCTTCTTCGAGGTCGCCACCCAGTTCATTCCGATCATGTGGTTATTCGAGGTGACGGTAACCGGCTTCGTGCCGCAGCGGAGGCCGCAGTTTGTCGGCGAAACAGTGTAGGACTCGTCGGCCGGATTGTAGGAATAGCTGAGCTCGAAGCCCATCAGCGGCTTGCGGATGTAGCGGAACTCAAGGATCCCACCGGGTGAGTCTTTGGGCTTTTGAATGGTGCCGTGGCCCGTGGTGGAGGTGTTGTAAGCCTGCAAGAAGCTTCCTGCCACATCGAACTGCGCGTGTGCCGAAGCGCCGCCCAGGACCGCCGCGGCTCCAAGAAAGATTGCGGCAGCCCGCATCCACTTCATGTACATTCTTTTCTCCGTCGTCAAATTCAGCCGGTCAGCCGAGAGGTCTCGCGAATGAGGACGTCGGCGCGCCGTTCTTGCAGCCCAGAACCGCCGTCATGCATTGGACGCAATGGCTGCGGTTTGGGTAAATCCAATTTCGTCTGGCGGCCATTGGGATCAGAAGCCGCGGAAAGATAAGGATACATGGCGACCCCACTGGGCTAACAGACGCACTGAATGAAATCCGGGTTATGCTGTCTGAACCAACTTATGATGCGCAGACCACTTTACTGCTTCTCTGCCCCGATTCTGCTTGTCCTGGTTTCTGCCTTCGGCGCGTCTGCCGCGCAGGAAGGCACGATGAACGCGCTCGCATACCGGAGCGAGCAGCCGGAGCGCGCGCGGCACGGCATGGTGGTCAGCGTGCATCACCTGGCGTCGGATGCAGGCCTCGCCATTCTCCGGGAGGGCGGCAACGCGGTTGACGCAGCCGTCGCTACAGGCTTCGCGCTGGCGGTGGTGCATCCGGCGGCGGGTAACCTGGGCGGCGGCGGATTCATGCTGCTGCGCACGCACTCCGGCCAGGCTACGTTCATTGACTATCGGGAAAAGGCTCCGCTGGCCGCGACGGAGAGGATGTACCAGGACGCGAATGGCAATGTGATTCCCGGCGCCAGCATCGTCGGCTACAAGGCAATCGGCACGCCGGGATCGGAGGCAGGACTGGCTTACGCGGAGCGCAAGTACGGCAGGCTCGGCTTGAAGAAGGTGATGGCTCCGGCGATCCGGCTGGCCGGCAATGGTTTCGTTCTAACCGCAGAAGAAGCTCAGGAATTGAGCGATCCGGACCTGAGCCGCTTCCCCGAGTCGAAACACATCTTCCAGCGCGACGGACGCCTCTATCGTGAGGGCGAGGTCTTTCGCCAGCCGCTGCTGGCGCGCACTCTGAGGAGAATTGCGGCGAATCCAGAAGAGTTCTACCACGGCAGGATGGCCGAGGAGCTAGTGAGCGACTTGAAGCGCGGCGGCGCATTACTGACCACCGAGGATCTGGCGCGGTACACCGTGGTGGAGCGCAAGCCAGTGGTGGGCACATTTCACACCTACACGATCCTCAGCGCGCCGCCGCCGTCCTCGGGCGGAGTGGTTCTGCTGAGTGCGTTGAACATTCTGGAAGACTATGACCTGACTCGTCTGGGCGACCGCAGCGCGCCGTGGGTTCACCTGATCACCGAAGCCTATCGCCGCGCCTATATGGACCGGGGCGACTACCTCGGCGACCCGGACTTCAACAAGATTCCCGTGGCGGAGCTAACGAGCAAGAAGTATGCGGCGGCGTGGCGGCGCAGCATTCTTGCCGATGCGGCCACGCCGAGCGCGAGGCTGGAGCGGCCTGCCGGCTTTCTGTCACCCGCGCCGAAGACCGCCGGGCATCGGGCAGAGTCCCAGGACACGACGCACTACTCTGTAGTGGATGACGAAGGCAACGCCGTCTCCGTGACAACGACGTTGAACAACGCCTTCGGTTCCGACGTGACCTCGGGCACGCTGGGCTTTCTGCTCAATGACGAGATGGATGATTTTGCATCGAAGATGGGCGTACCAAATATGTTCGGCTTGATTCAGGGACCGGCGAATGCGATTGCGCCGGGCAAGCGTCCTCTAAGCTCGATGACGCCGACCATCATCCTGGAGAACGGCAAGCTGCGGTATGTGCTTGGATCGCCGGGCGGGGCGCGGATTATCACGACAGTGGCGAACATCTTTCTGTCGGCGGCTGAAGGCGGGTTGAATATTCAGCAGGCTGTGGACGCGCCGCGCTTCCACCACCAGTACCTTCCGGACAAACTGTATCTGGAACCCGGATTCAGCGACGAGACACTGGCAGGGCTGCGCTCGATGGGCTACGCATTGGCCCTCTCCGGGCGGCCATGGTCTAACGGCGAGTGCATCGCGGTGGACCCCAAGACCGGGGAACTGGAAGGGGGACAGGACCATCGGAGCCATTACGGCAAGGCTGCTGGTTACTGAAATCCGGTACGCGGCATCTACCTCCGCAATAGGGCGGGCGCGGCAAGTTGTTGCAAAAATGCGACAATAGGGGCAGCTTCGGATGGATGGGGCTAGAAATCCGATGCGGGGGACCATGGCTATGCTGCGCGTGCTTTCGACTCATCTGTTCCTGAACCAGCGGCTGCATCCGGGCCTGCTGGAGCTGGCCGGCCGGGCCGGGGCACAGGCTGTGGAGATCTTTGCCGCACGGCAGCATTTTGACTACACCAGCCGTGAGCACATCAGCGAGCTTGCCGAGTGGTTCAGCGAAAATCCTCTGGAACCGTTCTCGATGCACGCTCCTCTATTTCCCGATCGCGAGATGGGACGGGCCGGAGCGCCCGCCGTGAATCTGATCCACCCGGAGAAGGCTCGCCGCATCGACGCGATGGACGAGATTAAGCGCGCGCTGGAGACGGCTGAACATATCCACTTCAAAAGTCTGGTGGTGCATCTTGGCGAGAAGACAGACACCTGGTCACAGCGCACCCTCGAGTATGCCGAAGCGGCGCTGGAACACCTTGGCGCCTTTGCGCGACCGCTGGGCGTGCGCGTGCTGGTGGAGAACCTGCTGAACGAGCCGACAACGCCTGAGCACCTGATGCTGATTCTGGAGATGGGTCATTTGGACGATGCCGACATCTGCTTCGACCTGGGACATGCACACATGACCGAAGGTGTGGCCCACGCACTGGCGACCATGGGGCCGCGCATCGCGTCCGTTCACGTTCATGACAACCACGGGTTGAAGGACGAGCATCTTTGGCCGGGCGAAGGGACGATTGACTGGCCTGCAACAATGAAGGCGCTGAAGGCGCTGTCCAAGCCGCCTGCGCTTGTGCTGGAGCTGGACAGCAAGTTCGGCGAGCCGCATCACGGACTGGAAGAGCGCATCCGGCAAGCATTCGACAAGCTGAAGTAGCGAACCCACAACTCAGGCGGAATAGCGACTGTGCTCAGCAGATGCGCGGCAACTGCTCGCCAATCTGCATGGCGATGACCCGGTTAGCCCCAAGCGCCGTGCGCGCCACCAGCATGCCGGGATGCTCGGCGGTGACGCGGCCAATGCGCGCTGCGTCGGCGCCCAGAGGATGGGCGCGCAACACAGCCAGCACGCGGTCTGCGGCCTCAGGCGCGACGAAGAAGACCGCCTTGCCCTCATTGGCGACGTAGACGGGATCCAGCCCCAGCAATTCACAGGCGGCGTGGACCTCGGGCCGCACCGGCAGAGTGGTCTCATCGATTGCAACGCCCGCACTTGAAGCCGCGGCAATCTCATTCAGCGTAGAGGCAAGGCCGCCGCGCGTGGGGTCGCGCATGGCGTGGACGGCGCGGCCACCGGCAGCGAGCGCATCGGCGATGAGTCCATTCAGCGCAGCACAGTCGGAGCGGATGGGGCTTTCGAACTCCAGCCCTTCGCGGACGCTCATGATGGCCATGCCGTGATCGCCGAGCGTTCCGGAGACAAGCACGACATCGCCGGGCTGGGCGCGATCGGGTCCAACCAGAACGCCGGGGCGCTGAGTGCCAATGCCTGCGGTGCTGATGTAGCAGCCATCGCCGTGGCCGCGCTCCACGACCTTGGTGTCTCCGGTGACGATGCGAACCTGCGCAATGCGCGCGGCGTGCGCCATCGCGTCCACGATTGCAGCAAGCTGCGCAAGCGGGAAGCCTTCTTCCAGAATGAAGCTGGCGCTGAGGAACTTTGGCTCCGCGCCGGAGACGGCAAGATCGTTTACCGTGCCGTTGACGGCGAGCGCGCCAATAGATCCGCCGGGAAAGAAGAGCGGCTGTACCACAAATGAGTCCGTACTCATGGCGATGCGCGAGGGGCCGAATCCCGGCTTGAGATCGAAGACCGCAGCATCGCCCAGGTTTTCGAGCTCAGGGTTGCGAAAGGCCGGCAGAAAAAGGTGCTCGACCAGCTCGCTGCCCAGCTTGCCGCCGCCGCCGTGCCCCATCACAATCGTGGGGTAGTCCCTGAGCGGCAGGGGGCAGGTCCAGTTGGCAAAATCAGGCGCGCCGTTCGGCTCAGTCATGCACGGCTCCCTGCCTCGCGCTGCCGGTGAGCCCTGCGCCTGCGGCTGCCAACTGTTCAGCGGACAGGAAGCGGCCGTAGTTGTAGTACGCCGCGCAGGCGCCTTCGCTCGAAACCATGGTTGCGCCGAGCGGATGGCGCGGGGTGCACTCTTTGCCGAAGGCCGGGCACTCGGCGGGCTTGAGGACGCCGCGCAGCACGTCGCCCGCGCGGCAAAGCGGCGACTCGACGGTGCGAATGCCAGAGAGCTGGAACCGCTCCTCGGCGTCAAAGTCGCGATAGGCCGCGCTGAGCCGCCAGCCGCTGCGCGGAATGACGCCAATGCCGCGCCAGGCACGATCCGTCACCTCAAAGACCTCGCGCAGCAGGGCTTGGGCCGCCTGATTGCCGTCGAAGCGAACCACGCGCTCATACGCGTTCTCGACCTCATGGCGGCCAGACTCAAGCTGGAGCACGGCGCGGCGGATGCCATCGAGCAGATCGAGCGGCTCAAAGCCGGTGACGACGATGGGGATGCGAAACTTCTCAGCCAGCGGCGGATACTCCCAATAGCCCATCACGCTGCACACGTGGCCTGCGGCGAGGAAGGCCTGCACCTGATTACCGGGGGCGCTCATGATGGCTTCAATCGCGGGTGGCACCAGCACGTGCGAGACCAGCAGCGAATAGTTGCGCAGGCCGCGCCGCTTGGCCACGTGCACGCTCATGGCGTTGGCGGGCGCCGTGGTTTCAAAACCGACGCCAAAGAAAACAACCTGCTTCTCCGGATTCTTCGCAGCAATCTCGACGGCATCGAGCGGCGAATAGACGATGCGCACATCGCCGCCGCGGCCTTTGATCTGGAAGAGATCGCCCTCAGTGCCGGGCACGCGAAGCATGTCGCCGAAGCTGCAGAAAATGACGCCGGGCTGGGCGGCGATGGCCAGCGCCTTGTCGATGAGCTCCAGCGGCGTGACGCAGACAGGGCAACCGGGGCCGTGCACCATCTCCACGCCTGTGGGGAGCATCTGGTCGATTCCGTTCTTGATGATGGAGTGGGTCTGGCCGCCGCAGACCTCCATAATCTTCCACGGGCGTGTGGTGATGGCGTGAATCTCGCGCGCCATCCGCTGGGCGATTTCGCCGTTGCGAAATTCGGTGAGGTACTTCATTCGGAATCGCAGCTCCCGTCCGGACAAGGCGACTGCGGAGCGGCCGCCGCACGCGCGAACTGCTCTTCCTCGCCGGCCAGCTCCTCGTCGAGGACGCCCATCTGGCGAAAGGTCTCCAGCGTCTCCTCGGCAGTCTGCTGGTCGATTTTGGAGATGGCAAAGCCAACATGGACAATGGCGTAGTCGCCGACCTCGACCTCGGGCACATAGTCCAGACAGACGCGCTTGACCACCCCGCCAAAGTTGACGCGGCCGACGCGGAGACCGTTTTCGGTGGAGATCTCCTCCACCTTTCCTGGAATTGCAAGGCACATGGCAATCACCTTATACCTTGGGCGGGAAAAGGCAAGATGTGATTCAGATCACTTTGCTCGGCGAAGCTTGGCGGCCTGCTGCCGCGCATCCTGTTCCGCCACACGAGCCTTGACCATCTTCCTGACCAGGGCTGCGGGCAGCGGTTTGTCCACGGGAAACTGCAACGTTCCTTTGGATGTGCGGTAGCCAGCAAGTTCGTCCTGCATGGCGTCGATGAGCGACGCCTGCATGGGGAAGAAGCTGCAGTGATTCTTGAAAGCGGCGTAGGCCACCAGCGCGCCTTTGTAGCGAAAGGCCGGCATGCCGTAGCTGATGCACTCGGTTGCGTCTTTCGGCGCGGCGGCGCGAATCCGGGCGCGCAGCGTGCGCAGCGTCATCTGCGCCGGCTCGGGCACGCGAGCCAGATAAGCCTCCACCGCTGCAGGTTCGTCGGTTGCCTTCGAGCTTGTCTTGTTCTGCCGCACATTGCACCTCCGGGTTCAGCTCGCCTGTCAGTCCGCCGTCCGGCGTGCTCGCTCCGCGCTCAGGTAGTCCATCCACTCGGCCATGCCTGCACCGGTCTTGGCGCTGGTTTCAAAGACGCGGATTCCGGGGCGGATCTCGTTGAGATTGCGAAGCGCGGCCTCCCGGTCGAAGCTGCATGGCCCTGCGAGATCGATCTTGGTGATCACCGCGGCGTCTGCGGAGTTGAAGAGCGTGGGGTACTTGAGCGGCTTGTCTTCCCCCTCTGTGACCGAGAGCAGCGCCACGCGGATGCGCTCGCCGAGATCGTAGCTGGATGGACAGACGAGGTTGCCGACATTTTCGATGAAGAGATAGTCGAGTGCATCGAGCTCCCAGCCGTCGAGATGTTTGCCGACCATCTCAGCCTCAAGATGGCAGATGCCGTGCGTGTTGATCTGGCGTACGGGCGCGCCGCTGGCGGCGAGGCGACGGGCGTCGTTGTCGGTCTCCAGATCGCCGACCAGTGCGGCCACGCGGGCGCCACTTTCCCGCAGGCTGCGCAGGGTGCGCTCCAGAAAAGTCGTTTTGCCGGTGCCGGGGCTGGAAACGAGGTTCAGCACCAGCACGCCCGCAGCGGTGAACCGCTGGCGCAGCGCGCGCGCCAGTTCGTCGTTCTTCTTCAGAATTCCCTGCCGCAGTTCGACTATGCGTGTGGTCATGCGTCTGCCTCTGGTTCTTCGATTTCAATGGCTTCAATCTCGAGCTCGCGCCCGTGGCGGAGGTCCCGCGCCGGTTCGCCGCAGGCCGGGCAGCGAAAGCTTTGCACTCCCGGCAGGATGCTCTCACGGGCACAGTGGGCACAATGGATCACGACCGGCTGCACGTGGACTCGCAGCCGCGAGCCGGCCAGCGGCGTGCCATCCGTCGCAATCCCGTAGCAGAATTGCAGGGAATCCTCGACCACCGCTGCCAGCGCGCCGATGCGTAGACGGACTTCCACGACGCGCGCGCCGGGATACGCGGCGAGCGACCCGGTGACCGAGTCCACAATGCTGGAGGCGATGGAGAGCTCGTGCATGAAAGCATGATTCTACGCCGCCGCAAGGTTGGCAACCTGTGCCACAGCGCACGGTGCCGCAGTTGTAAGATGGCACTGAAAGGGACTTCCCCGTGACTCACATCGCCACACCGCATCCGCATTCCGCGTCCCGTCTGGCTCTGAGCGAACTGGCCCCCGGCGCGATGCAATCCGAGATTCGCGCCATGACCACCGAGTGCGACCGCATGGGCGGCATCAACCTGGCACAGGGCGTGTGTGACACGCCGGTGCCCCCTCCGGTCGAGGCCGATGCGCTGGCAGCCATCCACGCCGGATACAACATCTACACGCGGCTCGACGGCATCACGCGGCTGCGCGAGGCGATTGCGCAGAAGCAGCAGCGCGACTACGGCCTGCAGTACGACCCGGAGACGGAGGTGCTGGTCGCCTCTGGAGCGACGGGCGGACTGCACGCGGCGGCGATGGCGCTCTTGAATCCGCACGACGAGGTGCTGCTCTTCGAGCCGTTCTATGGCTACCATCTGGCCACTCTCAAGTCGATGCGGGTGAAGCCCGTGCTGGTGGCGCTGGCCGAGCCGGATTATTCCCTCGAC
>JBBIVH010000022.1:0-8533 GCA_037439805.1 Acidobacteriaceae bacterium
CCTGCGCTGGCAAGTTCATCATTCCCGGCTTGGTGGACGGTTTTGCGGGAATGAACAGCCAGGGGCAGGCCAGCGCAAATCTCTACATGGGCGTAACGACTGTGGTGGCGCGGGCAGATGCAGAGCGCGGCCATATTGATTTCGCCGCCAATCCAGGCCCGCACCTCTACTCGGTGGACTCAATCGGATCGACCGATGACTGGAGTCTGTTGGCCAACGAAAAGAGCTGGTCGAGCCGTTTGCGCGTGAACGGACATCCGACTGAGCTGAGTCCGGATGACACGGCCCGGCAATTAAACGATACGCTGCACCTTGGCACGCGTGTGATCTGGCTCGGCGCGGACCTGACGGCCGCCAATACGCAATGGATCATCACACATGCGCATCAGATGGGCCTGGTCACCTACGGCGATTTTGTAGCCACTCCCTACAGCGTCGGAATCGAGTCCGGCGTGGATGCGCTCATCGAAATGAGCCACTATGAACTGGGACTCATCCCGGACGAGTTGCAACTTCCGCTTGTGGATGACCCCTACGGTGCGGCCACCACGACTGCGTATGACTACGCGCAGCATCTGCCGCCGACCGATCCGCACATCCGCGCGTACGCGCGAACTCTCGTCACGCATCACGTGGCCCTTGCGCCTGCATTCAGCGAATTTTTCCTGCGTTTGCCGGAGCACCGGAATCTTTGGCAGGAGCCCGCGGCGTCGCTGCTGGATGCGAATCATCTCTCCAATCCACCGGATCGAACGACCGGTGAGGCGATGTATCCGCTGTCCACATGGACACGGCATCTGCCGAACACTGCTTTGCGGTGGCTTGAAGAAGGCCAGAGAAAAAAGGCTGATCAGGCGGCGATGCGGTGGTGGCAGATCAACAGCGCAATCTTTTCGGCCGGACCGCACTATCTCGCGGCTTCAGGATCGCCGGCGATGGGGACGATGCCCGGCATCTCGCTTCACACCGAGCTTGAGCTGCTTGTTCGGCTGGGGCTTTCACCGCGCGAGGCTCTGGCCGCGGCGACGAACAATTATGCGCTGCAGTTTGGCTGGCGCGAGTTGGGTGAAATCGAGCCGGGGCGACGCGCGGATATTCTCGTCGTCGATGGCGATCCGACCGTCAGCATCTGGAATGTGCGGCGCATTTCCACCTTGCTGCTGGATGGGAATGTGGTGGATCGCGAGACCCTTCCAGCACCCCACAAATAGGCGCCGAATGCCTGTCTTCTGCATGAAATGGTGCGCGAGGGGATAAGCGGCAGTCTACGCGTGGTGCGCGCATGCATGCGAGCAAGTACCAGCCGTTTTTGAGGCTGCATGGCCGCATCATGTACCGTATCGATAGAGACTGCAATTTAGACCGGCAGAGGGAATCATCAAAAGGGAGCGAAATCGTCGCATACCCCGTAGGAAGCACAACCATTTGCTTGTGCTCATCGCGGCTTATAAGGTTCTGCAGGCTGCGCTGTTTGCCGCGGTTGGCATCGGCGCTTTGCGTTTGCTGCACAAAGATGCCAGCGACGTACTGGCGCAGATTACAGCGGCGCTCCGATTCAATCCCGAATCAAGGTTTGTCAACTTTGTGCTGGATGAAGCCGCTCTGCTGAACGACCCAATTCTAAGGCGGATCGGACTGGTTGCCTTCAGCTACGCGGCGGTGAGCCTGGTGGAGGGCATCGGGCTTTATTTGGAGAAAGCCTGGGCGGAGTATCTGACGCTGATCATCACGGCCTCGTTTCTTCCCTGGGAGGTTTTCGAGGTGTTCCGGCGGCTGACCTGGGTGCGAGTTGCCCTGCTGATCGTCAACGCGCTGGTCTTCCTGTACCTCCTCAAGCTCGTATCCACCCGAAAAAAGCAGCAGGAACTCATCGAAGGGGACTAACCCGATTGTCCGCCTGCAGGCGACTATCTGATCGCGGATCGCGAAGAACAGCAATGAACCACATCAAGCAACACTACAGATTGTGCTTTCTGTTAGCCTCCAGCCAATTAGAAGCGTAGGCTCCCGCTCACTTCTTCCACCCGCTACAGATTCCAAAGGTTTTTGCGCTTTCAACAGATTTTTTGTGCTGGAGGGAGCAACAACCTGGGCTATTATCGTGTCTGAAGTGGAGTAAAGGGGAGCAAAAGGGAGTCAAGGCTTCATTCCTGGGTCAAGATTACCCGATTTTCTCCCGATAACAAGGCTGATTCAGACCGGGGCCCTGTTCAGAACCACTTTGGGCACCCCTGTTGTGGAGCAGTTCTCAGCGCGGCAGTGAGAGCAAGGCGGAACTGATGTTCAGAGGCAACCATCCGGCGAAGGTTGATGAGAAAGGGCGGCTGAAACTGCCTGCCGCCTTCAAGCAGCTGATGGATGCCGCAAGCGTGACCCAGTTCTACGTGACGAGTGTAGACGGGAAGAGCGCCGAAATCTGGCCCTTGCCGGAGTGGGAGAAGAGGGAAGCGCAACTGGCGGATTCCAGCACGATGGATGACGCGGTACGGAAGTATCTGAATCTGACCAGCTATTTCGGTCAGCAGGTGGAAATGGACAACCAGGCGCGGATACTGTTGCCGCAGATTTTGCGCGGGACCGCGAAACTCGATGCCGAAGTCACGGTGTTTGGCATGAGGACGTATCTCGAAGTCCACAACCGCGAGGTCTTCGAGAAGAACCTCCAGAGCAACGAATTGACGGCCGAGGATCGCAGGGCGATGGCGGCGATTCTAAGCCGGCGGAGTTGAAACCAACGCCCCCCAGGGGGAGCGCATGACGAAGCAGCGAGAACGCCATGCGCCAGTTCTTTTACAAGAAGCGATTGAGTTCTTGAATGTGCGCCCCGACGGGCTGTACGTGGATTGCACGCTGGGTCTGGCCGGACACGCCGCAGAGATTGCGCGGCGGCTTGGCACGCAGGGGCGGCTGATCGGCTTTGACCGCGATCCACAGGCGCTGGCCCTCGCGAAGGAGAAGCTGGCGAGCTTGGTGGAAGAGTTGGGAACGGCTGCACCCCAAGTCGAACTGGTTGGCGAGGCGTTCGGTTCGATCGCCAGGCATGTAGACGCACGTTCTGTCGATGGCATTTTGGCGGACGTTGGAGTCAGCAGCATGCAACTGGACGAAGCGCACAGAGGATTCAGTTTTCAGGCAGATGGGCCTTTAGATATGCGGATGGATCCGCGTGGGGGCCTGACTGCCGCACAGGTGGTGAATGAGGCGAGCGAGCGCGAGCTTGCGGACCTTATTTACGAATACGGAGAGGAAAGGAGGTCGCGGAGAATCGCCAGAGCCATTGTGCGCGGGCGGCCGGTGACGACAACCGGGCAGCTAGCCAGGATTGTCGCAGCCGCCGCCCCGGCAATGAAGCAGGACAGAATTCATCCGGCAACGCGAACCTTTCAGGCGCTCCGGATTCGAGTGAACAGCGAACTGGACGAGATTCGCGCATTGATGGAGGCCGCACCAAAGTTGCTTAAGCCCTCCGGGCGCATCGTCGTCATCAGCTTTCATTCGCTGGAAGATCGCATCGTGAAAGACAGTTTGCGTGAGGGTGCAAGGTCGGGAATCTGGGAGATTTTGACGAAGAAGCCGGTCATCGCGCAGGAAGAGGAAATGGATCGGAATCCAAGGGCGCGCAGCGCAAAGTTGAGAGCGGCAGAGAAACGAAATCAGGCGAAGGGGCTGCGGTGAATGGGGTCCGCAGGCGAGGAGACGGAAGATGGCGGCATGCACAACAACTTATAGCGAGATGGGCCGCGGCTGGCCGGTGCGCGTGGCCGTGCACAACGCGGCGCTGCTGGAGCAGCAGCCTCTGCGGCGCAGGGGCGTGCGCACGCCGGAGGTAATGTTCCCCAGGCATTTTGACAATTCGCGCCTGGTGAAGGCGCCGGATCCGGTGCGCCTGCGCCAGATGCGCTCCTTCTCGGCTGCTCTGTTTATGCTTTTTTCCCTGGTCATGGTGTATGGCCTGCAGCATTTCAGCGCAATTGAAGGCTCCTATCGCCTGGAATCAGAGAAGCAGCTCAGGGATCAACTGCGCGAAGAGAATCGGCAACTTCGTTTGTCGGAGGCAGAGCTCTCACAACCATCGCGCATTGACGGTCTGGCGCGGCAGATGGGGATGACTGCTCCACAAGCTGGGCAGGTGGTGCATGAAGACCTGCATCCGGATTTGACCACTCCTGTGATGGCGCAGGTCACGCCATTGCCATCGCCAGCGCGGTAGGTTCTGACGAGAGAGTTGTTCCCGAGTTGAATGGAATGCAGGCGACCCTTCGCGCCAATCTGAACCGCAGCACCACCCCGCGCGCCGTGCCGATGAAGCAGGCGCGCTTCTGGCTTATCTGCGTGTTTTTTGTCGGATGGGCGCTGGTGATTACAGCGCGTCTGGTTTGGCTGCAAGGCGTTCGCCATAGCGAGTATCTGGACCGGGCTCAGCGCCAACAGCAACGTACAATCGAGGTTTCTCCCCATCGCGGCGTGCTGTATGACCGCAATATGCGCGAACTCGCGATGACGGTCCAGGTGGACTCCATCTATGCGGTTCCGTCAGAGATTGAAGATAAGGCAGCCTTTGCCAGAGAACTTGCGGGCGCCGTTCACATAGACCCTGAGGATGGATTCACAGCGGAGCAGGCGATTGCCGGAAGGCTGAATGAAGGCCGGAGCTTTGCCTGGGTAGCCAGGCGGGTGAAGCCGGAGGCAGCAGAGCGCGTGAAAGCCTTGAACCTGAAGGGCATCTACTTTCAGAAGGAATTCCAGCGCTTCTATCCGAACGATGTGATGGCCGCGCAGGTCCTCGGCTATGTGGGACTCGACGACAACGGCCTTGGAGGTCTGGAGCAGAGGTTCGATAAGCGGCTGCATGGAGCGCCCGGAGAGATGTTTACGGCGCTCGACGCGCGCCGGCGCATCGTAGGCTCGACTGCGCACGAGCCCGAAGCGGGACAGAACCTGCAGTTGACGATTGACGAAAACATCCAGTTCATGGCCGAGCAAGCCCTGGATCATGCGATGCAAAGGACCCAGGCAGCCAATGGAACGGTGGTCGTGCAGGATGTGCACACAGGGCAGATCCTTGCGCTGGCAATCCGGCCTACGTTCAATCCAAATGATTTTCGCCATACGACGTTGGCGCTCCTTCGCGACCACGCGGTGAGTGATGTGTACGAGCCCGGCTCGGTGTTTAAGCTGGTCACGTATTCGGCAGCGATCGACCAGCATCTCGCTAAGCCGGATGACACGATCGATTGTCAGGGCGGACAAATTACTCTGGCGGGCCGCGTGATTCACGACGACAAGAGCGACCGCGGAATGGGCGTCGTGACAGTAGCGACGGCGTTGGCCCGCTCCAGCGACGTAGCAGCTGTGAAGCTGGCCTTGCGCGTTGGTCAGGATCGCTTCTATCAGTACATTCGAGATTTTGGATTTGGGAGCCGCACGGGGATGGAGCTGCCGGGAGAGACGCGCGGCCTGCTTCGCTCCCCCGTGAAGTGGAGCGGTTCGTCGATCGGCTCGATCGCAATTGGGCAGGAAGTCGGTGTTACGCCTCTGCAGCTTGTTTCCATGGTTTCGACCATTGCAAATGGCGGTGTGTACTTGCCGCCGCGAATTCTGATGCAGGGAGAGAGCGCAATCACGAGTTCCAGCAAATCGAATTCTGCGCTGCAGCCTGAGCCCTTCAAGCTCAATCAGGAACTCCCCGAGCCGCTGCCCGCGGGAGCGCACCGCGTGATCGCAACGATGAGCGCAGCGGAGATGCGCCAGATGATGGAAGGAGTCGTCCTGTACGGGACAGGCAAGCCCGCGCAACTGAACGGCTACTCTTCCGGCGGGAAGACGGGCACCGCACAGAAGGTGGACCCGGTCACGCACCTCTATTCCAAGACGATGCACATCGCTTCGTTTGCCGGCTTCGCGCCGGTGAATAATCCGGTGATTTCGGTGGCCATCGTCATGGATTCACCCAAGGGCGACTACTACGGAACCGTAGTATCGGCGCCGGTGTTCGCGGAGGTTGCGCAGCAGGTGCTCGAGTACCTTGGCGTTCCGCACGATATCGAGCTACGCACACCGCGCGAGCAGGCCAAGGCTGCAGAGGCCACATCCGAGGACGACGGCGAGCAGGACCAGAACAACGTGGACGCCCTCTATGCCGCGGTGAATGACCTGCCCGTGGACGACCCATTGCACGTACAGCCAGCCAATCCCAATGGGGCCGCAACGGAACCGCCTGCGACCGCAGCGAAGAGCAAACCAATGCTCTCGGCCAAGACGCAGGGATCGTCTCGCGAACTATCAGGAAGCGCCTCGGTTGAGCACGCGGATCCTGTGAACATAACCACTGTTGCGCATGTGGAAGCGATTCAGGTCCCGAAGTTGACCGTGCCATCCCTCATCGGCCTGCCCATACGCAAGGTGATTGAAGCTGCGGCTGCATCGGGTCTGGATGTCCAGATTCTCGGCACGGGCACCGCGCATGAACAGGCGCCCGCTCCCGGCACGCAGGTGGCACAGGGCACGCGCGTCGTTGTGCATTGCGCACGATGAGACTGAGTAGGCCGCCGTGCCTGCGCCTTGCCCGAGCGTAGAATCGAGCTCAGGATGACATGGAAAGAACTGGCTGGTGAGATCACTTCCGTGGGTTCGGCGGGAGTGTCGCAGGAGAGTGTAACCGGCATCGAATATGACTCGCGCAGAGTGAAGCGAGGCTCGGTGTTCGTGGCCATGCGAGGTGGAACGACAGACGGAAACCGCTATGTAGAGAAAGCCATCGCCGCGGGAGCCGCTGGAATTATCACGGACTCCGCAGAAACCTTCGATCATCTGCTGGTGTACTGCCCTGGTCTGCCGGTGCTGGAGGTGGAACACGGCAGGCGCGCTCTGGCTGAGGCTGCCGCGGCCTTCTATGGACACCCTGAGCGCACGCTGGCTGCAACGGGCATTACCGGGACGAATGGAAAAACAACAACCTCGTTTCTCACCGAAGCGCTGTTGAATGCGGCATCGCGGAAGACAGTGCTGGTCGGCACCATCGAGTATCACATTGCAGGCGAGGTTCGCCCTTCGATCCACACGACGCCAGAATCGCGCGACCAATTCGAGTTGATGGCCGAAGGCGTGCGGCAAGGCGCGACGGAACTGGTTACAGAAGTATCAAGCCACGCACTGGAGCAACAGCGCGCAGCGGGCATCCCCTTCGATGTTGCGGTGTTCACCAATCTGACGCGCGACCATCTGGATTATCACGGGACAATGGAAAAGTACTTTGCCGCGAAGCGCCTTCTATTTGACGGCAGCGTGTATCCAGCGCCTCGCGTCGCCGTGCTCAACGCGCACGATCCGCACACCGAGGAACTGGGAAGAGCAGCGGAGAGAGCCGGCGCCGAGGTCCGAACCTATGGCATCGATCGGGGAGACTGGCGTGCGACGGAACACAGGCTCACGCCTGCAGGAGCGGCATTTGCGCTGCAGGCTCCTGTTGGAACCGTACAGATACAATCCCGGCTTGCGGGCGAGGTCAACATTCTTAATCTTCTGGCGGCTGTCGCGGCGGCGCATGCGCGCGGGGTGAGCCTCGACCAGATTGCCGAAGCGGCGTCGCGACTCCAGCCGGTGCCGGGCCGCTTTGAACCAGTGGATGCCGGCCAGCCCTTTACTGTAATCGTGGACTACGCGCATACCGATGATGCGCTGCGCAACCTGACTCAACTCGCGCGGCAATTGACGCGCTCCTCCGGCGGCCAGGTTCTGACGCTGTTTGGCTGCGGCGGTGACCGGGACCGGACGAAGCGCCCAAAGATGGGGCAGGCGGCGGGCGAGGGCAGCGATCTGGTGATTGCCACCAGCGACAATCCGCGCTCGGAAGACCCTGCGGCAATTCTGCGTGAAATTGAGCCGGGCCTGAAGGCCAGCGGAGTTTCGTACAGAATTGAGCCAGATCGCGCGGCGGCGATGGAGATGATCCTGCGTGCTGCAGCCGCGGGCGACGTTGTGCTGATTGCAGGGAAGGGGCATGAAAAGGAGCAGATCCTTGCCGACCGCACGGTTCCCTTCGACGACGCACAAACTGCGCTTTCTATTCTCCATCAAATGGGATACGGTGGAGGGCGATGAAGCTCACCCTCGCAGAGGCGGCAGTAGGATCCGGCGCGGTGCTTGAGGCCCCGGCGAGCCTGGCGCAGCCGGGAGCACGCATCGTCACGGGCTATTCCATCGATTCTCGCACCATTGAGCCGGGCGATCTTTTCTTTGCGGTGCGAGGGGAAAGATTCGATGGCCACGATTTTGTGGCGGCGGCGGCGGAGCGCGGTGCGGCGGCAGCAGTAGTTTCGAGGGCGCGCGCGGCAAACCTGCCCGACCCTGCGCTCGGGATGCCGCTGCTTCTCTGCGATGACCCGCTCGTTGCCCTGCAGGCATTGGCGGCGCATGTGCGCAGGCAGTGGGGCAAGCGAGTGATTGCAGTAACCGGATCTGCAGGAAAGACAACTACCAAAGAAGCAATTGCCACGGCCCTGAGCGCCCGATTCAACGTGTTGAAATCTCGCGG
>JBBIVH010000022.1:8633-15601 GCA_037439805.1 Acidobacteriaceae bacterium
TGCTACAACTCCAATCCTGAGGCTCTGCGTTCGATGATTCGCACGCTGTCGACGCGATCCGCGGTGCGGCGCATTCTTGTCGCGGGAGAAATGCTGGAGCTGGGCGAACATGGCCCGGCGCTGCACGCAGCCTGCGGACGAGCCGCGGCAGATGCGGGCCTGGATTGCGTGGTGGGAGTAGGCGGGAATGCGGAGCATCTGGCGACTGCGGCGTGTTCGGCCGGCGTCGCATCCTTGTTTCTTCCTGATGCTGATGCAGCGGGAAGATGGCTGCAGGCAAACCTGCGCGAGGGCGACGTGGTGCTCGTGAAAGGCTCAAGAGGCGTACGCCTCGAGCGAGCGGTGCAGGCGATTACAGGCGCAACAGAAGGCGCAGGACATTGAGACGCCTTCAGCTCGCGATGCTCTGTGCCGTCCTGTCCGTGCTGGCCCCGGCGTTCAATCGACCTGCGCTGGCCGCCCCGGCATCATGGACAACCCCCTTTCCCGCATTTCACATCGCTGGAAATCTGTATTACGTGGGCAGTGAGGATCTGGCTTCGTACTTGATCGTCACGCCACAGGGCGACATCCTGATCAACAGCAACCTTGAGTCTTCCGTGCCGCTCATTCGCAGGAGCGTGGAGTCGTTGGGTTTTCAGTTCAGCGATATCAAGATCCTGCTCATCAGTCATGCCCACTATGACCACTGCGCGGGCAGCGCGGCGATTTTGCGTAGGACCGGAGCGAAATATGAAGTCATGAGCGAGGATGTAGCTGTCGTCGAATCAGGCGGTAAGGCTGACTTCCAGTACGGTAGTGACAAGTCCATGCAGTATCCGGCTGCGCACGTCGACCGCGTGCTCCACGACGGCGACACAGTGAGCCTTGGCGGTACAGCGCTCACAGCGCACCGGACCGGCGGGCACACGAAAGGCACCACAACCTGGACACTCGACGAGCCGGAAACGGGTCGTGTGGAGCATGTGGTCATCGTTGGCAGCCCGAATGTGAATCCCGGATACAAGCTGGTCGCGAATCGTGCGTATCCGGCTATTGCAGCCGACTACCGAGCGGGGTTCAAAGTGTTGTCGAAGCTCCAATGCGACATCTTCCTCGGCGCGCACGGAGGCTACTTTGACTTGGCCGGAAAATACGCCCGATGGAAGAGCGGGGATCGCGAGGCCTTTGTCGATCCTGCTGGCTATCACGAGTACATCGCGGATCGTGAGCGTGCATTTGAGGAAGAGTACCACCGCCAAAGCACGCGGAGCCGCTGATCGCATCGCGTGAAGCCATCCACAGCTGGTGCTGTCGCGGCCTTGTAGAATCATCGTGAACAACTGTGTCTGTTCGGCTTGGGAGGCCACTTGCTTTACTGGCTGCTCTATCAAAAGCTTTATCCGTTTTTCCACCCATTTCGCATCTTCCGCTACCTGACCTTTCGCACTGCGTTTGCGTCACTGACGGCGTTGCTGATCGGCCTGTTCATCGGGCCGTATGTGATTGAGAAGCTCCGCGAGTTTCAGATTGGTCAATACATCCGCGAAGAGGGCCCGCAGTCGCATAAGAAAAAATCGGGAACGCCGACGATGGGCGGGGTTCTCATCGTTATCGCGATTCTGCTGCCGACGGTCCTCTGGTCCGATCCTGCAAACCCGTTTGTGTGGGTTGTTGTTTTCTCGACCCTTGCCTTTGGCGCGATCGGCTTTGCCGACGACTACATCAAAGTGGTGCAGCGCCGCAGTCTTGGACTCACGGCGCGTGCCAAGCTCTTCTGGCAGACCCTTGCGGCGATGGCCGTCGCGGTGGCGCTAGCCGTGCTCACGCAATTCAAGATTTTCTCTACGACCTTGATGGTGCCGTTCGTCAAAAGCTGGCGTCCGGATCTGCAATGGCATTGGATTGGCAGCTTCCCGCACTTGGGCTGGCTGGCCTTTCTGCCATTTGCGGCTTTTGTTGTCTTCGTCCTCATGGGGTCAACGAATGCCGTGAATCTCACGGATGGCCTGGATGGGCTGGCGATTGGATGCACCATCATCGCCTCGGCGGCATTGGCCGTGCTGACCTATGTCAGCGGGCACGTGGTCTTTGCGGACTATCTTGAACTGCAGCGCATGCCAATGGTGGGCGAGTTGACGGTCTTCTGCGGGGCGATGGTCGGCGCCTCCATCGGATTTCTCTGGTATAACGCCCACCCCGCTGAGATCTTTATGGGAGATGTGGGATCGCTCGCGCTGGGCGGAGCTATTGGCACGGTCGCCGTCATCATCCGGCAGGAACTGCTGCTGCCTTTCATCGGCGGGATTTTCATTCTTGAGGCTCTATCCGTCATGCTGCAGGTGGGCAGCTACAAGCTTCGCAACAAGAAGCGTATTTTCAGGATGGCGCCACTGCACCATCACTTTGAGCAGTTGGGCTGGCATGAATCCAAGGTCATTGCCCGATTCTGGATTGGCGCGCTGGTGTTTGCACTGTTTGCTCTTACCACACTCAAACTCCGTTGAGTACGAGCGCAGCGGCCCTCCGCCGATGCACAATAGAGTCATCCGAAGGGCCTGAGGAAGAACCGCAATGATGGAGCTAAAAGGGAAGAAGGTGCTGGTCGTGGGACTGGGGAAGTCCGGTCTGGCCGCTGCCTTGTTTTTGCGCCGCCGCGGCGCACAGGTGACCGTCTCGGATGTGCGCAGCGCGGAAGCTCTCGCCAGGGATATTCCCGCCCTGCTGGAAGAGGGCATTATGGTCGAGACAGGTGGACATGGACTGCTGACCTTCCGGCGGCAGGACCTGATTGTCGTCAGTCCCGGCGTTTCCCTGGACACGCCCGAGCTGGTTCAGGTGAAGAACTTCGGCTTGCCTGTGATTGGCGAACTGGAACTGGCCGCGCACTTTCTGAAAGGGAAACTTGCCGCGATCACCGGGTCCAACGGCAAGACGACGACGACCACGCTTCTTGGCGAGATTCTCGATGCGTCAGGTTTTCGCACTTTGGTGGGCGGCAACATCGGCGTGCCTGTCGTATCGCTCATTGATGAGAGCGCGGATGAGTCCTGGTCGGTTCTGGAAGTGTCGAGCTTCCAACTGGAAACCACCGAGGAGTTCCATCCGAACATTGCCGTGATTCTGAACATCACGCCCGACCATCTCGATCGTCATGGAACCTTTGAGAACTACGCTATGGCCAAGGAGCGGATTTTTGCCGCTCAGGCAGCCTCAGACGCCCTGGTACTGAACGCCGACAATGTGCGAACGGCTGCTGCGGCAGCGCGCTCTGCAGCGCCGGTGTACTGGTTTTCCATGGAGCATTCCGTTCCGCGCGGGGCCTGGATCGAGGAAGGCGCGATCGTATTCCGCGGAGTTCGCGACGGCACCGTGGAGCACATCATCCCACTCAGTCACATTCCACTCAAGGGCGAGCACAACGTCGAGAACGTAATGGCTGCAATCTGTGCGGCCAGATTGGCTGGCGCTCCGGCGGACGAGATTCGCCGAGCCATTGAGAGATTCAAAGCGGTCGAGCACAGATTGGAATATGTGGCCACTTTGAATGGCGTGGAGTTTTACAACGATTCCAAGGCCACGAATGTGGATGCGACGGCAAAGGCCATAGCCGCATTTTCAGGCGGCATTCACCTGATTCTCGGCGGCAAGGATAAGAACTCCGATTACACGCAGCTCTCGCCGTTGCTGCGGGAACGCGTGCGCGCTGTCTACACAATTGGCTCCGCGGCAGCCAAGATTGAATCTCATCTGCGCGGTGTGGTGCCTCTGCACTCGTGTGAAACGCTCGAGCGCGCTGTGAACGCCGCTGCCGCCGCGGCACATCCCGGCGAGGTTGTGCTGCTTGCCCCAGCCTGTTCCAGCTTCGACCAGTTTGACAGCTACGAGCATCGCGGCCGGGTCTTCAAGGAACTCGTCAACGATTGGCGGGGTTGGAAGGTATGGCAAAACGCGTAGGCGTCGACAAGTGGATTTTTTTCATCACGCTGGTGCTTGTGGTCTACGGCCTGGCGATGGTGTTTTCCGCGTCCGCGGTCGTCGCACAGGATCAATTTCATAATCCTTACGCGATCGTTGGCAAGCAACTAGTCTGGGCCTTGGGCGGCGTGCTTTGCATGGTCTGGCTGATGTCGATCGACTACAGGCGGTACAAGTCATCCCGCATTATCTTCGCCGCCACTTCAGTCACAACAGTCCTGCTGGTGATGGTGTTCTTCTTTCGGAATTCGCACAATACACACCGGTGGATTCGCTTCGGCAGCCTTTTCACGTTTCAACCTTCTGAGATCGCCAAGCCGGTGCTTATCCTCTTCTTAGCCTGGTTTCTCCACACCCGCCTTGGTTCGATGAACGACTGGAGAAATACGCTGCTGCGAGCGGCCATCGTGCCGCTGGTCTTCATCGTGCTCATCCTGAAGCAGCCCGATCTTGGAACGGCGCTTGTGCTGGCCGGCGTCACCGCCATGATGCTGCTGCTCGCCGGCATGGAGTGGAAGTATCTCTTGATCGCGGCGGCGGGCGCAGCTCCCGTGCTGGCGTTCATGCTGTTCTGGGTGGCGTGGCGCCGGCAGCGCATGCTGGTGTTCCTCCATCCCGATTCAGACCCGATGGGTGCGGGCTTTCATATCAACCAGTCCCTGATTGCCGTGGGCACGGGCGGATGGTTCGGTCGCGGCTTTATGGAGGGCATGCAGAAGCTGTTTTATCTGCCTGAGGCTTCGACCGATTTTATCTTCGCCAATATCGGCGAAGAGCTGGGGTTCGCCGGTGCAATGCTGCTGGTGGTTCTCTTCCTTGTGCTGGGCTTTCGCGGCCTCCGAACAGCGTACAAGATGCGGGATCCATTCGGCCGCCTGATTGCCTTCGGCATTACAACGGCCATTCTTCTCCAGGCTTTCTTCAACATCAGCGTTGTGCTGTCGCTGCTTCCCACCAAAGGCATTCCCCTGCCGCTGATCTCCTCCGGGGGCACATCCATCTTCTGCACGCTGGCCAGCATTGGAATTCTCCTGAACATCTCCAAACAGGTGGACTGAAATTGACGCGACTCAGCTTGAGCATGGGATTGCGTTGCCTTGCCAGGATGAGGCGAGTTGCTCCCATGATGAATCGAGACCTGATGAGTTGGACCTACTCGGCATGACTCAGGATCGTATGGACGGCGCATCGTTGACCAGCTTGCGCGTGCTGATCGCAGGTGGCGGAACGGGCGGTCATATCATCCCCGCGCTGGCGGTTGCGCGCGAACTGGTCGCGCGGCATCGTGCAGAGGTTTTGTTTGTGGGAACCGCGCGCGGCATGGAAGGCCGACTCGTGCCGGAAGCGGGCTTTGCGCTGCGCATGGTGGAAGTGGGCCCTCTGAATCGTGTTTCGCTGGCCACCCGGATCAGGACACTATTGGATTTGCCGCGCAGCATAATGGCGTGCCGACGGATCATCCACGAGTTCAACCCGGGTGTGGTCTTTGGCGTAGGCGGCTACGCATCCGGCCCCGCCATGGCCGCCGGTCTTCTGATGAAGGTGCCCACCATGGCTTTTGAGCCGAATGCGATGCCCGGCATGGCGAATCGGATCGTAGGCAAATGGGTGCAGGCTGCAGCCGTCAATTTTCCCGCAGCGGCGCGATGGTTTCGCAACCCCGAGGTGACCGGGATTCCGGTCCGGCCGGAGTTTTTTCAATTGGAGCATCGGCCTTCACAATCGCCGCATCTGCTGATTTTTGGTGGATCGCAGGGGGCGCGGCTCTTCAACGTCACGTTGCCGCGGTTTCTCCCGGCCTTACTCGCGGCGGTTCCCGGTTTGACGATTCTGCACCAGTGCGGTGCGCGGCACGCGGAGACGACGCAAGCCGCGTATTCCGCTACGGGAGCCGATCCCGCGCGCTGGCAGGTGAGCGCATTTTTAGACGACATGCCGATGCGATTTGCGCGGGCGAGTCTGGTGATGGCGCGCGGCGGAGCCTCCACCGTGGCCGAGCTGGCCGCCGCCGGCAAGCCATCGTTGCTCGTCCCGTTCGCGGCGGCCGCAGACGATCACCAGCGGCGCAATGCCGAAGCCATGGTGCAGGCAGGCGCCGCGCTCATGCTGACGGAGAACGAGTTGTCCAGTCCCGACAAGCTGCTCATCGCGCTCACGAGTCTTCTTGCTTCTCCAGAGAGGCTCGCCGCCATGGGCACGGCAGCGCAAAAACTGGCCCATCCAGATGCAGCGGCGCGGATTGCCGATCGTCTGACCGGGCTCGCAACTCGCGGCTGGCAGCGCTGATTCGGGCCGGCTGCCGCTCGGTCTGATTCTGCGAGATCGGTCAATCTTCGGCGCGCAAAGCAGAAGGCCTGCTTGCCGAAGCAAGCAGGCCCTGGTCATTCAAGTGGTTGGATTATCGGCGTCCGCCGCCACCACCACCGTGGAAGCCTCCGCCACCACCGCCGCCGTGGAATCCACCACCTCCACCACCGTGGAACCCGCCTCCGCCACCGCCGCCGCGGAAGCCTCCGCCTCCGCCACCATGGAAGCCACCACCGCCACCACCGTGGAAGCCGCCTCCACCGAAGTTGCCACTGCGGAATCCACCGCCACCACCGCCAAAGTTGCCGCCGCGGAAGCCGCCGCCCTGGAAGCCATTTCCGTGGAAGCCTCCGGCTCCGAAGTTACTGCTGCGGAAGCCATTCCCCTGGGCACCATTGCCGCCGAACCGGTTTCCACCGAAGCCGCCTGTGCGGCCGCCCGGATAAGCGTTTCGGAATCCATTCGAGGCTAGACCACGGCCTTGGTTGCCATTGAAGCCATGCACCGGTCCACCCTGGAAGGTGCTGCGACCACCAAACCGGTTGTACCCATTCCCCGGCTGATTGCCAAACCGGTTATATCCGCCATTATTGCCGAAACGGTTGTAGCCGCCACGGTTGCCGTATCCCCAACCGCCGTGATCTCCCCAACCGCCGCGGTTACCCCAGCCGCCTCTACCCCAGCCGTGCTCGCCCCAGGCATCG
>JBBIVH010000022.1:15611-23987 GCA_037439805.1 Acidobacteriaceae bacterium
CACCCCAGCCGCCCCAGCCGCCCCAGCCGCCGCCCCAACCGGGGCCCCAACCGCCCCAACCCCAGCCTGGACCCCATCCGAAGCCCAGCCACGGGCCTGCGCCGATAAAGGAGCCGCCAACGAACCAGTCTGGAGTGTAGTAGCCATAGGGCGCGCAGCCGTAGGGGTAGTAGGGGTAGTAGCCCCATGAGCAAGCCGGAGGACCATCATCCACAGGGACGGGCGCGATTGCAGGCCCAATTCCGATGCCGATTCCGACCCCGATCTGCGCTTTGGCAGTTCCTGCTAACGGTAATGCAAAGAGCATCGCAATCAGAACGAGCCGCAAACTTTTCATGACTTCCTCCTTGTGCCGTCCGGTTCATGGTTGAACCTGGAATTCGGACCATTCAATTCCGGTCCCAGCACTCTCCGGTTCGTCCCTTGTTTGAGAACCGGCGTCTGAATAGTCTAACCATGGAAACCCGCATTAGTTGCGGTCTTTCCCTTCCAATTTCTCCAGACGGTTGAGGATGCCGGTTCAGGCTCCGTGCATTCATGCATTGAACCTGCGCCGTAGAAGCTCGCACCCTTTCCTAAGCCATTGAAAAAAGGAATGTTCAATCCTGTCTGGACGATTTGATAGCGATGGTTCGCCGGATCAATCATCATCGCCACCGTCATCGCCTCCCCAGCCGCCGCGCCAGCCGCCATCGTCGCCGCCGCCCCAGCCGCCTACGATGCCACCGACGACACCACCCAGAATTCCCTGAGCGCCCTGCCAGAATCCGCCACCCTGGTCGCCGTCCCCATCACCATCGCCCCCATAGGGAGCCGCATAAGGTGCAGCATAGGGGCCACCATAGGCAGGCGCGTAGGGTGTGGCGTACCCGCCGTTTTCATCATCGTCGCCGTTGCCGATCCAAACCCATCTTCCCGGCACCCAATATCCATTGCTCATGTATCCATTGATCCAGGAGTAGCCTGGTCCGGGTGGCGGCGGGATGTAGTTTGCAGGGCCACCCTGGTACGCATACTGCGCGTCCGCGCGTTGCGTTCCGGCCGCTAGTCCCCCTGCCATCACAGCCACTGCCAGTAGACATGTCTTCAGAAACTGCATGGTGCCTCACTTTCGGGTTCGGGCTCTTCGCTATTTCCTATCCGGCCTTCTGCATCCTGACCGGAACGCTTTGTCTCTGCAAACACCTCTGAGCTCAAAGGTTGCGGAGAGCGTGAAAAAATAGATCTGCCCCAAATCTTCCTTTTGAGATGGTTGGATGCACATTTTCGCCCGGTGGAAAGGCCGATGCATCCGGGGGTGTTACATTGGTGTTTCACCCATCCATGTTTGCCACTTCCCAGCACGCGCATTTCATCGGGATTGGCGGAATCGGCATGAGCGGTATCGCGGAGATTCTGCTGAGTCTTGGGATGAAGGTGTCGGGTTCAGACCTGCGGCGAAGCGGGGTGACGGACCGGCTGACTCACCTGGGGGCCACGGTCTACGAGGGGCACGACGCGGCCCATGTGGCTGGGGCGACTGTGGTCGTCATCAGCTCCGCGGTGCAGTCGAACAATCCTGAGGTGCTCGAAGCCCACGCGCGGAAAATTCCCGTTATCCAGCGCGCGGAGATGCTCGCGGAACTGATGCGGCTGAAATATGGCATCGCCATAGCGGGCATGCACGGAAAGACAACCACGACCTCCATGGTGGCGGCTGCGCTCTCAGCGGGCGGGCTCGATCCCACGGTGGTGGTGGGTGGCCGGGTGGATGCGCTTGGCTCTAACGCGCGGCTGGGCACAACGCAGTATCTGGTGGCCGAAGCGGATGAGAGCGACCGGTCCTTTCTGAAGCTGTCTCCCATCCTTGCCGTAGTGACCAATCTCGACCGCGAGCATATGGACTGCTATCGCGACATGGAAGATGTGGAAGCCGCCTTTCTGGCGTTCATGGACAAGGTGCCGTTTTACGGAGCAGTGACCGCCTGCATCGACAACCCACAGCTTGCTTCCATTCTTCCGCGGGTGCGGCGGCGTGTCTTTACTTATGGAGCCTCATCGCATGCCGACTATCAGTTGGAGATGCTTGAATCCCAGCCGGGGTGCTTTTCGCGTTTTATGGTTTCCACTGCGGCGGGCGCGCTCGGTCCGTTTGAGCTGCATGTGCCCGGCCATCACAACGTGCTGAATGCCACTGCCGCGGTTGCCATTGCCGATCAACTCGAAGTTTCCTCGGACAGGATCGCGGAGGGTCTCAGGCTCTTTCGCGGCGTAGATCGGCGCTTCCAGCAGAGCGGCCAGGTGCGCGGCGTGAGCGTGGTCGATGACTACGGCCATCATCCCACCGAGATTCGCGCCACGCTCTCTGCCGCGCGAGAGTGCACGCAGGGCCGGATTCATGTCGTGTTTCAGCCGCATCGTTACTCGCGCACACGCGACCTGATGGATGAGTTCGCCACCGCGTTTGAAGAAGCCGATACCGTTGTTGTGCTTCCGATCTACGCAGCCAGCGAAGCGCCTGTACCGGGCGTTACAGCAGAGGTTCTCGTGCAGCGGATTGCGGGCCCGCGTGTGCGGTTCGCTCCGGATTTTCCCGCCGCGGTGGCAGAGGTCCAGGCGCAGGCCATGGAAGGCGATCTGATTCTCACCCTTGGCGCGGGCAGCGTGAGCCAGCTTGCTCCACAGATTCTTGCCGCGCTGGAAGGCCTCTGAGCCATCGCAGATTCATCCAGCCATCCCTCTACTGAAACCTTTTACTTCATCAGCCGGCGCTGCTATTATCCTGCCGTCGCTATGTTTCATTGTTTGTGAGGTGAGTATGGCAAGGAGTACGCGTCGGGAGTTTCTGTCTTCCGCCTCTGTGGCTGGGGTGGCTGCGGTCCTGCCCGGCGGATTGCCTGCCTGGGCAGAATCAACTGCGACCAGTCCCGTCAAGGTCTGGAGCACATTCCGAGACAGACGACACGCCCCCTCAGAGCCTTTGGGATGGAAGCCTGTGCAGCAAGTCGCGGCGAATGCCATCCTGCTTGATCCTGCGACGACCCGGCAGGAGATGCTCGGATTTGGCGCGGCGATGACGGATGCATCCTGCTTTATTCTGAGCCAGCTTACCGAGTCGGAGCGCGCACCGCTGATGCAAGACCTCTTCGCGCAGGATGCGATGGGCCTGAATGTGTGCCGGACATGCATAGGGGCCAGCGACTACTCGCGCACCATCTACAGCTTTGATGACGGCCCTGAGCCGGACCCGGAGATGCGGCGCTTTTCGATCGAGCATGATAAAGCCTACATTCTTCCCATGCTGCGCGAGGCCCGAAAGGTGAATTCCGAGCTTTTCCTGTTTTCGTCGCCGTGGAGCCCGCCCGGATGGATGAAGCCGAACAATTCGATGTTGGGCGGCGCGATGCGCAAGCTGAGCTTTCCCGCCTATACGCGCTACTTCCTTCGCTTTCTTGAGGAGTACAAGGCGCAGGGTGTCCCGATCGATGCCGTCACCGTGCAGAACGAGACCGATGCGGAGCAGGAAGGCCGCATGCCGGCCTGCCTCTGGTCGCAGGAGCAGGAGATTGAGTTTGTGAAGGGCTATCTGGGGCCGGCGCTGCGCAAGGCAGGCGCGCCAACGAAGATTTGGGTGCTCGATCACAACTACAACCTGTGGGGCCGCGCCATCGACGAGCTCAGCGATGCGGGCGCGTATGAGTACATCGACGGGATTGCCTGGCATGGCTACGTGGGCGAACCCTCTGCGATGACGCGCGTGCATGACGCCTTTCCGCAGAAGAGCGCCTACTGGACCGAGGGTGGACCCGATATCAGTCAGCCCGATTATGCAACCGACTGGGCCAAATGGGCCGAGACCTTCAACGGCATCGTTGGCAACTGGGCTCGCTCGATTACGTCGTGGAACCTGGCGCTTGATGAAAAAGGACAGCCGAATGTCGGGCCTTTCAGTTGCGGCGGGGTGGTCACGATCGACAGCAAGACACACAAAATCAGCTACAGCGGCCAATACTGGGCGTTTGCTCACTATGCGCGCCATGTGCGTCGCGGAGCGAAGGTCTTTGCGACGGATGGCGTGGGCGGCACGGGCAAGGGAAGCGAAGTGACGCACGCGGGATTCCGCAATCCCGGCGGCGGATTCATCGTCGTGTTGGCCAACCGCGGAGTAGAGACCCAGGTGCAACTGGTGCAGGGCTCACTCGCGCTGGATGTGGACCTGCCCGCCGACTCAGTGGTGACGCTGGAGTGGGCCTGAGCATTGACCCGCAGCCAGTACCAGAATCCCGAATGCATCTGAGCCGCTGCCGTCTGCCCCGTTACGCTGCGGATTCCCCTGCGATTTGCCGTGGCCTGAGTCCGCGTTCCAGCGGGCTATAGTTGAGTCTGGCGATTCTCACGACCCTGCTAAGGCGTGGCTAAACACGGCATCCATCAGACTCGGCCCCTCGCGTGGGAAGACGACGCGCCCATGGAACCTCGCTTCCGGCGCTTGCAGGAGCCTGTGTCTTCTTCGCGCAGAAGCCTGCCGGGCATGCCGGTCGCCATGGACGACCTCGACGACGAGGACGGCTCCGGGCGCAAAGCATCTCGGTCGCAAGGCAGGCCCTGGTGGAAGCCGACCGGTGCAACGGGCCGGGTTCTCGCCGGTGTTGTATTCGTGGCCCTGCTGACCATAGCCGGCGTCGCCGTCCAGGCGGCGCGCCACTACCTTGATCGTGACTCCCGCTTTCGCATCGCAGGCGCAGACAACCTGCAGGTGACCGGCATCGGGCAGGTCACCCGCGGCGACCTGTGGGCGATTTTTGGCGGAGACATGGGGCGCAATATCTTCTTTGTGCCGCTCGGCGAGCGCCGTGCGCAAATCGAACAGATTCCCTGGGTGGAACGCGCGACCGTGATGCGCCTGTTGCCGGATCGAATCCAGGTTTCGATTGTCGAACGCAAGCCGGTTGCCTTCGTGCGTCAGGAAGGGAAGATTGATCTCGTGGACGCCAACGGCGCGCTCCTGGATATGCCTGCCGCGGCGATGGCGCAGCATCATTATTCCTTCCCAGTGCTGACGGGGATTGATGCGCGCGACCCGCTGCCCTCGCGCAAGGCGCGCGTGGCGCTGTATCTGCGGCTGATGAGCGACCTCGACGCGAATGGCCAGCACGATTCCGATCAGATCTCGGAGATTGACCTCACCGATCCGGAAGATGCGCGCGTCGTGATGCCGGAGCAGGGAAGCGACATTCTGGCGCACTTTGGAGAGGACCACTTCTTGGAACGGTATCAGCGATACAAGGCACACATCGCCGAGTGGAGACAGCAGTTTCCGCATCTCTCGGCGGTGGACCTTCGCTACGATCAGCAAGTTGTGCTGGAGATGAATCCTGGGGCAGACGTGGCTCCGTCGGCTTATACGATGAATCCGGCAGACTCGGCGAGCAAGGCAGCGCCTGCGCCTGTCGTGCCCGTTCAACAAGCCGCCGAAGCACCCAAGGTTGCCGCAGTCAACGCCAAGGCGAAGGCGGCTGCCAAGGACAATGCACAGTCGAGTTCCTCCCATTCGGTGGTCAAGAACCATGGGAACAGGGCCGCGATCCCCCACCATGATTCCCGGAAGAGCCACCCAGTCGCGAAGAAGAAGCAGGCGAGGCCGAGCGAGGCGGAGATTGAGCGCGCGGCGGCCCGGCAACGCGTATTGAGAGCGCGCCGGCAGGCCTTGCAGAACCGCGTCGCGCATTCGACCGGCACACCGCAGAAGAAGCCGGCAGTCCAACACGGAACGCAGGGACAGTGAGGCCTGAACGATGAGCCAGAAGCCAGATAACCTGATTGTCGTGCTGGATGCCGGCAGCGCATGGACCCGGATGTTGGCGGCTGACCTCAACGATGGCGCACTGCGCTATCGCGGCCATGGCATCGTGGCCTCTGCGGGAATACGCAAAGGGCTCATCTCGGAGTTGACGGAAGCTGCCAAGACGGTGAAAGCCGCAGTCGATTCCACTGAGAGAACAGCGCGCGCAAATATCGATTCCTGCGCGGTGGGCGTGGGCGGGCCTCACATTCGCGGGGTGAACACGAATGGAGGTCTTGATCTGGGCAGCCGCATGCGAGAGATTTCGCGCGACGACGTGCGCGCCGCGATTGACAGGGCAAGAGCCGTCGAGCGGCCGCCTGATCGGGAGATTCTGCATCTGCTGCCGCGCCAGTTCATTCTCGATGACCAGCCGGGCATCTTCGATCCCATCGGGATGGTCGGAGCGCGTCTGGAAGTGGACCTTCACATCGCCACCTGCTCGGGCAGCGCCTTGCAAAGTACGGTAACTTGCGCCAATCGCGCAGGACTCGAGGTGACCGAGGCTGTGCTGGAGTCGATTGCAGCCGCTGAGGCGACTCTTTCCTCCGATGAGAGGGAACTGGGAGTTTGCCTGCTCGACATCGGAGCGCACTCCAGCGACTTGATTGTCTTTTTTGAAGGAGCCGTTGCGCACACGGGATCTATTCCGGTAGGCGGCGCTCACTTTACCAATGACCTCGCAGTAGGCCTGCAGATGTCCGTTGCTCAGGCAGAGGATCTGAAGCGCCAGTTCGGTCATGCGGTCGTCACTGCGGTTCCGCAGGAAGCCGAGATCGATATAGCCAATCCGCAGCCCAGGCGCTTAGCTCTGCGCACGATTGCCGAAATCCTGGAGCCGCGCGCGCGCGAGCTGATGCATTTCGTCAAAGAGAGTCTGAGGCATGGCGGCGTGATGGATGCGCTTGGTGCCGGTTGCGTGCTCACCGGCGGCGGATCGGCGCTGCCCGGCATGCTCGATGTAACGGAGAGCCAGCTGCGCGTGCCTGCCAGAACCGGTATGCCGGTGCGGCTTTCTGGCATGCCAGGTGAGCTGGCCAATCCGGCCTTCGCCGTGCTGATTGGAATGATCCTGTATGCCCACCGCACCCGGGTGACCCGCGCCGCGGAAAGCAATGCACTGCGCACAAAGTTGCGCGCGCTCTTTGCCGCAAGTTTTTAACTGTTAGACCTGAAGGAGGCTCACGTCGTATGGAACAGCAAACAAACCAGGCAGGTGAGATGCGGATTCAATTTCACGACGAGAGCCCGCGCGGTGCGCGGATTAAGGTCATTGGAGTTGGAGGCGGTGGCGGCAATGCGGTCAACCGTATGATCCAGGCCGGAGTGGAAGGCGTGGAATTCATCGCGGCCAATACGGACGTTCAGGCGCTCAAGCTGTCCCAGGCTCCAGTCAAGTTGCAACTTGGCGTGCGGCTCACGTCCGGTCTCGGCGCCGGGGCAAATCCGGATGTTGGTCGCAGGGCAGCATTGGAGGATTCTGAAAAGATTATCGAGGCGCTCGAAGGGGCCGACATGGTGTTCGTGACCGCCGGCCTGGGCGGCGGAACTGGCACGGGCGCGGCGCCGGTCATTGCCTCGCTAGCCAGCGAGATGGGTATCCTCACCGTGGCCGTCATCACAAGGCCGTTTGCCTTCGAGGGCAAACGCCGGCTGCAGCAGGCCGAGCGCGGCCTCAAGGAACTGCTTGAGAGCGTCGATACGATGATCGTGATTCCGAACGAGAAGCTGCTTGCCGTGGCCAAGGATGCGGGATTCTTCGAGAGCTTTCGTGTAGCCGACGATGTGCTGCGACAGGGTGTGCAGGGCATCAGCGACATCATTACGATCCCGGGCATCATCAACCGCGACTTTGCCGATGTGAAGACGACGATGGCCGGCATGGGCCATGCCGTGATGGGCACAGCCGTGCGGTCGGGCGCGAATCGCGCCGCGGAAGCCGCACAGGCCGCCATGGCCTCGCCTTTGCTGGAGGCAGGTGCGATTGACGGAGCGCGCGGCATTCTCATCAACATCACCGGGTCAAGCTCGCTGAAGCTGTCCGAGGTGAACGAGGCCTCGTCGCTCATTCAATCGGCGGCGCACGAAGATGCCAACATCATCTTTGGCGCGGTGCAGGACGAGCGCATGGGCGACGAAGTGAAGATTACCGTCATTGCCACCGGCTTCCGCGACCAGATGCCGGAGCGCCGTGCGCGCATGTTGAACGTGGAAGAGGCGCCGGTCATCTCCGTGCCCGTTGTTGCTCCGGAGAGCTGGATGCGCGAGCCGGAACCCGTGGTCACGGCGGCGGCGGCGCTGCCGCGCTTCCAGAGCGAGGAAGAATCCGCGGCGGAGTACGAAACCCATTCCAGCCGAGAAACAGTCCTTGATGCGTCGGTCGATGTAGATGTCGCAGACATCGGCGCCATCCACTCCGCCGATGGCGGTTTGCGGTCGCACGCGCAGGCGAGGGAGATTGACACTGCCGCGAGCTACACACCGTTGCCGCGCGATTTTGCGCAGGGCCTGGGGGATGCAGTCGTGAATGTGGCAGCCGTTGCATCGCAGCCGGA
>JBBIVH010000023.1:0-4074 GCA_037439805.1 Acidobacteriaceae bacterium
AGCAGGGCGCTGGCGGCCCAGAGGACGGGTGCCTGTCCGTGGAAGTCGCCGGTGCGGCGGTGGCGGGTGAGGTAGTAAGTGAGGTCGTTCTTTTTGCCGGTGCCTTCGCAGACATTGGTGACGTCGGCGTTCTGGTCGACGTAGCCAACGACGGCGATCCAGGCGCGGCGGGCGGCGGGTCCGTAGGTGGCGGCGTCGAGCCAGCCATTTTTGACGCCGGTGATGAGGGCGAAGGTGAACATGGCGGAGCCGGAGGTTTCAGGCCATGCATCGTCGTGGTCGATGAGCTGACGCCAGGAGCCGTCTTTTCCCTGGTACTGGAGCAGGCCGGCCATCATTTTCTGGTATCCGGCGAGGATGCGGGCGCGCTGGGGGTGGTCGGCGGGCAGGGTGCGAAGCATCTCGGCCATGCCGGCGGCGAACCAGCCATCGCCGCGAGCCCAGTAGAAGGGCACGTCGGGCGCGTGGAAGAAGAGGCCGTTGGGCTGCTGGAGCTTGTCGAGATAGGCGACCATCTCGCTGGCGTCGCGGTCGAGGTATTTGCGGTCGCCTGTGGCGCGGTAGGCCTCGAGTTGCAGCATGGTGAGCATGTACATGTCATCGACCCAGAAGCGTGTTTCGCCGGAGAGTCCGTCGGGCGTGGGGCTCTCCCACTGGCGGTCGGCCCAGTACTTTCCTTCAGCGAGGTATTTGGGATCGTGGGTCTGGATGGAGATTTCGAGGGGGACGACGCCGAAGATGGAGTCATCGACGTGATGGCGGATGGGGCGGCGCGAGGCCTCAGGACCGCCGGGCATGAGGGGCTCGAAGCGCTGGATGAGGCCAGTGCGGAGGGCATCGTCGTGGGTGAGATCGGCGAAGGTGAATGCGCCGTACCAGGTGGCGACCTCGGCGTAGTGGATGGTGGAGGTGTACTGGTGGGGGCTGGAGACGAAGTGATCGGCGAGGCGCTTGCCGACCTCCTGCGGGGAGTCTCCGGCGGGCCAGTTAGAGAAGTAGTCAGTGGACTGGGCGGGGGCGTGGCCGAGGGCGAAGGCCGCAAGCGCGGCAACGGCAAGAACAAATCGGAAGGACTTCATCGAACACTCCGGTGGCGGTGGATGGGTTTACTTCTGCGTGGAGTTGGGACGAGGCGATGTTGAGGTGGACGGGGCGGGCTTCTTCTCCGGGCTGGAGACACCGAAGCACATGAGAAAGAAGCGGAAGCCTTTGCGAAGCGCGTCGAGCATGATGTTCTTCCCGGGGTGCAAAACATGGGGGGCTCACTCCGCACGGCGACGCGCGGAGCGAGCGGTGGAGTTATTTGCCGGCGTGGGCGGCAGCGGGCGTGGCCGGGGCTGGCGCTGCGGCGGCAGGGCGCAGAAGATCGAGTGCGGCGGGCGGGAGCGGCTTGTCCGCATTGGCGAGCAGAAGAGAGACCTGCCACATTTCTGTTTCGGTGAGCTGCTTGTCGTAGGCGGGCATGCCGGTGAGGCGGATGCCGTTGTAGACCTTCCAGTAGGTTTCTCCGGGCGGGTCATCACTGACGCCGACGACGTTGCCGTTGTGGTGCTTCTGCCAGAGCGGGGGCGCATCGGGGAACATGTTCTTTCCGATGGTGGAAGGCTGCTGGTAGAGGCCATGGCAGAAGGCGCATTTTTCGACGTAGATGTGCGCGCCGGCGATGAGGTTATCGCCGGTGGGCTGCATAGGAGGCTGTGCGATCATTTCGCGATCGATGCGGGCGTTAAGGGCGACGTGGGTGATTTGCCGCTCCATGGGGAAGGGTTTATCTGCGACGGCGACGGGAAGGTTGCCGAAGTGGAAGTACAGCAGGCCTGCAATGGGCACGGCAATCAGGCCGAGCAGGAAGCCGAGGAAAAGACGCGACATGCGATGAAAACCTCCGTGGCCTTCCATCCTAGAGCATGGGCGAGCGCATGGGCTACGCGCGGGGAGGAAACGGCGGAGAAAAATGCGGCGCGCGAGCAAAGGCGCGGCAGGCTTGCGGGTGGAAAGAGTGGAATGCGGGGAGGCGAAGCGGCGGCAGTTGCGTCCAAGTTGGGAGCGGGCCAACCGCAAGGGTGGTTCCAGATGATTTAATACAGAGTGGGGAGCGCTTCCTAGCGGGTGCTTCCGTAACGTTGTGGAGGGTTCCCGAAAGCGATGGTTTTTATCCGCCGTTTTGTGTTTTTGCTGGCACTGCTGATGCCGGCTCTTCTGGCAGTGCATGCGGAGACAAGCGAGTCAAGCAGCACGAGCGCGTCCGTCGATGGGCAGGATCAGGCGCAGGCTGCGAATCAACCGCAGATGAGCGTGCAGGAGCGCATCCGCCTGCGTCACCAGCAGCGCGAGGCGCAGACCATCCGCGATACGTATTCGCCGGAGTGGGAGGCGTTTCTGGGCACGGGGTATCTGCGGTTTATCCCCGGGCCGAACAAGGAGCGCGTGGCGTATTACTCGTGGGACACGGAGCTGACGCGGTATCTGAGCGAGCGGCTGGGCGTGACGGCGGATATGCGCGGCTACTATGGCACGGCGTATGTGGGCCTGAACTTCGCCTCAATTACGCGGCCCGCCATCAGCGAATACGGCATGATGGCCGGACCGACCTACCGCGTCTACATGCGGCCGAAGTACTCGATTGCGGTGCGGGCGCTTGGCGGTACGGCGCTGGGGAATTTTTCGAGCGACACGAACGGCTTTGGCAGCACGGCGCTGGGGCTGTATCCGGATGGATGGACGTACGCCATCAGCCCAAGCCTGATTGGCGAGGCGAACATCAGCCCGAATCTTTCGCTGCGGGTTGCGGGCGATGACATGGTGACCGGCTTTGGCTCGTCGATGCAGAACAGCTTTGGCTACACGGTCGGCCTGTCGTTCCGGTTTGGCAAGAAGCTGAAGTAGGACGAGCGCTCCCGCGGGAGCACGGACAGAAGAACGCCCCGGAAGTGCCGCGCAGGCGCGTGGAGCCACTCCGGGGCGTTCGTGTCTGCGCTATTGAAGGATCGGGATGTTGGCAATGCGCTGCTGCCACTCGGCGGGGCCTGTCTGGTGGACGCTGGTGCCTTTGGAGTCGACGGCGACGGTGACGGGCATGTCTTTGACATCGAACTCGTAGATGCCTTCCATGCCGAGATCCTGGAAGGCGAGCTGGCGCGCGCCGGTGATGGCTTTGGCGACGAGGTAGGCTGCTCCGCCGACGGCCATGAGATAGACGGCGCGGAACTCCTTGATGGCCTCAATGGCGGCGGGGCCGCGCTCGGCTTTGCCGACCATGCCGAGGAGTCCGGTTTCAGCGAGCATCTGGCGGGTGAACTTATCCATGCGGGTGGCGGTGGTGGGGCCGGCGGGGCCGATGACCTCTTCGCGGACGGGATCGACGGGGCCGACGTAGTAGATGAAGCGGTTGCGGAAGTCGACGGGGAGCTTTTCACCGCGGCTGAGCATGTCGGTCATGCGCTTGTGGGCGGCATCGCGGCCGGTGAGGAGCTTGCCGGTGAGCAGCAGGACTTCGCCGGGCTTCCAGGTGGCGGCTTCGTCGCGGGTGACGGTGTCGAGGTTGACGCGGCGCGCGCCGGAGACGTCGTAGGTGAGTTTTGGCCAGTCCTTGAGATCGGGCGGATCGAGGTAGACGGGGCCGGAGCCGTCGAGGACGATGTGCGCGTGGCGCGTGGCGGCGCAGTTGGGAATCATGGCGACGGGAAGGTTGGCGGCGTGGGTGGGATAGTCGCGGACCTTGACGTCGAGGACGGTGGTGAGTCCGCCGAGGCCCTGCGCGCCGATGCCGAGGCGGTTGACCTTGTCGTAGAGCTCGATGCGGAGTTCTTCGGCGCGATTCTTCGGGCCACGGGCGATGAGGTCCTGGATGTCAATGGGATCCATCAAGGCTTCTTTGGCGAGAAGCATGGCTTTCTCGGCGGTGCCGCCGATGCCGATGCCCAACATGCCGGGCGGGCACCAGCCTGCGCCCATAGTGGGGACGGTTTTGAGGACCCATTCGACGACGGAGTCGGAGGGATTGAGCATGATGAATTTGCTCTTGGCCTCGGAACCGCCGCCTTTGGCTGCGACGGTGACTTCGACTTTGTCGCC
>JBBIVH010000023.1:4174-6012 GCA_037439805.1 Acidobacteriaceae bacterium
GAGCCGATGGAGGGGTCGGATTCATCGGGAGCCGGACCGATCGCGGGCGGGTTGGCGACGACTTTCGGTTCGGGACGGTGGAAGGGAATGCTTGCGGAGCGGTGCAGCTCAATCTGGTCTTCGCTGACGGTGCCCTGGTAGGAGTTGACGCCGGACTGGAAGGCGATGTGGGAGCCGTCCACCTTGCCATTGGCGACGGGGACGGGAAGGTCAGAGCCGCCGAACATGCCGCCCGCGCCCTGCACGCTGCCGGTGAGCTTGCCGTCTTCTTCGATCAATTTGAAGAGTTGCGGATCGCCCATGATCCTTCCCATGATGCCGGGAGCGGACTCTGGGAGCGGACGCCAGAGGCCGGTGACACCGCTGCCCCTGGGCGCGGGTTGATCATAGACAGCGACCTGCGGACGGAGAGCCACTGCTTTGGCTGCGACGGTGGCGTGCGCGCCGGCAAGGCCGGGGGATGTTGCCTCGACGGTGATGTCGCCGGCGGACTTTGTGGACTGCAGCAAAGCCATGCAGTATCCCGAGAAGGCCTTGCGCGAGGAGCCTTTGTCGGGCGCCTGGTCGGTGGGGTCTCCGTTGCCGACGCCGATGAGACGGGCGGGGCCGGTGACGTGGAAGGTGACGAGCTGATCGGTGACGGGAACGGTGCGGCCCTGCGCGTCCTGTACCTCGACGGCGAACATGGCCACGTCTTCGCCGTCGGCCGCGAGGGAATCGCGATCAGGACGGAGGACGAGCTTTGCGGCGGCGCCGGTGGTGTCGCGCCGGTCGGTCATGACGAGCGCGCCGTTTTTCCAGCCGCGCGCTTCGATGGAGCCGGGTGCGTACTTCACGGTCCATGCGAGGTGTGAGTCCTTGGTGACGTCTTTGGTGCCGAGGCTCTGGCCGTTGTGGAGCAGCTCGACTTTGTCGAGGTTGGAGTAGACCCAGACGGCGATCTCCTTGCCTTCATAGCCGGGCCAGTTCCAGTGTGGAAAGAGATGGAGGACCTGCCTGCCGGTCCACCAGGACTGGTAGTAGAAGAAGGAGTCCTTGGGGAAACCGCAGGTGTCGATGACGCCGTATTGCGAGCTTATGTTGGGCCAGCCATTGGGCGAGGGCTCGCCGCGATAGTCGAAGCCGGTCCAGATGAAGCCGCCGGACATCCATGGGCGCGCATTGCAGAAGCTCCACCAACCCTCAGCGGAGGCGCGGCCGGTGGTGGTGTAGACATCGTAGGAGCTGACGAAGCCTTTGGACTTGTCGGTGATGTAGATGCCGCGCGTGCCGACGGCGCTGACGTTTTCCGTGCCCATGACGGGCTGGTTGGGGTGGGCCTTGTGGAAGGCTTCGGCGCCGGGGTCCATGTAGTTGTAGCCCACGACGTCGCCGACGGCGAGGCCGCCGGTGCCGATGCTCATGGTGGGCGCGATGGAGACGGGACGGGAGCCATCATGGCGCGCGGCGACGGCCTTCATGGCGCTGAGAATTGCGACGCCGCGGGGTGAGTTGGCCTGTACCTCCTCATTGCCCATGGACCACATGAAGACGCTGGGGTGGTTGCGGTCGCGGCGCACGAGATCTTCAAACTGCTGCAGGCCTTCAGGATTGGAGGCCATCATGCGGGTTTCATCAAAGACGAGCATGCCCATGCGATCGCAGGCATCGAGCAGCTCGGGCGTGGGCGGGTTGTGGGAAGTGCGGAGGGCGTTGCAGCCCATCTCCTGCAGCTTGCGGACGCGATAGGCCTGCACGGAATCGGGCAGTGCGACTCCGACGCCGGCGTGGTCCTGGTGATTGCAGGTGCCGCGCAGCTTGACGGGCGCTCCGTTGAGAAGAAATCCGCGCTGGGCGTC
>JBBIVH010000023.1:6112-21611 GCA_037439805.1 Acidobacteriaceae bacterium
ACGAATGTGCCCCAGCGACGGACGTGAACGGGATGGGACTTGACGAGCCAGACGTGGCGGTAGATGCCTGCGCCCTCATAGAACCATCCATCGCTCTCGGTGGCATCGACGCGCACAACGAGAACGTTGGCCTGGCCGGGGTTGGTGAAGGATGAGAGGTCGAAGCTGAAGGGATCGTATCCGCCGCTGTGACGGCCGATGTAGAAGCCGTTGAAGACGACGAGGGCGTCGCGGTATGCGCCGTCGAACTCGAGGGAGATGTGCTTGCCTGCGTCCTCGGCGGGGAGATCGAAGACGCGGCGGTACCAGCCCACGCTGGTCTCGGGATATTTGCGGCCGAGGGGATGAAAGCCCTTGCTCATGAGGCCGGGGTCGTTGACGTAGGGGAGCTCGACGGCCCAGTCATGAGGAAGATCGACACTGCGCCAGTCGCGGTCATCGAAGGCGACGGTGGCGGCAGGCAGGAAGTTGCCGGTCTTCTGGAAGTTGCCGGCGGTGGGGCTGCTGTAGTCGAAGTCTTTGGCTGCGTCGCATGCGTCGCCGAAGTGGAAGCGCCAGCCGAAGTCGAGAAGGAGGCGCTCGCGGAGGGCGCTGGGAGTGGAAGCAGGAGCGGTGGCGGGCGCGGAGAGCGGGCCGGAAACCTCTGAGGCGGCATGAACGGCGGGCTGGATGGGCGCGAGGCCGTGGGCAGTGGCGGCGACGGCGGGAGCCAACAGGCTGGACTTGAGGATGTCGCGTCTTGAAATCGTTTTCATGATCCCTCCGAACCTTCTCTTCGTTGCAGCGGCATTGGATGATTTGGAAACGGCCGAACGTGCCTCAGCGAGCGCGGATGGAGCGCTGAACAACGGCGATGCGAATCATACACGACTGGTGCGCGTGCGTGCTGATTCGCGGTGGGTAGGCAAAGGTTCTCGCCTGCGGTGTGGACTCGAATTGCGCGAAGATGCGCGGAGCAGTTCGTCACGGTCCATTCGCGCGCGTGGGGCTATTGCAGCATGGGTTGACTGGGTGCGGCCTTCGCGTCGATCGAAGCAGAAGCTGCGCTGAGACCGGGAGCGCTGGCGTTGAGGGTGATTCGACCGGGGTGGCGTGTGGTGCGGACCACGACGAGCGCGCGTCCCTCGAAGAGCTTGCTGTGCGTGCTCTGATAGGAGGCGTTGTCCTGCTGATCGGCGTTGGCCGCGGCGGCAAGGGCGCCGGGGCCGCCGATGGAGAAGGTCACTTCCTGATCGGCGTGAGGGTCCCAGCGGCCCTGGTCGTCCACTGCTTCGACGGTGATAAAAGACAGGTCCTGCCCGTCCGCCTGAACCATTGTGCGGTCTGCATGGAGACGCAGATGCGTGGCGCTGGCAGCGGTCGCGAGCACGCTCTCTGCAACGACGCGATCCCCGCGCAGGCCGACTGCCTTCAGGGTTCCGGGCTCATACGGAACGGTGAACTCGGCTTTGAATTGCTCGTCGCGGCCGGTGGGCTTTTCGCCGATCAGTTTGCCATTGAGAAAGAGGCGGACTTTTTCCGCGCCGGAGTAGACCTCGACCTGGAGGTCTTTGCCTTCCTCTCCCGGCCAGCTCCAACTGGGCAGAGTGGGATAGGTGGCCCAGCCGATGGCGATAATCTTTTTGCCCTCGGGTTCCGGGAGGCGGACAGTGGCGTAGACGCGATCGCCGCCGTTCCAGAGGATGTCGCGGTAATAAGACTGCGGCTTGCGCTGGCCGATGAGGTCGAGGTCTCCGCAGGCCGCGGCGTGCCACGGGTAGCCGTGGAAGAGCGTGGCGATGGCGGACTGCATGGCGGGGTCTGCCTGCTTGGCCATCTCAGCCATCGCGTCTTTTCCCGTGGCCATGCCGAGGAACAATTGATCGACAACGCCGGAATTGGCCATGGCGCCCATGATCTGCGCAGCGGCCTTGGCCTGCTGGGGAGTGCCATAGGACCATGCGCCGATTCCGGATTCGCCGAGGTAGTCGATGGCCGTCCAGGTTAGGTCGCCGAGGATATACGGATTGGCCTGGCTGGCCTGCCAGAGCGGAAAGGCGCTGGCGGGATAGGACTCCGTGGTGAGCATCATGCGCGCAGGCAACTGCTGGTGATCTTTTGCGTAGCTCTGGAGGAGGTTGTAGTTATAGCCGGTGATGTCGAGCTGCGAAAAGACCGCTTCGGCATTGGGTTTGGTGGTGGTGCCGGGGAAGGCGAGCGTGAGCGGGCGTGTGGTGTCAAGCGAGCGGACTGCCTCGATGAGCTGCCTGGCGAGGCCCTTGCCGCTGGATACTTCGATCTCGGGAATTTCGTTGCCAATGCCCCAGATCACGATGGAGGGATGATTGCGATCGCGCAGCACCATCGACTCGATGTCCTGCTTCCACCAGGCTGCGAAGTCGCTGGCGTAATCGAATTTGACTTTGTGCGCCTCCCAGACATCGAAGGGTTCGTCGAGCACGAGAAGGCCGATGCGATCACATGCATCGAGGAAGGCCGGGGACGGCGGATTGTGCGCGGTGCGGACGGCGTTCATGCCGGCGGCCTTGAGAAGCTCGACCCGGCGCTCCTCTGCGCGGTCAAAGGCTGCCGCGCCGAGCGGGCCATTGTCATGGTGGACGCTGCCGCCGTGGAGCTTGATGGACTTGCCGTTGAGGAGCAGGCCCTGCTGCGCCGACCACGCGAGCGTGCGGATGCCGAAGGGCGTGGAATTCTCATCGAGGAGCTTGCCGTCTTTACGAATCTGCGTAACCGCGCGGTAGAGGACTGGCGTGTCGGGCGACCACAGCGATGGATGAGCGACCACGATCTCCTGCGCCGTGGCCGCTTCCTGGTTGGCGGGGATGGACAGCGCAGATTGGGCAGAGCCGACCCGAGCGCCAGTGCTGTCGAAGAACGTGGTCACAACAGTGGCATCGACGGGTTGCGCGGAGTCATTCTCGACATGCGTCTGGACAGAGATGCTGGCCGATGCGTCGGAGGCCGTGGAGGTGGTGACGAATGTGCCCCAGTGGGCGATGTGGGTGGAATTGGTGACGGTGAAGCGAACATGCCGGTAGATGCCGGAGCCGCTGTACCAGCGACTATTGGGCTGCGCGGAGTTGTCGACGCGCACGGCGAGAAGGTTCTGGCCGCCAATGGTGAGAGCGGGCGTGAGATCGAAGCTGAAGCTGGTGTAGCCGTAGGGATGGATGCCGAGCTTGCGGCCGTTGAGGTAGACGGTGGCGTCTCTGTAGACTCCGTCGAACTCCACGCTGACGCGCTTGCCTTGCCAGGACGCGGGGGCGCGGAACGATTTGCGATACCAGCCGATACCGCCGGGGTAGAATCCTTCGCCTGCGCCGCCGGGATTGTCCTTGTCCGGGTGGCTCGCGATGCTCCAGTCGTGAGGGAGGTCCACGGTTGTCCAGGATGCGTCGGGGAAGGATGGCGTCTCCGCGCCGGCGGGATCGCCGAGAAGGAACTTCCAATCGGCATCTGCCGCCAGCGTGAGGCGAGGCGGCACAGGCCGGGCCGCGCGAAGGGCCACGGGGAGCAAGGTGAGGAGCGCGGCGGCGAATGCGGGCAGGGCGAGGCGGCGGAAGTTCATGCGGTTCTCCTTTTGGATGTGCGGGGCCGGGTTGCGGGCGGATGTGCGGCTTTCCTGCGGTTGGTGGGCTGGGGTGCGCGCAGCCCAAGCAGGAGAATGCGGATGGTTTCGCGAAAGAGCTTATCGACGGGCTGGCCGTACTCCACTTCAATCTTGTCGCCGAGAGAGGCGAGGCGGCGTTGCGCGCCGATGGCTGCGTTGAGGACGGCATGCATGGTCAGGCCGGGGTCGAGATCGGGCCGCAGAGAGCCATCGGCGATGCCTTCGCGAATCCACTTGCGGAAGACGCGGAAGCCCTGAGGATTGATCTGCGACTCGAGTGTGAGGAGCCGCTCCGCTGGCCAGTCGTGGGCGTAGATGGCATCGAACTGCGCCATGAAGCGAACGTTCTCGGCGTGGGTGGAGAGTTCTTCGGCCATGAACTCAAGCAGGGCGGTGATGCGGGCGAGGCCGTTGGGAGCGGAATCGATGCGATGCTGGATGCGCTCGGCTCCGGATGCGAAGAGCTCGGTGAGGATGGCCCAGACGATGTCGTCCTTGTTTGAGAAGTACTGGTAGATGGTGGAGGGCTGCAGGCCGGTTGCGGCGGTGATCTCGGCCATGGAGACTCGGTCGATACCGCGCTGGCAGAAGAGCAGCCTGGCGGCCTCAAGAATCCGATGCCGCTGGCGGTCGCGATGGGCGCGATAGGTCTTTGGCGCGGCCTTCTTTTTGGATGGAGGCACTTTGGCTGGAGGCATGGATTCCGCTGACAAATTCAAAAGGATGCATTGAATTCAAAAGATGATTTGGAAAATACAGGGAACGACAGGAGCGTGTCAACAGGAGACGCAGCCCTGCCGGGGAGAGATGCGAAGGAGGCAAACGATGGAGCAGCGTGAGCGAGGCGATGGCCGGAGAGATGAATGCGGTAGTGCTGCGAGACCGATGAGGAGTGCTGGCCGCGCTCAGGCGTGCGCCTGTGCTGCGGCATGCTTGCGACGCCAGAGGAAGCGGTCGAGCGCAACGCGGTCCGCGCCCTTGCCCGGCAGGTACTGGCCGACGCCGAGATCCACGGCGTCTGAGGTGACGAACTGGAAGCCGACGCCGTCGTCGCCGGAGCGAACGACTTTGGCAAGGACGGAGATCGCATCGCCGGGGTGTTTGCCGTCGGTGTCGGTCCATTGCAGGTTCATGACGAAAACGGTGTCGGGCAGCCAGCGGTCTTTGGTGAGGATGTAGAGGCCGGTGACGCTGATATTGGCGACGGTGTGCGGGCGAGGCGTGCCGCCGGTCCAGAAGTAGGCGACGATCTCCGGCGTGCGCATGCGTTTGGCGGCGGTGGGAGGCGCGGTCAGCCAGCGGACGAAGCGCTTGCCGATGGATGGGCCGGAGGGAGCATTTTCGGTAGCGCTTTGGAACTTGAATTTTTTCCGCTTGGCCTCGCGCCGATCCTTCTCTTTGCGCTGCGCGTGCCTGCGCGCCTTTTTCCACTCCTGCGATTTCTGTGCGACGTGGTCCGCCGCGGGAGCCGGTTCTGGCGCAGCGGCGTCGACTGGAGCCGTTTGTGCGGATGCGGCAGCGGGAACGGCGACGGGTGCTGGCGGAGGCGGGGCGAGGGGTTCCAGCGGGGGCTGCGCCGGGGCCGCAGCGACGGATTCTGCTGGTGGCGCTGCCTGCGCCGGAGCAGGAGCCTGTTCGTGAGACTCTTCGGTGCTTTGAACGACAAAAGCGGTGCCGTTGGGTCCGGGGATGGCGACGAGGCGACGGGCTGCAGCGGGCGCGGCGACGGATTCGGCTGGGGCCGGCGGGCTGAGTTGCTCGATGGGCGTTGCTGGTATCGGGGAGGGTGGCGGCGCCGCGGGCTGCGGCGGGGCCGCTTCAATGGGCGGAGGCGGCGCGGGAGTTGCCGCGATTGTGTCGGCGGCGATGAGCGTGGCAGGCTCTGTGGCTGGCTCCTGCTGTGCGACAGGCGATTCGACCGCGGATTCGCTCTCGGGAAGGACTGCGGCTGCCTGGCTCTGATGCGCGTCAGGAACCGTGTCGAAGACAGGCGTGGGCGAAGCGGAAGCAGCGACGGCAGGCTCGGGTTCCGCCGCGGCGGGTGGCTCGGTGATGGCAGCCGGCGCAGGAAGGTCGGTCTGCGGCGCGGGCTGTGGTGGCGCGGCCGGGGCAGACGGGATACTGGGTGCGACGGCCGGAGCCGCCAGAACCTCGACAGCAGGGAGGGGCTGTGGAGCAGGGGTGCGGACCAGCTCGGGAGCTGGTGCAGAGATGGAGGCGGCTGCGCTGGGTGGCGGAGCGGCTTCGACGGGAGGTTGAGCGGGGCACGGAGCTGGAGTTCGTGGGGGCGTCGATTGGATGAGAATGGGGGAAGCTGCCTGAGGCGGAGCCACCTCATGGACGGAGCCGGAGGCGAAGAGGGAGACGGGCGCGTCGTCTTTCCCTGCGAGGCCGCCGCGGAACAATCGCTTGAAGAACGACGGCTGCTGCGATGAGTCGGGTTCGGCGTCGGGGCCAGTTTCTGGAGCAATATGGTTGTCGCGCCGATCCGCAGCTGGTGTGTGGGGTGACGGCGCCGGCTGTTGGGCACGGGAGGTCGACGCGGTACGGGAGCGACTGGTGCGGGTGGAAAGGACGCCGCGCTGGGGCTGTGGTTTGGCTTCGGAGAGAGACCAGATAATTAGCTCGTCGCCGGGCTGGGTGATGGTGGCGGTTATGGTGCGCGGAGGAAGCGCGAGCGCGCTGGCGATGGGCTTGTCGGGCTGGCGCGCCGAGGGATTAGGAAAAGATTCGATGCCAAGGACGCGGCAATCCTGGTCGAGATAGACCAGATCGAAGACCAGCTGGGTGTGGCCCCCGGGAAGAGTGGCGAAGGGAGAGATCCAGAGGCCGGACTGTGAGTTTTCGGCAAGGCTCTGGAGTTGCTCGTGGGCGGACTGCTGCGTGGCGTCAGCCGTGCTGATCCGGAGGCTCAGGAAGCAGCCCTGGGTCCGGTTGTACGCGCAGTAGTTCTTGCTCTCCATCTGCACCCGCTTGGGTTCCGCGACCGCTGTAAGCGGTACGCTTGCAACGCCGTTATCAACAAGGGTAGCAGAGGTGAGTAACTTCCTAAAAAGTACCAAAGTAAGGAGGTATCGCCAAAGTCAGGGGGCGCTTTGCTGGCGGCCGCCACTGCGCCGTGGCGGAATCAGATCTCAATCGCCGAACGCAGGTCGGTGTGTCCGAAGTCATCCCCTTTATAGAGGAGAGGTTCACGCCTGGAGCGGGCGAGGGCGTAGCTGAAACAGTCGCCGTAGTTGAGGTTGGCTGGGTGACCGCTGCCGCGGCCGTAGTCTCGGTAGGCCTGGCGGGCGATTCTCGCGTGTTCGACGGTGACCGGCTCGATGACGATTCCGGATTCCTCAAGAAAGTCATCGAATTGGGTGTCAATCACAGGGTCGCGATACTTGCTGAACACGATTGAGGCCTCGACATACGTCGCTGCGGAGATCGCAGCGTAGTCTGCCTCTTCGAGCGCCTTCGAGAATGCGATCCCTTCCGGCTCATCCTTCAATATGGCCACAATGGCGGATGTGTCGACGATCATTTGGGCAAGCCAGTTTCATCGTCGTAGAGTGCATCCATTAACTCTTTAGAGGTCTTACCGCCTCTCATGCGCGGCGCAGTGCGCTCGACGATCTTACGGATGCGTTCGAAGCGGCCTTCAGGCTTGCGGGACGGCTGTTGGCGGCTCAGTCGCTCCTTGAGAGCAATGGTGACGGCCAGAGTGAGGCTCTCGCCCGTCCGCTTCGCCAGTGCTCTTGCCAGGCGCTCGGTTTCGGGATTTTTGAGGCTCAAGGTCATGATTTCTACCTTTCTTCCAATGTCTTCTAGCATTCTACCATCGATCGAACGGAACGGGTCGCATGGACCGGATTCCCCTCATACTGTGCAGGATGGCCTAAGCTATGTGCAGGACGGAGGGGAGGGCGGACGGGATGGTGAGCGAAGTGTTTGACTTGCTGGTGGTAGGCGCGGGACCGACGGGACTGGCGTGCGCGATTGAGGCGGGCAAGGCGGGCCACAAGGCGGTGCTGGTGGATAAGGGCTGCGTGTGCAACTCGCTGTTTCACTATCCCTCGCACATGACGTTCTTCACGACTTCGGAGCTGCTGGAGATTGGGGATATTCCATTTCCGAGCCCGAATGCGAAGCCGACGCGGAACGAGGCGCTGCAGTATTACCGGCAGGTGGCGGCGCACTACAAGCTGGACGTGCGGCAATATCATCGCGTCGACAAGGTGACGGGTGGGGATGGGGATTTCCAGGTGCATACGGTGGATCGCTTTGGGCGGCCGGGCGTGATGCGGGCGCGGAAGCTGGCGATTGCGACGGGATACTACGACCTGCCGAACATGATGGGGATTCCGGGCGAGCAATTGAGCAAGGTGCATCACTACTACGATGATCCGCACCCATACTTCGGGCTGGACGTGCTGGTGGTGGGAGGGAAGAACTCGGCGGCGATTGCGGCGCTGGAACTGTGGCGGCACGGGGCAAGGGTGACTCTGGTGCATCGCGACCCGGAGCTGCACCGGCACGTGAAGTACTGGATCAAGCCGGATATTGAAAACCGCATCCAAGCAGGAGAGATCAAGGCGTACTTCAGCACGCAACTGGTGGAGGTAACTCCGGATGCGGTGGTGTTGAGGACACCCGAGGGGCCGAAGACGGTGAAGAACGATTTTGTGTTTGCGATGACGGGGTATCATCCGGACTTCAGCTTTCTGGAAGAGATGGGCGTGCGGTTTGAAGGGCCGGACCGGCGGCCGGTGTGCGACGCGGAGACGCTGGAGAGCAATGTGAAGGGGATCTATCTGGCGGGCGTGATTGTGGCGGGGTCGCGGACGAACGAGATTTTCATTGAGAACGGGCGGTTCCACGGGAAGCAGATCGCGCGCGGGCTGGAAGCGGCTCTGACGCCGAGCGCGGAACGGGCGTAGAGAGCGGAGGGCAGACGGGTGCGGATACGCTTATGGCCGCGAACGATTCGCTGGCAGATGCTGGCGGGGTTGGTGCTGCTGGAGGCGCTGTCGATCCTGCTGTTCGCGGCGCTGCTGATCAGCCGGCAGGCGAGCGAGGTGCACGAGCGGGCGCGGCTGCGGCTGGGACACCAGGCGACGTCGATGGCGCTGCAGGCGAGCGAGGCGCTGCGACAGGAACGGCCGGGGTGGGTGGGCCTGTCCGTGACGATGATGGGCGAGACGCCGGGCGTGCGGGTGGCCAAGGTGACGGACCCGGCGGGCAATGTGCTGTTCGCAAGCACGGGTGAGCCGGACGAGATGCGGCTGGATGCTGCCGAGCGCGCGCAGATTCCGCTGAAGAATCCCAAAGAGCCGACGGTGTTTGACTTTGCGGGCAACCGGATGGAGAGCGTGGACGCGATCTACACGCATGGAGATCTGCGGGGCTACGCGTGGGTGGAGACGGATCGCGCATGGGACTATGAGCAACTGAATACGATCGAGCGCGGGACGGAGATCTTCGGCGTGATCTGGGTTCTGGCGTCGGCGCTGCTGGTGCTGCTGATGGCGCGGGCGATCTCGCGTCCGCTGGCGGTGCTGCACAGGGGCACGCGGGCGCTGATGGTTTCGCCGGACAGCGAGAGCAGCTTTCCACTGCCGGTGACGGTGCATAACGAGTTTGGCGATCTGATCGAAGCCTTCAACCGGATGGTGGCTTCCATCAAGGAGCAGCGCACGGGACTGAACAACACGCTGTCTCTGCTGGATTCGATGCTGGCGAATGCGCCGATCGGGCTGGCGTTTTTTGATCGCAACTGCCGGTTTGTGCGCGTGAACGACGTGTTTGCCGGGATGACAGGCGTGCCGATAAACAGCCACCTGGGGCGGACGCTGCCGGAGGTGGTTCCCGCGGCCGTGGCCGGAGAACTGGAAGAATCGGTGCAGCGCGTGTTTGCCACCGAGGCGCCGGTGCGCGATGTGGAACTGAACGGCAAGCGGGGCCGGCTGAATCTGCCGTGGACATGGCTGGTGAGCGCCTATCCGGTGCGGACGCAGCCGGATGAGGTGCGATGGACGGGCGTGATTGTGCTGGATGCGACCGAACGCAAGCGCAGCGAAGAGGCGCTGCGGCGGACGGAGAAGCTGGCGGCGACGGGCAGGCTGGCGGCGTCGATTGCGCATGAGATCAATAATCCGCTGGAGGCGGTGACGAATCTGCTCTTCCTGCTGAAGAACTACTGCCAGTTGGAGGGGGCGGCGCTGGAGTATGCGACGCTGGCGGAGCTGGAGGTGAAGCGGATTGCGGAGATTACGCAGCAGACGCTGCGGTTCTACCGGCAATCGACGCTGCCGGCGCGGGCCACGATGGCCGAGCTGCTGGATTCGCTGCTGAGTCTCTACCATGTGCGCCTGAATACGCTGGGGATTCAGCTGACGAAGGAGTTCGATCCGGAGCTGGATCTCTATTGCTTTGCGGGCGAGGTGCGGCAGGTGATTGCGAACCTGCTGGTGAACGCGATGGATGCGATGCCGGGCGGGGGCAGGCTGCAGGTGCGCGCGCGGCGCTCGCGGCGGTGGAATGAGCCAGGGGCGGAGGGCGTGCGAATCACGGTGGCGGATACCGGGCAGGGGATGGATGCCGAGGTGCGGGAACGCATCTTCGAGGCGTTCTTCACGACCAAGGACGTGACCGGCACGGGACTGGGGCTTTGGGTGAGCCACGAGATCATCCTGAAGCACCACGGGCTGGTACACGTGCGCAGCCGGACGGCGGAAAGCGGGAAGAGCGCGGGCACGGTGTTTCAGATCTTTTTCCCGGACAACCAGGATCTGGCGGGACAGGGGGCTCAGGCAGCGGGCGCAAGAACAACTGTCCCGGCTGCGGTTTGAGGCCTCCGCGCGGAACTTTTTCGGCGGGAGCGGGTTTGAACGAGCAACGGGCAAGGCCGGGGTGAATCTAACCCTGTAAGCAGGCCCAACAAGTATGCAAGGGGAGAGAAAAGATGAATCGGGCAGATTGGCGGCAAGCGGCTCCGCGGATTGCGACGTGGGCGGCCCTGTTCGTTTTTTGCGCGGCGATAGCGATTGCCCAACAGGCTGCGCCGGCGAGCGGCCAGCGCACGGACGGGCAGATCGAGATGGATGTGGTGCACGCGCTGGATGCGTCACAGCCTCTGAAGAATGATTTGATTACAGCGGCGACGATCCAGGGCGAGGTGACGCTGTCGGGCACGGTGGCGCTTGAGTCGTCGAAGACGCTGGCCGAGCAGATTGCTAAGGGAGTGGCCGGCGTGACGGCGGTGCATGACAACCTGAAGGTGGGCAATCCGGCGAACGATCCGAACGCGCAGAACGGGCCGATGGTGGACTCGAATGATTCGGGGGTTCCGGAGACGAGCACGCAGACCCCGGCGCCGTATTCCTCAGCCGAGCCGCAGGTGACGAATCCCGGCTATGAGCAGAAGGCGCCGACTCCGGCTCCGGGCTACGGACAGAATCCGCAGTACAACCAATACCCCCAGAATGGGCAGAATCCTCAGTACGGGCAGAATCCCCAATATGGGCAGAGCCAGCCGTATGGACAGCAGGGGCAGTATCCGCAGTACGGACAGCCGAATCAGAATCCCAACTATGGGTATGGGCAGAACCGGTACCAGAACAACGGCTACGGGCAGAACGGCTACGCGCAGAACTATGGCAATGGTCAATATGGCAATCGACCGCAGTACAACCGGCCGCAGTATGCGATGCCGAACGGGCCGGTGACGGTTCCGGCGGGCGCGCTGGTGCAGGTGCGGACGGCCGAGGCGGTGAGCAGCAAGTCCGCGGCGGAAGGCACTCCGGTGCAGTTCACAGTGATTCGCGACGTGACGGCCGGGGGAGCGCTGGCGATTCCACGGGGCGCGACGGTGCATGGCGTGGTGACGGAGGTGCGGCAGTCGGGTCAGCTTGCGGGCAGTCCGGAGCTGGCGCTGCGGCTGACCTCGCTGGATATGGGTGGGCGCAGCTATCCGATTGAGTCGGACCTGTTCCGCGTGAAGGGACCGAGCAAGACGGGCCGCACGGCGAGCAATGTAGTCGGCGGTGCGCTGCTGGGCGCGATTGTGGGAGGCGTGGCAGGTGGCGGCGCGGGCGCGGCGATTGGCGGCGTAGCGGGCGGAACGGTGGGCACGGCAGCGTCCGCGGCCGAGCATGGACCGAATGCATGGATTCCGGCGGAGGCGCTGGTGACCTTCCATCTGGCTGACCCGGTGACGGTGGACCCGGTGAGCCAGGAGGAGGCCAACCGGCTTTCGCAGGGGCTGAATCAGGGTGGACCGCAACTGCATCAGCGCTACAATCAGCCGGCGTATGGCTACGGAGCGTATTCGTATCCGTATGTGTACCCGTATGCGCCGGTGTACTACCGGCCGTACTACTACGCGGGCGGGTTCTACTACTGGCGTTGAGAGACAGCGCAGAGATCAGGCAAAACAAGCGGGCAATCCGGTGTCGGGTTGCCTGCTTTTCATTGGGAGCGCAAGGAACCGTGAGGCTGGGTTGCGGGCACGCGTCGGTGCGTCGCTCTCTCGTCTATAATTGAAGGGATCGCATCGAGCGAGAACTTCGCATCCGTGGAGAGCGATGGCCCTGCGCCGGGGTAGTTTGAGCCGGTGCGGCGGGCGCTCTGCTCCACGCCGCGCACAAGAGAGTTGAAGGCTCAAGTCCATCCATGATTCGCTTCCTGCAAAAAGACAATCGCCTGACGAAGGCACTGTTTGTGATCATCATTGCCGCCGCTTCGGTTTCGATGGTGGTGTACCTGATTCCCGGCCTGACGGGGATGGGGGCCAATTCCTCGGACACGTTCGCGGTGGTGTACCCGCACTGGTACAGCCGGCTGCTTTCTTCTGGCGACACGATCAGCCAGCAGAAGGTGGAGCAGCTTGCGATGGAGCGGGTGCAGCAGCAGTATCCGCAGTATGCGAGCAACCCGATGATCCTGGGGCTGATTGAGCCGCAGGTGGGCCAGCAACTGGTGCAGCAGCAGATTCTGCTGGACGAGGCGGAGCGGCTGGGCATCCACGCGGACAGCAACGATGTGCGGAGCTATCTGGAGACGGGACCGCCGGCGCAGGTGCTGTTCCCGGACGGCAAGTTCGTGGGCCAGCAGCAGTACGCGGCCATCGTTGCGAACCGCTTCAACATCTCGGTGGACGAGTTTGAGAAGAGCGTGCGCGAGGACATCGTGGTTCGCCGGCTGGAGGCGCTGATTACGGCGGGCGTGACGGTGGGCGACCGGGAAGTGCGCGACGCGTATCGCAAGGCGAATATCAAGATCAAGTTTGACTACGCGGTACTGTCGCCGGATGAGCTGCAGAAGCAGATCAACCCGACGGACGCGGAGCTGCAGGCGTTCTTCACGAAGAACGCGGCGCGGTATGTTCATGCGGTGCCGGAGCAGCGGACGATCACCTATTTTGCGTTCACTGCGGATCAGGCTCCTGGAGGCGTGCCACAGGTGACGCCGCAGGAGATTCAGCAGTACTACACCGCGCACCAGTCGGAGTACTCGGTGCCGGAGCAGGCGCGCGCGCGGCACATCCTGATCAAGGTGGACTCCGGCGCGGACGCGAAGACCGATGCGGCGGCGAAGGCCAAGGCGGAGAGCATTCTGAAGCAGCTACAGGGCGGCGCGAGCTTCGCGGATCTGGCGAAGAAGAACTCCGATGACCCCGGCAGCAAGGACTCGGGCGGCGAGCTGGGCTTTGCGCAGCGCGGGCGGATGGTGCCGGAGTTCGACAAAGCGATCTTCTCGCAGCCTATCGGGCAGTATTCGATTGTGAAGACGCAGTACGGCTACCACATTGTGCAGGTGGAAGAGCGGCAGGCTGCGCACGCGCAGACGCTGGCCGAGGTGACGCCGACGATTCAGGCGACGCTGGCGCGCCAGAAGTCGGCGCAGGCGCAGGAGACCTATGCGCGCGATCTGACGTCGGAGGCGATCAAGAACGGCCTGCAGAAGACCGCCGAGGCGCATCACCTGCAGGTGGTGACGACGACGCCTGTCAACGAGCAGGGTGTGATTGCGGCGCTGCCGGACAGCTCGCAACTGCTGGCCAAGGCCTTCCAGTCGAAGGTGGGCGACCCGGCGCAGTTTGCGGCGACGGGCGAGGGCTACGCGGTGTTTCAGGTGACGGGCGTGACGCAGGCGCATGCGCCGACGTTTGCGGACTGGAAGAGCCACGTGGCGGACGACTATCGCAGCGAGCTACTGCCCGCTCTGCTGGCGCAGAAGACAGCCGAGCTGGCCGCGAAGGCAAAGGCCAGCGGCGACTTGGCCAAGGCTGCAAAAGAGGTGGGCGCGACGGTGAAGACCAGCGACGACGTGAAGCTGTCAGACCAGGTGCCGGACGTCGGTCAGCTTGGGCAGGTGGCTCCGCAGTTGTTTGACCTGCTTCCGGGCGCAGTCAGCGGGCCTATCAACGCGGGACGCACGGGCGTGGTGGCGAAGATTCGCGACAAGCAGGAGCCATCGGCGGATGAGATTCAGCAGAACCTGGACGCGATGCGCGACCAGATGCTGTCGCAACGGCGCAACGATGCGTTTGAGATCTTTGCCAGCGACGTGATCAACAGCTACAAGAAGCGGCGGCTGGTGCAGATCAACGCCAAGGCGCAGACGCCCACGCTGCCCGGACAATAACGTTTCGGCGGCCGGCCAAGCACCTTCAGCAACCAGAGACCCCGCAGCGCAGCCCGCCGCGGGGTTTTTCTTTTTTGCAAGGGCACCGGCGTAACCACGTAACGGCTTGGGCGTCTGGCACAATAGGGCTTGCGGAGACAAAGCTGAGATGGAATTTGCGCGGTCATCGGGAGTGCTGCTGCATGTGAGTTCGCTGCCGTCGTATGGGGGAATCGGGGACCTGGGAGCGGCGGCGTATGCGTTTGTGGATTTTCTGGCGGAGGCGAAGCAGCACGTATGGCAGGTGCTGCCGCTCTCGCCCACAGGCTATGGCAATTCGCCGTATGCGTCGTCGTCGGCGTTCGCGGGCAATCTGTATCTGATCAGCCTGGAGATACTGGCGAGTTGGGGATGGATTGAGCCGGAGCGGATGGCAGGGCTGGCGGGTGCGAGCGGGCCTGTGGACTTTGAGGACGTGGAGCGGCGCAAGCGGCCGCTCCTGATGGAGGCGGCGGGGAACTTCCTGGATCGCGGTGCGAGCGAAGAGCGACTGAAGGAGCAGTGGGCCGCATTTGAGCAGTTCTGCCGCGACGAGCACAGCTGGCTGGATGATTACGCGTTCTATGCGGTGCTGCGGAGGAAGTTCAACACGGGCGCGTGGACAGAGTGGCCGGAACGTTTACGGCGGCGCGAACCGCAGGCGTTGGCGGAGATTGGCGCTGAATATCGGCGCGAACTGGCGCAGGAACAGGCGCTGCAATTTGCCTTTGCGGTGCAGTGGAGCCTGCTGCGCGAGGCCGCGGCGCTGAAGGGGATTCGCATCCTGGGCGATGTGGCGATCTTTGTGAATATGGACTCGGCGGATGTGTGGGTGCATCCGGCGATCTTTGACCTGGACCAAAATTTGAAGCCGGTGCGTGTGGCGGGTGTGCCGCCGGATTATTTTTCGCCAACGGGGCAGCGGTGGGGGAATCCGCTGTACCGGTGGGACGTGCTGGAGATGCGCGATTTTGACTGGTGGGTAGAGCGCATCCGGCGGGCGCGCCGCCTGTATGACATTGTGCGGCTGGATCACTTCCGCGGCTTTGAGGCGTACTGGTCGATTCCCGCGGAGGAGGAGACGGCGGTGAAGGGTGAGTGGGTGACGGCGCCGGGGCTGAAGCTGTTTCGCGCGCTGGAAGCCGCGCTGGGGCCGCTGCCGCTGGTGGCCGAGGACCTGGGTGTGATTACTCCCGAGGTGGACGCGCTGCGGCTGGAGATGGGTATGCCGGGGATGAAGGT
>JBBIVH010000023.1:21711-23876 GCA_037439805.1 Acidobacteriaceae bacterium
AACTGGAGCTGGCGCGCGCCGGAAGGCTGCTGGACGGCGGAGCTGGCCACGCGGCTGGCGGCGCTGGCGCAGGTGACGGACCGGGACAACGATCCCTTCGGACTGGCAGTGATCAAGCCCGCCGAGACTGCAACGGCCTGAGGCGCTGGGCTGCGCTTTGGTGGAAGGCTGAACGCGACGGCGGCAGAGAACAAAGGCATGCCGATCGCGACGCTCGCGCAAATGACTAAAAGATGAGGCCGAAGGCATTGAGCAGATTTCGGGAGCACCAGCAACCTGCACGATATGATGCCTTGTTCTCAGGGGATCACGGCTGTAGTGGTGTTGGAGGGTGAACTCTCTACGCCGGCGGTATCGACCGACTTGACGATGTAGTCGTAGGAACTCCCGCTCTGCACCGCGGCATCGTGATAGCTGGTGGAGGGACTTGCAATCGAAGAGATAAACTGCCAGGCTCCGGCGCTCGCAGGCGAGCGATAGACGTGATAGGCAGCGACCGGGTCCGTCGTGCTCGTCGGCGCGTCCCAGTTTAGCATCACGGAGTACTGTGTTCCCGTGCCAGACAGAGGGATCTGGAGAGTGGAGTCAGCGGTGGCGTTGCTGTTGATAGCCAGGATGCCGCTATCTGCCGATGCGGAGGTCGGCGTGAAGCTGACTGCGATGGATACAGACTGGCCTGGGGCGAGCGTGACCGGCAGGGAACCGGGGGACGCGGAAAATCCAGCGCCGCTGGCGGAGATCGCGCTGATGGTGACAGGGACCGAGCCGCTGGCTGCGAGAGTGAGCGATTGGGTGGATAAGGTGTTGACGGGGACGTTACCGAAGGAGATGGAAGAGGCGTTGGCATTGAGTGCGGAGGAGGTGACAGCCGCAGGCGGTTGAAGCTGAATGTCGAACGAGGCCGAACTTCCAGAAAGGGACGCACTCAACGTCACGGCCTGAGGCTGGGTGACTGCGGCGGCATTCGCTGTAAAACTGGCTGTCGTTGCGCCGACCGGAATTGTGACCGTGGGCGGCACGGCGAGATCCGCCGTGTTGCTGCTGGCGAGACTGACGCCGACTCCACTACCTTGCGCGGCAGACGAGATCGCCACGGTGCAGGAATCGGCGGCTGCTCCTGCAAGTGTGGCGGAGGCGCAGGAGAGAGCCGTGAGAGAGGGGTCCTTCTTAGCGGCGCCCAATCCGTGGAGCTTGACGATCGTGGAGCCGGGGCTTTGTGAGGCTGCGGTCACAATGAGCTGTCCGGTGGCCTGTCCGGACGCGGTTGGATCAAACTGGACATTGAGCTGCAAGGTCGAGCCCGCGGCGAGAGCGACCGGAAAGTTGATGGCGCTGTCCAGCGAGAAAGCATGTCCGTGAACCTCAATCTGATTAATCTGAATGGAAGTGAGGCTTGTGTTGACGACGGGGACAGCGATGGTTGCTGTCTGGCCAACAACAACCGTGCCGAAACTGACGGTGTCTGGAACTGAAAGCATCGCACCAAGCGCGGATTGACTGAATGTGAGTCCTCCACAGCCAGAAAGCGTGGTAGATGTCGCGATTGCGGCCAGATAAAGCGTGAAGAGCTGCGCGCGTCTCACATGCGCTTGCATGGTTGAGGCGCAGCGCGAGGGGTTGAGGGAGCGGCCAGTCCAGTGTCTGCGAGTGGAGCCAAGGTGTGCGAACATCCCTTCAACCTCGTTGCACAACGTTCCGGCGGATGGCGCAGCGCCGAGAGAGCAACGCTTGCTGCGGCCCCCTGGTTCGGCCGGGTGAATCCCTTCAAGGATCCGCGAATGGCCTTCAGTATACCTTCAAAATACCACTAAAGTACTATATGTGAGGTTACTTTAGTGCTCGATGATCTTGTCTCACCTAACTCATTTATTATGAATAGATAATACGAAAAACTCTGCGTATCGCGGCTTTGATTCAAGAGACATTCGACGGGATGGAGGCGAAAAGACGCGCATTGGGATTAACCAGAAAGTAACTTATTATGGTTACCTGAATAGCGCTGCAGAGTAAGGGCTCGGCCTTATCAGGAGATCGCGGGCAATGCCTCGTTGTGCATCGAGGAAGTCTGCGCACTGGGGCTGGCGAAGTACGACAGGTGTGGCAGCTCCGCGGAGTCAAGTTCCTGGAGGATCATGAGGATCGCGGAGTGCATGGCTGCGGCGGCT
>JBBIVH010000024.1:0-4823 GCA_037439805.1 Acidobacteriaceae bacterium
GTCATCGATGCACGCGGCTACGCGCTGCACAACCTCGCCTCGCTGCCGCATATCTCCGTGGCCGGCGCCATCGCCACGGCGACGCACGGCTCGGGACTGAAAAACGGCAACCTCGCGACGCCCGTCACGGCGCTCGAACTCATCACCGCCGAGGGCGAGATGCTGCCCCTTTCGAGCGAAAAGGACGGCGCTGCCTTCCACGGTGCAGTGGTCGGACTGGGCGCGCTCGGCATTGTCACGCGTGTCACGCTGCGCCTGCAGCCCACTTATCAGGTGGCGCAAACCGTATACCGGAATCTCTCCTTCGACTACCTTGCGCAGCACTTCGACGAGATCTTCGGAGCGGGCTACAGCGTGAGCCTGTTTACGGACTGGCAGCAGCACCGCTCCACGCAGGTATGGATCAAGCGCAGGCTGACATCCGGCGAGAAGGTTGAATGGCCGGAGCAGTTCTTCGGCGCGGCGCGCGCGCACGAGAATCTGCACCCCATCGAGGGGCATCCCGCCGAGAGCTGCACGGAGCAGCAGGGCATTCCGGGGCCATGGTATGAGAGGCTGCCGCACTTCCGCATGAACTTTACGCCGTCAAGCGGGCGCGAGCTGCAGACGGAGTATTTCGTGCCGCGCGAGCACGGCTATCAGGCCATCCTCGCTGTGGAGAAGCTGCGCGACCGCATCACGCCGCACCTCTTCGTCACGGAACTGCGCACCATCGCCGCCGACGACCTGTGGATGAGCATGGCGTATCAGCGGCCGTCGCTGGCGCTGCATTTCACGTGGAAGCTCGAATGGCCGGAGGTTCGCCAGATATTGCCGCTCATCGAGGAGCAGCTCGCGCCGTTTGCGCCGCGACCACACTGGGGCAAGCTCTTCACGCTCTCGCCCGCAACGGTGCAGGGCCAGTATGCGCGTCTTGCGGAGTTCAAGGCGCTGGCAGCGCGGCACGATCCCAAGGGCAAGTTCCGCAACGCCTTCCTGCGTCACAGCCTGTATGAGGGTTGAGCCTGGCGCAGACTGCGACGCTCAGCCCTTGCGGCGGTAGAGAATCTGGAACTCGTAGCCGGGGTTAGCTGTGAAGAGACTCGCCACATGGCGCAGACGCTCGGCGAGGGCGGGCGCGGCAAGCAGGGGGTAGTCCCGTTCGCGAAGGTCGTGGTAGTCGAAATCGACAGCCAGCGAGAGCATGTAAATCGCCAGCGCGTCCGAGAACGAGGACTCGAAGAAGCCGTTGCGGGCGCGCTCGTCCACGCCCTTTTGTCCCGCGCGTGGCTCAGTGGCGCGACGCCGCGACTCCCATGCATCCTGGCTGGTCTCGCCGCGCACCTGCGCCTCGGCCTGCGACCACACCAGAGAGGCAAAGGAATCCGGCACCCCGGCAGCCTCGACAAAGTTATGCGCCACATTGATGAAGAACTCGAAGGCCAGCCCGAAACGATCTTCCACGAGCCGCGTGGAGAGAAAGACCACGTCTGTATCGCCGAACTGCGCATTGCGGTGGCAGACCGCGCGATCGCCCAGGTCGACTGAATACATAGGGGCTATCATCGTCTGGCCGGTATCGCCCACGGTGAGCGGCACAAAGATATACGCCCGGTGGCTGAGCGCCTTCGACAGCGCGGCCGGCACGGTGCTGACCAGCCGATCCACATCCGCCTCGGCGAGGCGCGTTTCGCCCCAGGCCGCAAAGCGAATGCCATTGGGAGCTCGCCCTACCACCGCCTGGCTTGCCACGCGCTCCGCAGGCCAAAGTTCAACTTGTGCGCTGCTGCCCATTCAAACTGTATTCTAGTCGAGAGAGGCGGGCACAACGATGCAATTTGCACAAACCCGGCGCGCAGGTACCGTGATGGGATTTCCCCTCGCAGGCTTCAGCCTGTTCCAGAGCCTGCTGCTGGCATTTGCCAGCGCGTTCTTCACCTTCTTTGCCACCACATGCATGGCCATCTTTGCGCTGCTGGCGTGGAACCTGCTCGGCGGCCACGCAGTGAACTACGCCGACACCTACCGCTATGTGGGCTTTCCGGCTGGCGTTGCCGTCCTGGTGCTGGCGCTTCCCTTCTTCCTGATCCTCTGGCTGCGCGGCAAATTCCAGAAGTAAGCAGGACGCTGTCGCACTCCGCTACGAAAAAAGGACCCCACGATGGGGTCCTTTGATTTTCTGAAGCTGCTTCACCGAGTCAGTGTCCTGCGGGCCGAGGATTGGCTGGATCGAAGCGGGCTACTTGAATCTTGCGCGCGAGGCCCACTTTCGAAAGCAGCCAGATGCCCCAGAAGTTGGGATCAATCTCATACCAGGTGAGACCGTGCCGCGCAGAGACGGGATGCGCGTGGTGGTTGTTGTGCCAACCTTCGCCGCCGGTGAGCAGTGCCACCCACCAGCTGTTGCGCGAGTCGTCGCGCGTTTCAAAACGCCGGCTACCCCACAGGTGCGTGGCCGAGTTCACCAGCCAGGTGGCGTGCAGGCCCAGCGTCACCCGCAGAAAGACGCCCCACAGCACCATGCCGAGCGCCTCGATCGGTCCGCCGAGGTACCAGCCGCCGCCCAGCAGCGCCAGCCCAGTGAGTGTGATGGGGAGCCAGTGATACTTGCTGAGCCACACATGAAAGCGGTCGCGGCCAAGGTCCGGTGCATAGCGGCTGGCCAGCACCTCGGTCTGCGCGTGCAGCGCTTCGCCGAACATGACCCAGCCGGCGTGCGCCCACCACGCGCCTTCGCGCGGCGTGTGCGGATCGCCTTCCTGGTCGCTGAGCTGATGATGCACGCGGTGCGTGGAGACCCAGAAGATTGGCCCGCCTTCCAGCGATAAGGTGGCGCAGAGCGTCATGAGGTACTCGACCCACTTTGGCGTCTGGTAGCCGCGATGCGTAAGCAGCCGGTGGTAGCACATGCCGATGCCGACGTTAATCGCCAGCACATAGAGCACAGCCATCGCAGCCAGCCGCTGCCAACTGAACAGGAACAGCGCCCCCAGCGCGCCGAGGTGGAAGACCACCACGACGCCGAGCGTAAGCCAGTTAATGCCTTCACCCGCGGTGGCTGCGCGGCCCATGCGAATCTGCTCACGGGCGGGCGTGGCATGCGCGGGGGTTGCTGCATTCCCTCTTTGAATGGAAGGAGTTACGACTTCGGTCTCAGAAGCGGACGCGGTGGATGGTGCGGTTGCGGCGGATGCCATTCTTCGATGAATCCTTGAAGAGTGGCTTCGACTTCCCACTCCTGCAGTTTTTATTGTATAAGAGGCCCTGCGCTCGGCAAGAGGATTTGACAGGAATCGTCTCCCCGAGTCACCTGGTCCGTGGATACCTTCAGTTGGCCGCCGCGATGCCGATGTCGGCCACGCCGGAGACAAAGAGCCTGTCCGCGCTGCCCCGCAAGACGCGATACAGGGCGAACTGCCGCTGCGAGAGCGTGCGCAGCTCAAACAGAAGCTCGCCGCGGTTGTCGCCCAGGGCATCGACGGCATCAATCAGCTTCATGCGCGGCGTCTCGTCCAGATGCGCGCCGTCGGTCACGCTCTTCATCAGCACAATCACATTGCCGTAGAGGTCAGGATGCGCAATCAGCGTGACGAATTTCTGATGAACGAGCGGACCATCCGTGTGCGCGGTGAGCACCAGCGTCGCGCCCGCGCCATAGGCCAGCTCGAAGACTCGGAACTGCTCGTCGCGCAGCGGAGCGGGTTCGTCCGCGGCGTCGGACTGCGCGTCCTGCGTGGCGGGCTTGTGCTGCGCCGCGCTTCGGCTCTTTGTCTTTGCAGTCGTTGCGGAGGGCGGGGACGCAGGCTGGGCATTCAGACCCAGCGCAGCTCGCGCAATGGCCTCCAACTGAGCCTTCATTTTGCCCTCGTCCGCGGGATCGGCCCATTTATAGTCCCAGGGATGCTCAGGGCGGTTACGCGGGTCAGAGACGGCGACCATCTGCTGCGTCTCCGCGGGCAAGCCCGTCAGACTCGGAGCAATGGGCGGGCCGCCAGCCGTGTACTTGCCGCGCAGCAGCCGCGGACGGTCAGGGTCGGTGATGTTGGGCAGTGACTCCACCGAACCAGATTCAGCCGCCGCTTTCTCGGGCTTCGGCTTCGTCAGCTTCGGGCGGTCGGGGTCGGAGGACGAAGCGCTGGAATCGTCGGAACTCGAGGACGCCGTTTCGTTCGCGGGCTTGTGCAGTGTGGGACGGTCCGGGTCGACCGGCGGCGCGTTGCTGGGCGCGTCTGAGCCTGCACCTTTGCCGGCGGTCTGGGCTCCGTGATGCTTGCGGTGGAGAACCGGGCGGTCGCTATACTCATCGTCCTCATCAATTTTGGCCAGCTTGGCGTTGAAGGCAGGCTTGGGCTTCGGCATCGATTTCCAACTGCCGAATCCGAACCACATTCCGTCCTGCTGGCCGGCGCTGCGCAGGTCGAACAGGCCCACGTGGCGTCCGTCCTTCTCAAGGATGTACTCGACGCCGCCATAAACAGCCAGCGGCTCCGGGCGGGCGAGGTAGATGCTCGCGTCCTGCAGGGCTTCGCCATCAAAGAGGGTGACCGGCACGAGGCGGCTGGCATGCGGTTTACCGGCAGGGCCGGTCCACTCCAGCACCGCCACGGCGCGCAGGGCAGGCTCATCCTTGGCCTTGTCCGCCACCTGCCCCGGATACTGCGCAAGCATTGGCAGAGCGGCCAGCAGCGCCAGGCCCATCGTTGCTGTTCGTCCCATCCCCATCCGCGCTCCTCCAATCCATGACATTCGATGCCTGAGTCGGAAATAATGCATCCTGACGGCCGCTTCTGGCTCTACCTTTACGATACGAGGAAATTCCCCATGGAACTCAACACCAAGGTCGC
>JBBIVH010000024.1:4923-9959 GCA_037439805.1 Acidobacteriaceae bacterium
GGCTCTACCTTTACGATACGAGGAAATTCCCCATGGAACTCAACACCAAGGTCGCAGATTTTACTCTTCAAACTGACGAGGACAAAACAGTAAGCCTCTCCAGCTACTCCGGCAAGCCCGTCATTCTCTTCTTTTATCCCAGAGCAGACACCCCCGGCTGCACCATTGAAGCCTGCGGCTTTCGCGACACGTTCAAGAAGCTCCAGGCAGCCGGTGCGGTCGTGCTGGGCATCTCGCGCGATACGCCAAAGGCCCAAGCCAAATTCCGCGCCAAGTACGACCTCCCGTACACGCTCCTTGCCGATGTAGACGAGAAAGTCTGCAATCAGTTTGGCGTGATGAAAGAAAAGAACATGTATGGCAAAAAGGTCTGGGGCATCGAACGGACGACGTTTTTGATCGGACCCGACCGGACGCTCCTTCACATCTTTCCCAAGGTCACGCCCGATGGCCACGCGGAAGAAGTGCTGGCGCTGCTGAAGGAATGGAACAAGAAGCACAAATAGCCAAAGGACGCGTCCGGCTGCCGGGCCGCCTGCTTCCGCGCGCATTTTTTGAGGATACGCCGGAGACGGTGGCTCCGCGCCTGCTGGGCAAGCTGCTGGTGCATCGCACACGGTCCGGTGTTCTTGCGGGCCGGATCGTCGAGGCGGAGGCCTACCTTGGGCCGCATAGCGACCCGCCCGACCCTGCGGCGCACTCCTACCGCGGCCCCACGCCGCGCAACCGAGTGCTCTTTGGGCAGGCGGGCCATGCCTATATCTACACCATCTACGGGCGATCCTTCTGCATGAACATCAGTTGCGAACCGGACGGGGTGGCGGGATGTGTCCTGCTACGTGCGCTGGAGCCGGTGCGTGGCTGCCCGGCGATGGCGCGGAACCGCGGCGTCGCCGCCGACGCCGCGCCCAAGATACTCACCAGCGGGCCGGGACGGCTGACGCAGGCGCTCGGCCTTTCGCGGGCCGGGCACAATGGCCTGGACCTGACCAGCTCCGCTTCCCCGCTTCAGGTGCGCGACGATGGCTATGAGGTACGGAAGCCGCTGGTAACGCCGCGCATCGGCATCCGGCAAGCGGTCGACTGGCCACTGCGGTTTGCGGTGGAGGGCCATCCCTGCGTCTCAGGTCCCAGAAAATTTTTACAGGGAAAATTTTCGCTGCCGCTGTCATCTTTCTGACTCCCTGCGCCGTCCTATGCAATAGAGGTCATCCCACTCCACGAGGAAATCCCCGCGTGATCTTCCGTATTCCTGTTTCTGTTGCAGCGGTCTCTTTCGCGCTGACCGTCGCCGCCCCCATTGTGCCCGCGCAGGCACCCGCTCCACAGCAGCCGCCTGCCGGTGCCGCTCCCGGCCAACCGCCCATGCGCTGGCCCATGCCGCCACCGACCAATCTGCAGGTCCTGCCCAAAGACACCTCCGCCGAAGACGTGCACAAGATTATGCACCAGTGGGAGGGCGACCTGGGAACGGAGTGCAGCACCTGCCACGCCGCCGACCCAACGAAGATTGGCCCCAACGGCAAGCCCCGCCTGAATTTTGCCGATGACTCAAAGAAGGAAAAGGCGACCGCCCGCACCATGTACAAGATGGTCGAGGAGATCAACACCCAGTACGTGGGCAAGGTGGACAGCTCCGGCATGCCCGTGACCTGCGGCACCTGCCATCGCGGGAAACTCAGCCCCGATCCGTACATTCCTCCCAAGGAAAATGAGCACGAGCATCAGCCGCCAGCGCCGCCCGCTGCGCCTTCCGCAGTAACCGGCAGCGTCGGGCACTGAAGCGCAGCCGATTCAGGGCTTCCAGACGAACGTGGCCACCGATCCCGCCGGGATTGTCGTGGCCACTTCTTTTTTCCGGAAGCGAATCGCGAGGCTCTGGGCTGCTGCGCCCGCATTCAACACGTAGAGCACGAGGACGCCGTTGGGATTGCGAAAGGCGACGTCCTTGATCTGCGTGCCTGCGGGCTCATCCGACGCAATGCGCACGGCGCCGGGCAGCAGAAACTTGCTCGCGTGGCCGAGCACGTAGTAATCCGGCTCGGGCTTCACGCGCGGGTGCGCCGCATCCGTCAGATCGATCGTGACCAGACCGCGACAGGTATCGCAACCACCCACATAGGGCCCGTGATTCTGGTCGGTCGCGAGCGCCCACAGTACATAGCTGCGCGACCAGTTGCGCGTCACGGTGATCAGCTCGCCTGCCTCTTCCGCCAGCACATTCCCTTTTTGCCAGGCGCCGCCGCTCGACTCGGTCACCCACTGATCCTTCTGCGGAAACTCCTCGTGATTCTTCGTCATCACGTCGGGCGTGCCTGCGTAGTGATGCCAGGCCGTGCCGGCGGCCAGCGCGCCGGCTTTGGGATCTTTGAGAACCGTCTCGGGATAATCGGGGCGGTCCCAGTTGTGGTCGTAGACCATCACCTTCGGGCTCAGATGCTCCGCGGCCAGCGCGGGCCCGAGCGCTTCGCCTAAGAACTTTGCCTGCTCGGCCGCCTCCATCTTCATGCCGCTGTAGGTGGGCGGCGCGTACAAGGGCTCATTCTGCACGCTCAGCGCCCACACCGGAACCCCGGCAGCCTGGTAGCCCTCGATCGTCTTCACGAGGTACAGAGCGAAGGCGTCGTAGGATTCGGGGCGCAGCGCCGAGGCCTCCTTCGTCTCTGGGTTGGAGCCGAGCATCGACCCGGTCGTCTTCATCCAGCCCGGCGGGCTCCACGGCGTCAGCATCACGTGGATGCCCGGATGGATGGCCAGCGCCTGCCTGAGCAGCGGCAGCATGTACTCCTGATCGTGCGCCAGAGAAAAATGCTCGAGATTAGGGTCCGTCTGGCCCGCCGGCGTGGTGCAGGCCTTCGCCGCCTGCTGGCAGAGATCGTTGAAGGAGTAGAACGTCACGGCCAGATCGGACGAGCCTACAGGCTGCCGCAAAAAGTTGATGGCGATGCCGTCTCTGCGATCAAAGAGCATCCGGAAAGTTCGAGCGGTCTGGTCGGGAGGGAGCTTCTTTGCGAAGAGCCATGCCGCCGCATCGGTGAGTGAGGCGCCGAAGCCGTCGATCTCCTGAAAACGCTGCGCATCATCCACCGTAATGGTGGGAATGTCTTGCAGTTGCGCCTCGCCAAAGGAGAGAGACGCGCGCTCTGACAGGGCCTCCAGCAGATCAGGCGTTGTTTGATAGACAGCGACCTTCTGCGCGCCTGCGGCAGCCGGGAACAGGCAAAGAAGTGCAGTGAGTGCTGGAATGCGCAGCATAGTGTCTCCTTCGTGCGAAAGGAGAATCCTAGTGCATCCTGCGTATCTTCAGAAAGTGCCCGACGCAGCGGCTATCGCCCGGCGGCTTTGCGCTCAAATGGCCCGCTCTTGCCGCCGGTCTTGGACTCCAGTTGCACGGCGCGAATCACGATGCCTTTATCGAGCGCCTTGGTCATGTCGTAGACCGTGAGCGCGGCCACGCTGGCAGCGGTCAGCGCCTCCATCTCCACTCCGGTCTGGCCCACGGTGGCAGCGGTGGCGGTGATGCGAATGCCGCCCTCCGCCAGTTCCGCCTGCACATCGACGTGCGTCAGCGGCAATGGATGACACATGGGAATCAGCTCGGACGTGCGCTTCGCCGCCTGAATGCCTGCAAAACGGGCCACTTCAAGGGGATTGCCCTTGGGATTGGCGGGCAGCGCCCGGAGCACCTCCCGCGAAAGCTCTACAAATGCCGACGCGGTGGCGGTGCGGCGCGTGGCGGTCTTGGCGCTCACGTCCACCATGCTGGCGCGTCCCGACGCGTCGTAGTGAGAGAGGCCGGTCTGCCGTGGTTTTGTCATCTCGTTACCCCTGAAAGATCAAGATACGCGCCATCATGCCGGCCTTGAGCCCCGGCTTCTCCTCGGGCACAACCAGAAAACAATTGGCGCGGGCAAAGGCAGCCTGATCGCCCGACCCCTGCCATGGAACCTGCTCAATCGTCGGCGGCTCGCCGCCGTGCGCGTTGGGCTGCCAGCGCGCGGGCAGGAAGCGCGTCAGCCCTGGCTTACCGGGCACATCGCCGGCAAGCTGCGCCATGGCGAACTGCGGCTCGGTAGGCTCCGCACCTGCAACCGCCGCAAGCATGGTTGCGCCAAAGAGCAGGAATGTCGCCGCAGACGAGACAGGGTTGCCCGGCAGACCGAAGAACGGCAGCGCCGGGCCGTCGCCCGTGCTGGACGGCAGCTCGCCAAAGACCAGCGGCTTGCCCGGCTGCATCTTCACGCCGGTGAAGCGGAAGCGCGCGCCCCGCCGCGCCAGCGCAGGTTCAACCAGATCGAACTTCCCCGCCGAGACTCCGCCGGAAATCAACAGCATATCTGCGACTGCAGCCTGTTGAAGAGCCGCGTCCAGCGCCTCGGCTGTATCTGCCGCCACGGGAAGCACCCATGGCACGCCGCCTGCCTGCGCCACCAGCGCCGCCAGCATCGGCGCATTGGAGTTACGAATCTGGCCGGGGCTGGGCGTGGACTCGAAAGGCACGAGTTCATCTCCGGTGGTGAGAATCGCCACGCGTGGACGCGCATAGACAGCCAGCGTGCTGCAGCCGCAGGTGGCCGCCAGCGCAATCTGGGCCGGCCCGAGCCGCGCGCCCGGCTGTAGCAGCGTCTCTCCGGAGTGCGCCTGCGCGCCCTGCGGCACAATGTTTTCGCCCGCGTGCAGGCCTCTGCCTTCGGCCAGCCGGACGGAAGCGCCGCTGCGCTCGACATGCTCGACCATCGCTACCGTGTCCGCGCCGGCAGGAACGGGCGCGCCGGTCATGATCTCCCACGCGGCTCCTATATGTAGCGGACCGCCCGGCTGCTGGCCGGCGTGGGTAGCGCCCTCGATGGGCAGCCACTCGTGCCGGTTGGCCTCGTCTGCGCGGCACGCAACGCCATCCCGGGTGGAGCGCGCAAACGGAGGCTGATCCTGGTCGGCCACAATCGAAGCTGCCAGCATGCGGCCCAAAGCCTCGCCCAGCGGCACGCGCTCGGCTCGCGGACGGAAGTGGGCGCGCTCCGCTGCCGACTGCCGCA
>JBBIVH010000024.1:10059-19687 GCA_037439805.1 Acidobacteriaceae bacterium
GGCACGCGCTCGGCTCGCGGACGGAAGTGGGCGCGCTCCGCTGCCGACTGCCGCACCCGCTGCAGGGCCTCGTCAAAATGCAACAGCTCCGCGCTCATGCAATGGATTGTAAAGTCCCGCAGGCAGGCGCCGAGTTTGCCGCTCGATTTCGCGCTGAAAAGAAAGAGGCGCACCCGGAACCGGATGCGCCCTTGAGGGTCTGGAAGGAACGGCGGGTTACTTCTTGCCGGCCTTGAAGCTGGACGTAATCTTCTGCCCGGCCTGGTCGAGAATACCCTTCGCGTCGGCGGCGTAGGGGCCGGTGGGCGCAAGCTCCAGATACTTCTGGTATGCCTCGGCACAATCCGGAGGAAGCACGATGCGATTCGTCTTGGGGTCGATGGTGGCCTTGGAGACAAGGCCCTGTCCCTTGAGGTAGTAGAGCAGCGCGTCATTGGGATCGAGCTTGATCGCTTCGTCGGCCGCGGCCACCTGCGCATCCTGATTGCCTTGCTGGAAGAAGATGACGGCCTCATTGCGCAGATAGAATGCGCCCTGCGGCGGGTTCGCCTTGGCGGCGGCATCGTAGGCGGCGTTGGCCTCGGCCACCTTGCCGGTGCGCGCGTAGGCTTCGCCCATGCCTGCATTGGCCATGCCCTGAATCGCCGGATTCGGCTTCTTTGACGCAAGGTCTATGTCCAGAGCCTTCTTATAGGAGACCAGCGCATCGTCGTACTTCTTCAGGCCGTTCTGCGCCAGGCCAAGCTGCGCCCACAGGACGGAGGCATCCGGCTTGGCAGTGGTGTCCTTGGTCATCAGCGATTCAATCTCGGTATACTTCGCGGTCTTGATCTCGTTGGCCTTGGACGCAATGTCAGCCTTGGCGGCCGACGCACCGAGTTGCTGCTCTGCCGCTGCGGTGGCGGAGTCGGCGTCGTGCACGTCCTGGGTCACCGTCTTCAGATCGGCGTTGAGGCCCTTGATGACTTCGTTGGCCTTCAGCGCGGTGGAATTCTTCTGCCGGATATCTTCAAGCTGCTTCTTTTCCTCTGGCGGCAGCTTGTCGATGTACTCCTGACGCGACATGTCGAAATCCACCGCGGTATCGCCATCCGGTGCCACAACGACGTTGTCGAGACGATCCGCCTGCTTGTCGGGACCCATGCCCTCGCTGCGGTAAATCACCATGTAGTTGCCGGCTGGAACCTCGCCCGTGTAGTCGCCCTGGTCGCCCACCTTGAAGGTGCCTCTGTCTTCAGTCTGGGGAGCCAGTCCCGGACCCGAAGCGGCACGAGTAATCTGCATGAAGTTCACTGCGCCGCCGCTCTGCGGAGCGCCGGTCGGGTTGATCAGATGGCCGTGCACTTTGCCCATCGGCACGTTTGCCGGCGCTGCCGGCTGCTGCTGTGCAAGGGATGGCACGAGCGAAAAGGCCAGGACACCCAGCCAAAGTGAAAGGTTGCGTCTCATCTTCTTCTCCTTGGAAACTCGAGTACGCGGGCATGCCCGCACACACGATCAAAAGTCTCTGCCGGCTTGCGCCGCCCGGGGCAGACTCACGGCTTCGTCATCCCGCCCCCGGGACGCGCTTCGTACCGCACGACTCAAATTAAATCGTTGCGACTCTCCAGCACAAGGCCAACTCTTTATCCTACCGTCCGCGCCCGGCTGAACTTGTGGCCTGCATCACACACTACAATCAAATCATGCCCACCCTGATCCGGCCCGCCATTGCCGAGGATGTCCCACAGATTCTTGCATTTATCCGTGCTCTGGCCATCTATGAAAGGGAGCCTGACGCGGTAATGGCAACCGAGGCCGACTTGCTCCGCGACGGCTTTGGCCCCGGCGCAATCTTCTACTGCCTGATTGCCGAACAGGACGGCGCGCCGGCCGGATTCGCGCTCTACTTCTTCAATTATTCCACCTGGCTGGGCAGGCCAGGCCTCTATCTCGAAGATCTCTTCGTGCTGCCGGAGTTTCGCGAACGCGGCATCGGCAAGGCCCTGCTGCAACGTGTCGCCGCCATCGCCGTGGAACGAGGCTGCCCGCGGCTCCAGTGGGAGGTGCTGGACTGGAATACCCCGGCCATCGATTTCTATCGCTCGATGGGGGCAGACTTTCTGGATGAGTGGCGCAATGTGCGCGTCACCGGCGAGGCGCTGCAGCGGCTTGCAGGCGTGGCCAAAGTGGGAGAACAATCGTGAAGGTTCGCGTGCTGGGCGGTGGACTCGCCGGTCCTGAGGCAGCGTTGACCGCGGCCCGGCTGGGCTGCGAGGTGGACCTCTACGAGATGCGCGCCGTCATCGACGGCCAACCGCGCCTGACGCCGGCGCACCAGACGACCGAGTTTGGCGAGCTGGTCTGCTCGAATTCGCTGAAGAGCGAGTCGCCCAATACGGCGCCGTGGCTGCTGAAGCAGGAGATGCGTCGTGTCGGCTCTGCGCTGCTGCGGCTGGCCGATGCGACGGCGGTTCCGGCGGGACATGCGCTTGCGGTAGACCGCGTGGAGTTCTCGCGCCGCATTGCAGAGGCGATTGCCGCTGAGCCGCGCATCCGCGTGGTGCGCGAAGAGGTGACGACGCTCAACCCCGCAAACGGCCTGACGGTCGTGGCGACGGGACCGCTGACCTCGCCCGGATTAAGCGCTGAGATTCAGCGGCTGACCGGATCACAGCATCTGGCGTTTTACGATTCCATCTCGCCGATTGTCGATGCGGATTCGATCAACACGGACCGCGTCTACTTTGCCGCACGCTGGGATAAGGGGACGGCGGATTACATCAACTGCCCCATGACGCGCGAAGAGTACGACTGCTTCTATGATGCGCTGGTGGCGGCTGAAGCTGCCGAGGCGAAGGAGTGGGAGCGACTCGACTACTTCGAGGGCTGCCTGCCGATTGAAGTGCTGGCGCGGCGCGGGCGCGACACGCTGCGCTTTGGCCCGATGAAGCCGGTGGGCCTGCGCGATCCACGCACCGGCAAAACACCGTGGGCCGTCGTGCAATTGCGCAAGGAGAACCTGCGCGCCGACAGCTACAACCTCGTCGGGTTTCAGAATCACCTGAGATTCGGCGAGCAGGCGCGCGTGCTGCGCCTGATTCCCGGTCTGGAGAATGCCCGCTTCCTGCGCTACGGCCAGATTCACCGCAACACGTACATCTGCGCGCCCGCGCTGCTGGATGAGGTCCTTCGTCTGCGGCAGGCACCGTCGATTCTTTTCGCCGGACAGATTTCCGGTGTGGAAGGCTACACCGAATCGATTGCAACCGGAATGCTTGCGGGCATCTACGCGGCGGCGCTGGTGCAGGAACGCGAGCCTGTGCCCGTGCCGCGCGGAACGGCCCTTGGCTCGCTCGTCCACTACATCACGCACGCCGAGGCCGCACACTTTCAGCCGGCGAATATCACCTTTGACCTGCTGGAGCCGCTGGAAGAAGAGTTGCGCAAGAAGGTGCGCGACAAAAAAGAGCGCCATCGCATCCAGTGCGAGCGCGCTCTTGCGGCCTTCGACGGGTGGTGGTTGACGACGCGGCAGACCCTGCAGTCCGCCTGAGATACGGCCTGCTCAGGTTGTCTTATTGCTTGTGGCCAGCCTTCGAGCTTTTGGCCGTCTGGTCAGGCGCGGTGTCCACAAGCGCCTGCTCGATAATCTGATCAATATCCTGCTCCGGGTGCATCACCTCGACAAACGGCGCTCCCTTGCTGTGCGCCGCCACAACAAAGATGGTCGGCGTGTGGTGGATGCCGGTCTGCTTGCTCAGCGCATTGTCCGCCTGCACTGCGGCGGCCAGGTTGCCCTGCGGATCCATCTCAGAAGGCAGCGTGACGCCGTGGCTGCGCGCGAAGTTGTCATTGAACTGGCGCAGCATCATGGGATTGTAGATGTATGTCTGGTTGGCGAAGACCTGGTTCCGGTACTCGTCTCCGAGCGCGGCGCTTCTGGTATCGAAATACCGTGCGGTAATCGCGGCGGTCAGGCTCCACGTGTGATAGGGGATGAGGAAGTCGTGGCGAATCCACGGAATGTGGTACTGCGCCGCCGCCTTCATCAGAACCGGATTGGCGCTGGCGCAGGCCGGGCACTGGAGATCGTCGAACTCGACGATGGCGACGCGCGTGCCCGCCGGCGGCTTGAGCGCGGCTGAATCGAGCACCTGCGTTCCGCCGGGAGGCGAGGCAAACTGCGCCGCGGCCGGCGTGGCGGCCAGCAGCCCAGCCATGATGCAGATGAAGGCGAAACCGGAGGAACGAACGATTCGATGCAACATGAGAAGGATGCTCCTTGAGCACGCGCGGGGCGCGGCTACTTGTGCGCGGTGCGGGCCGGCGTCTCGCTGCGCGTCTCCGCCAGCGCCTGATCGATCAACTGGAACAGCTTGGTGCGGTCCACTACTTCGACGAACGGCGCGCCTTTGGAGCTGTTGGTCACCACCCAGATGGTGGGCGTGTGCTCGATGCCGATGCGCTGGCCCAGCGCGTAATCCGCCTTCACCTCGGCCTGCAGCTTGCCCTGCGGGTCCATCGCGAAGGGCAGCGCCACGCCGTGACTCTGCGCAAACTTCTCGGTGAACTGGCGCAGGCCGTTCAGGTCAACGATGGATGGCTGGTTGGCGAAGACGAGATCGCGGTAGTCGTCGCCAAGCTTCTTGCTTTTGGTGTCGAACCAGCGAGCGTTGATGGCCCCCTGGGAACTCCACACGTGAAACGGCAGCGGAAAATCATGCCGCACCCAGGGAATGTTGTACTTGGCCGCAGCTTCTTTCAGCAGGGGGTTGGCGTTGGCGCAATCCGGGCACTCGAGGTCTTCAAACTCGACGATGGCCACACGCGCACCGGCGGGAGGACGCAGCGCGGCAGGATCATGCACGGGGGTTGTGGGCGCTCCGCCAAACTGTGCGGAAGCAGAGGCGCCGGCTACAAGGAACGCGACCGCGCATGCAACGGGGAAGGCAGGACGAAGGAAACGAAGCATAGTGGATGCGAACTACTCCCTCCTCCTGATTGTAACGGGAAGCGAGGGCGAAAGTTGCCTTTGAGGTCCGGGGTCCTATTGGCGGTCGCGCCTGCGGTCTTCCATCCAGCGCCGCCAGAGATAGTCTGCGACCACCGACCCCAGCAGAACCGCAGCGGCGACGATGACGAAGAGAAGCCTCATACTTTCTTCAGCATCGCACGCCGCGCGCAGAAAGACCCGCAGCCAAAGCAGGACTGCGGGTCCTTATGCCCAACGCGAGAACGGGCGAGTTGCTGCTTCAGCGCCCTACCACGATCACGGTGAAGCTGCCGGGAATCATCGCCGGGCGCGGGCGCGGATTGTCCGCCGTAGCCGCGGGGCGCGGGCCAAAGTCCGCCGTCACCAGATAGATGCGGTCAGTTGCGGCGTCGTAGGCCATAGTGCGCGCGCCGCGCTGCGTCTGCAGGCTCTGGATTGTCTTGTAAGCAGGGGTCGCTGCATCCACCACTGACAGCACGCCGTCGCCGCTGGAGGCAAAGGCCAGCTTATGTTTCGCGCTCCATCCGGCGGCGTCGGGACCGTCGCCGATGGCGGGCGTCGCCAGCACCTTGCCGCTCGTCGAATCCACCACGGCCATCTTGTTGCCGTCGCAGACCGGGAAGAGCCGATGGCCCGGCACGTCGAACGCGAGACCGGAAGGCGACTCGCATCCCGCAGCCCATTCCGCCGTCATCTTGAGGCTGTGCGCGTCGAGGCGCACGATTTCGCTCTTGTCCTCGATGTTGTCGAAGACGATGCCGGTGCCGTCGGCGACGGGAAACTCGGGCTTGCCGGGCAGCGCGATGGTTGCGACGACCGAGTCATCTTTTGTGCTGATGACCGTGACGTTCTTGCTGCGACCGTTGAAGGCCCAGACGGTCTGCGTGACCGGCTCAAAGACCATGCCGTCGGGGCCTGTCCCCGCGGGAATCGTGGCGAGGGTCTTGAGCGTGGCGCGGTCGAACTTGACGACCGCGTTGCCGCCGCCATCGGAGACGTAGCCGTATTTGCCGGTCGCATCGAAAACCACGCCATGCGTGCCGTGGAGATCGCCGATCGTGCCGACCAGCTTGCCGTTTGTCGTGTCGAGCACGTCTACATGGTCGCCGCGCGTGAGATACAGCCGGTGCGCCGGGGAGTCAACCGCCAGGTAGTCCCACCAGCCCGCATCTGCCAGCTTCCAGCGGTCAAGAATGCGATAGGGTCCCTGCGCGGTGGCCTGATGGGCGGCGGCAGCGATGAAGCAAAACGTGGCGACGGCAAAAAGGAACCGCGACCAAAAGCGAATTCGAACCGGAACTGGCATGGGAGGACTCCAGTGAGATCTCGGCAAATCGCAGGATTTGCCGGCGCAAGAATTCTTCCACGGCTGCATTAAGCCTTGCTGAAGGTTCTTGCGGATCGGCTGGGCTGCGGCATCGCCACGCTTTCACCACAGCTTCTGCAGGATGGTCGCGTACCAGGCGTTGTTGCCGGTACGCAGGTCGCGGCCCCAGGAGAGCGCTACACCCTCGCCAAAGACACGCAGCCTGGCCTGCGCACCGGTGTCAAAGAGCCACTGGTGTGAGCCAAGCGCGGTGCCGGGGTCGCGGATGGCGCCGATGTCGAGAAGCGGGCCAGCCTGAACAGCGATGATCCCATTGCTGTAGAGATTCTTGTTGATCTCCCAGTTGTCCAGCAGATAGTCGCGGCCCAGCGGTGCGCTGCCTTTGCGGCCGTCGCGTGTGCCGATGTGGGCGTGCATGGGAAGGTCGTTGTCGCGTTCAAGGCCCAGCATGAAGAGTTCGTCAAACGGCGGCTGACCAAAGGTGCGACCCGCGCGCAGCAGGTTCACCGTCTCGTAGTCGCCGCCCTTCGCCTGCGGAAACCACTGACCGCCGAGGCCGCCGCGCAGCGTGGCAAAGGTCTGCGGACTCGCCGACCAGACGCGCGCCACCTGCTCCGCTCCCTCGGCATGGAGCGTGAACCGGTGTGCAGGAGCGCGCCAGAGATTCGACGACACCTGCGCGACCTGCTTCAACTGATAGCCGCTGGCAAGCAGAGGCTGAGTAAGCAATGAGCCTGGGTTGACATTGCGATAGTCGCGGTGCGAGATCTCTGCTCCGGCGCTCCACTGGATGCGGTCCCGCGCATAGCTCGCGACTTCGGCGGTCAGCCACTCGTGCCGCAGATTGAGGCTGGCCAGCGCAGGAGCAGTTCCTGTGAAGGAGTCCCGCAGGATCCAGTTCTCGTTGCGAAGGTCGGTCAGCAACTCGTAGCGCAGCAACGCCGAGTGATGCAACGGGCCAGAGAGTTGCGCCAGGATGCGCCTCTTCTGCGCGTCCCATCGCACCATCGACGTGAAGTTAATGGCCTCGCGCCGCGCGTTGTCATACTCAGGGTTGACCTCTTGAAACGGCAATCCACGCAGAAAGAGAAACGCGGCTTCGAGCTTCGTATCGCCAAATCCGTTGAGTTCTTCGCCCCGAAACACCGCGTCGAAGTGGCCATCGGTCCGCGCGCGCAGGTCAAGCTGGTACTGCGGGAAGATGCCCAGCGCGTCGATGCGGGCGCGGCTGTCGAGATACTGCCGCAGAGTCATGGTCGCGGCGGGGGAAAAAGCAAAGGCGCTGTCCAGCAGTTCCGGGCGCACGCGCGGCTGCGGCTCGGCGCGCACTTCGGCGATATGCGGCTTGCCGACGCGGTTCCATGCCTCGATGGCAGCAGGCAGGTTGCCGTCAAGAAAATACACGGTGCCGAGAAAGTCATTCACGTAGCTGTCGCCCGGCGCAAGACGATGCGCGTGGCGCAATCGAGCGGCGGCCCGCGCATACTGCTTTTGCTGGAAGGCAATGCCACCCAGCTCTGTAGGGAAGCGCGCATCGCGGGGCGCGAGTCGCTGGCCTGCCCGGAACGCGGCTGCCGCTTCAGGCAGGCGCTGTAGATGCGCCAGCGCCGTGCCGTAGTCGTACTCCATCTCCACGTCGCGGTGCGTGACTGGGCCGAGCCGGTCGACGATCTGCTGCCACTGCTGCGCGGTCATCCACTGTCGCAGCTCAGTTGCGGTGGGCGCTTGCGCGAATGCGACGCCGCACGCGCACAGCACGACGCCCGCTGCGCCGAGGAGAGCGGCTCGCAGTCGTTTCCAGCGGGCGAGGTTGGGGTTCTTGCAGGGCAAGGGCTTTAGTGTGTTGGAGGCTGCGGAACGGCGAGCAGCGTCCAGTTGTGGGTGGCCTTCCAGTCCTGCTCAAAGGTGGCGCGATCTTCCTTGAGCAGCTTGCGCCGCGCAGGATCGTTGAGCAGAACCAGTTGCCGCTCGGTGTCTACACCGGCGACAACGACATAATGCAGCGAGCCGCCTGCATCCGGCCTCAGCGCGGCAATCAGTGGGCGGCCCTTCGCGAGCTCGCGGGCAAAGTCGTCCCACTGGCCGCTGAAGGCGAAGGCGCGAAATCCGTTCTGCGTGAAATACCGCTCCATCGCAGAAGCATAGATGCCATGCGCGGAGGGCGTGTAGAGCGCGTTCAGAATGTTTTCCGGATCAGTGACAGGCGTCGCGTGCGTTCCCTGCTGGCGCTGCCAATACTGCATTACCATCGAGATGACAGCCGCGCCGCAGCCATCTTTCTGCTGCGGAACGTAGGGCACGTCGAGCCAGGAACCGGATTGCGCACGAGCACCGGCCGCGGCGCACAGCACACCCACCAAACACAGCAGTGTGGGGATGCTGCGCGCCATGCGGCCCCGCTCTTTAGTGCACGGCAACAATGATGAGCACAAGGGCAGCGATGCAGACGAGAATGATGAGCAGATCGTGATCAGAGAAGTTGCCTGCGGCAAAGTCCGACTGGGCCTTGCTGGCGCGGCTGGAGAGCTGGGCGAGTTCTTCATCGCTTAAGCCCGATACCGCCTTCTGGACCTGCTGTGGATTCATGTGCGCGGACTCAAGCGCCCGCTGCGCCTTTTCAGAAGAGAAGAACTGGTTGAGTGTGTCGATGTTCTGCTGTCTCTGCTGCGATGCATCGACGGTGGCTTTGGCCAGATCAGACGGGCTGACCACATGGTTGGCGGCCTGTGCAACTGCGTTGTTGGGGATGGCAAAAACCGCCACAAGCGCAGCGGCCATCATCGACCGTGCGTATTGCTTCAAATCAGAGTGCATGCGACTGCAAACCTCCGGAGAGTAGTGAAACGTACTGCATCCAGTATATCCGCGCGCGGATTCTGTCTCGCTGCGAAATGCGCACAAATGTACCCCGGACAACAGGCAACATACGAGGTGAAGATCGCATCACGGCCTGCATCTCTTTTGAGATGCGGCAGATGATTGCTTTCGCAGAAGTGTAAAGCGCACTACAATCGGAACGCCGCACCTGCAGCGCATGTCGCCATGTGCGATACCCCTGTGCAGAAAGGAAGAACTGGAGTGATGCGCATGTCTCTTCGATGGTCCGAGCGAGGACGAATCGTCTTCGTTGTCGCATGTTGCTCTGCGCCGATGGCATGGGCCCAACCGGCACCGCGTCCCACGCCGCCCACGCGCAGTCCGTATGCGCCGGGCTATGTGGCTGCGGCGGAGCTGCCCGATGGCGCGGTGCCTCCGCAGAACAAAGACGGCAACTTCATCCTCGGACCCACTCATCCCGCCGCTCCTGAGATGACCGCGCATGCAGG
>JBBIVH010000024.1:19787-22512 GCA_037439805.1 Acidobacteriaceae bacterium
CTGATTGCGGAGCATCGCGTGCCGGTGATGATCGCCATCTCCATTGGCAACGGCAGCGGCGATGCGCAGGGCAGCGAGCGCGGGCTGGAGTATGACACCATGTCTGGCCGGTATGCAGACTTTGTGGAGCACGAAGTGCTGCCGCTGGTGGAAGCCAAAGCCCACGTACGCTTGACCCACGATCCGGACGGCCGCGCCACCATGGGCGGCAGCTCGGGCGGATCGTGTGCGCTCATTATGGCGTGGTATCACCCGGAGCTGTATCACCGCGTACTCACCTACTCCGGCACGTTCGTCAACCAGCAGTGGCCGCCGAACGCGCAAACACCGCACGGCGCGTGGGAGTTTCATGAGCACCTGATTCCTGAATCGCCGGTGAAGCCGCTGCGCATCTGGATGGAGGTGGGCGACCGCGATCTGTACAACCCCAACGTGATGCGCGACGGCATGCACGACTGGGTGGAAGCGAATGAGCGGATGGCCCGCGTGCTGGTGGCAAAGGGCTACCACTACCAATTCGTCTTTGCGCAAAACGCCGGCCATGTGGACCGCTCGGTGAAGATGCAGACACTGCCCGAGGCGCTCGAATACGTCTGGCAGGGCTACACGGACAAAGCCGCAAAGCCCTGACAACGCTGCGTTTTGCACCGAGAGCAGGACGCTGCAGAGGATGCCAACCCAGAGCGCGACCTTCGGCGTCAACCGCGGCAGGTTTTTTGCGTCTACTCCTACGCAAAGGAGAAGACACGCATGAACACACGACGCATGGCACTGGCGCTGGGCGCATTCCTCGTTCTTGGCGCGGGCGCAATCGCGCAGGCGCCGGACAGCTCGGCTGCTCCACCGCCTCCACCGCAGCAGCAGGGCCCCGCGGGCTATGGCCACGGCGGCATGGACCCCGCGCGGCAACTGAACGGGCTGACGAGGCGACTGAATCTGACAGATGATCAGCGCGCGCAGATCAAGCCGATTCTGGAAGAGCGGCAGCAGAAGATGATGGCGATTCTTCAGAATCAGTCGCTGACGCAGGGCGATGCACGCGCGCAGATGCGAGCGCTTCACGAGGGCACGCACGGCCGGATTATGGCGGTGCTGAATGACCAGCAGAAGCAGGAGTTCGAGCGCATCGAGCAAGCGCGCCGCAGCCGGATGAACGCGCCGCCTCCGCCGCCGGATGGCCCTCAGCAGCAGCAGTAGGAACGAGGGATCGCGCGGCTCATGCAGTGAGCCGCGCTCGTCTAATGTTTCGTCGCGGGTGGAACCGCCACTGCGTCTTTCGTGAGGAGGCCATTGGCGCGCAGCCAGGTTTCCAGCAGGCCGGGCCACTGGTCCAATGCGGCGTCGCCGGAGCCGAGGCCGGTGCCGTGCGGACCGCTCTCGAAGATATGCGCCTCGGCTGGCACACCGGCCTTCACCAGCGCGTCGTAGTAACGCAGGCCCTGCTCCACGGGCACCGTTTTGTCATTGAAGGTGTGGTACCAGAAGGTCGGCGGCGTATCTTTGGTGACGTAGAGATCGGGTGAGAAAGCTTTGCGCAGCGCCTCGCACTGGTCCATCACGTTGAAGAGTTTGCAGTAGCTCAGGTGCGTGGTGTCGGACGAGATGGCGCCAATCCACGGATAGCCGAGCACGGCGTAATCCGGACGGCTGGAGACGCGCTCGATCGGATCGTCGGCATTGGGGTCGCCCGGAATGAACTGCGTCGAGGCGAGCGCTGCGAGATGCCCGCCCGCTGAGAAACCGATGACCACGATGCGATTGGGGTTGATGGCGTAATCGGCGGCCCGCGCGCGCACCGTCTGAATGGCGCGGCGCGCATCGATCAGGGGCACCGGCAGCAGATAGCCGTTCGAGCTGAGCCGGTAGCTGAGCACGAAGGCGCGAAATCCGCGCGCGGTAAACCACTCGGCCACCTGGCCGCCTTCGAGATTTGCAGCCAGATGCGCGTACGCTCCGCCGGGAAAGATGACGACAGCCGACCCATTGCCGTGGCCAGGCTGCGGGGCGACGATGGTCAGCGTTGGTATGTCTTCACAGGCTGTGCCCTTCGCCTGCGGAGCGCCGCCGGGCCATAGGCGCACGGTCTGAATGCCGAGATAGGCGTTGTCGTTGCCGGGCGTGGCGCAGGGCTCTTTGGGTTGAGCAAAGGAAGCGACCGGCAGGAGGTTGACTGCAAGAAGGGTGAAGAGAGTTTTGGCCAGCAATGTTCTCGCACGCATGGCGAGGATTATAACCAGAGCGCGGTGTGGCCCGCGCAGTCGCTCATGGCCGCCTGCGTGATGCGCTCCACAAGGTCAAGCCCGTAGCGCCCGAGGTAATACGCCGCGCCATGCATGCGCTCCTGCAGTCCACCCGGATTCAGCGAAAGACAGATGGCATCGGCGTGACGCGCCAGGGAGGTCTCGCGCTGCAGCTCGAAGTTTGCGGTGAGCCTCCGCAGTCGGTTTATCTGGTAGCGCATCTTGCTTGCCGCGGTCTCCCCGGCGCGGCCAAGGCCCGCATCGAGCGTGCGCATCCAGTCCAGCAGCGCACCCAGGTCGGCATCGAGCGCGTTGCCGGTCGCGGCCAGTTTGCGCTTGCCTTCGACGGGCAGGGCGCGCGCTGCCAGACGCTGCGCAAGCGCGTCCTGCGTCAAAGTCAGAATCTGATCCAGAGTAAGTTCATGCGTGCGCAGCAGCTCGCCGATGGCCGGTTCGATGAGCGTGGCGGAGAAGCGCGGCTCGGC
>JBBIVH010000025.1:0-4576 GCA_037439805.1 Acidobacteriaceae bacterium
CCCGCATCCATCGGAGCAGCCTCCGCATGAGCCGCCCCCATCCCATGCCGCGCCTTGCCCGCTGGCGCAGCAACTTCCTGCAGGCTCCGCTCTTCTTCCTTGGGACCGCCATCTTTGGCAGCCTCTCGCTTGCCGCCTCGCTCTTCGACCGCCACGGCCACCTGCAGCATCGCATCGCCCGCCTCTGGGCCCGCGCCTGCCTGCTCTGCGCCGCGTCGCCCCTCCGTATCCTCGGAGCAGAGAACCTCCGCAAGCATCCCGTCGCCGTCTACGCCGCCAACCACACCTCCTACATGGATACGCCGGTCATCTTCGCCGCGCTGCCCTTCCAGTTCCGCATCCTCGCCAAAAAGGAGCTCTGGGCGCTGCCCTTCATCGGCTGGCATCTCAACCGCTCCGGCCAGATCCCCATCAATACCGACAATCCCCGCGCCACGCTCTCCAGCCTCGCCGCCGCCGCCAAAACCGTCCGCACCGGCACACCGCTCTTCGTCTTTCCCGAGGGCGGCCGCACCACAGACGGCACGCTCCAGCCCTTCATGAACGGCGCAGCCTATCTCGCCATCCGCGCGCAGGTGCCGCTCGTGCCCATCGCGCTCCACGGCGTCTACGATCTGCTTCCCATCCACACCCATCACTTCCATCCCGGCACACTCACGCTCATCGTCGGCGAGCCCATCCCCACCACCGGCCTCACCGCGCACGACGCCGAAGCCCTCACCGCGCAGCTCCGTGAAGCCATCCAAAAACTCCTCGCCCAGCTCGATCCCGCTCAGGCAACTTGAATCCCAGGTTTCGTAGAGCTACGGCAGCCCACAACCAACACGTGCAGGTAGGCACAAGTCAATTCGGTCCCGACTCGTGAAAACTTGAGTCACGCTGAGTTGCGGGCCAGTTGGAAGCTGCTAGAAATGGTGTATGGCCATAAACGCCGACAAGCCTCACCTATGGAAGGCGGACACCCGCGCCTCGGTTGATCAATTCAACAAGTGGTTTACGCAATTCGCTCCGCGGGCTTTCCGCGATGCGCGAATGCAGACTGTCAAAGATGTTGAACGTAGCTTGTGTCACACAGATGACCTGACCAGCGTGACACCCGAGGCAATTCGGACAAATCCCGCGATCCTGCCTACATTAAGAATGGCCACTTGTCCTCCACTTGCCCGCGACCGCCTCATCGGGCTCGCTGACTCCAGTAAGAACCTGGTGGGGCGCATGGAGAAGGGGAAGGTCCCGCCAAAGCTCTCGACGGAGGAGCTGCAACTCCATTTGGAAAGGATTTGTAGCGTCCTGACTAAGATGCTCTATGTGGACATTTTTCCTTGGATTGAGGACAAGCGTCGCCCAACCGAAGAAGAGCGGTTCAGATCATCGACAATTATTGCTGATCGATTGTGCGGCGCTGTCGCGGACCCCATCGTGCGGAATGCCCAGGAAAGCCGACAACTGAGGATCATCGAGGACCACCTTGCTTCGAAAGGATACAAACTAAAAACTCATCCATCGTCTCTCCCGGTTACCCAGATGGAGCCGGGCACATTCTGCTTTCGTCTAAATGTGCTGGTGAATACATCTTTCGGGTCGCCCAAAATGGTCCGTATTCCCGTGGATGCAGTTGTGCAACTAAAACATGTCGATTTGCCCCATCTACCCCTCCTCATTGAGGCAAAATCTGCAGGGGACTTCACAAACGTCAATAAGCGACGGAAGGAAGAAGCGATCAAGATGAACCAGTTGAAGGCAACCTATGGCGACAACGTTGCCTTCGTCTTGTTCCTCTGCGGTTACTTCGATGCATCCTATCTCGGTTATGAGGCGGCAGAAGGCATAGACTGGGTATGGGAACATCGCAAATCGGATCTCGATTTGCTCGGCATTTAGGGGCGGTTATGGCGACGGTCACACTGCAACAAATTGAAGGTCTTCGGTACGTTGAGCAGGCGCGCCTCGACCGTCTGAAAACTGCCCTTGAGCGCAACAAACTAGGCCAATTTGCTACGCCGCCGGAATTGGCGCTGAGCCTTGCAAGGTACGCGCGGGCTCACTTCGACGAAGGCCCTGTCTCCTTTCTGGACCCTGCCATTGGAACGGGGTCGTTCTTTTCCGCACTATCTCATGCTTTCCCAGCAAATCGGATTCGGCGTGCCACAGGTTTCGAAGTTGACGCGGTCTTTGCCAATACTGCGCGCACGCTGTGGAAGACCATGGGCCTTGATGTCATCGACGCCGATTTTACCCTTCAGTCTCCCAATGCGGCCTATAACCTTATCATCGCGAACCCGCCGTATGTTCGCCATCATCATGTGGCTTGGGCTGAAAAGGAGCGGCTGAAATCACGCATCGCACGATCCCTTCATATTGAAATCAGCGGCCTCGCTGGACTCTATTGCTATTTCTTGTTGCTTTGTCACGAATGGATGGAAGAGCGGGGAGTGGCCATTTGGCTCATACCCTCCGAATTCATGGATGTGAATTATGGAGCTGCGCTCCGTCGATATTTGACCGACCGCGTAACTCTACTTCACATCCATCGATTCAGCCCTACCGATGTGCAGTTCTCGGATGCTCTGGTTTCGTCCGCCGTAGTTGTATTTCGAAAGACACCTCCATCAGTAGAACACCGTGCGCGATTTTCGTTCTCTGGTCCTATTGACTCTCCCGGATTGGACGGCTTTGTCGATCTCGAAACATTGCGTCTGTCCCACAAGTGGACGGCGTTTCCAACCGCGACATCAGTCGCAACGAAGCCCGATGTGACGCTCGGCCATTTATTCACGATCAAGCGCGGCCTAGCCACAGGCTGCAACAAGTTTTTCGTTCTGAGCAAGGATCAAGTTAGAGAATGGGATATTCCGCGCCAGGCGCTACGTCCCATCCTTCCGGGGCCTCGCTTCATCGCAAGCGATATCGTAGATGCACTTCCCGATGGTTCCCCAGGTCTTTCACCGCGCCTTTTCCTTCTCGACTCCTCGGAGCCCGAAGATGTGATCAAGAGTAAATGGCCAGGGCTCCATGCCTATCTTCAGACCGGTCGCGAGCAGGGCATCTCTCGCAGCTATCTCGCTAGTCGTCGTGCGCCATGGTATTCCCAGGAACAACGCCCACCCGCTCCTTTTCTTTGCACTTACATGGGTAGGGCGAGAAACGGCAAGCACCCATTCCGGTTTATCTGGAATCGCTCGACAGCGACAGCACACAATGTGTACTTAATGCTGTACCCGAAAGGTCCCCTCCTGCACGTTTTGGGTCGGGATCCGGACGCTCACCTGCAAGTTCTGCGAGCACTGCAAGACATCGCTCCCGAAAAGTTGGTGTCCGAAGGGCGGGTCTACGGAGGCGGACTCCACAAGGTCGAACCGAGAGAACTAGCGGAGATATCCGCCGATGCCGTGCTGGACCGCATTGGCCATGAGTTAAGGATCGAAAGACAGGAAAGCCTCTTCCCGTGAATTGAAATCTAGCGGCTACACGTTTTCTTCGCACAGTGGCTGCGAAGATTGCGTCCGCGATTAACTCGCCCGCAGCCAGCCGCACCCTTGCCCCCGTACAATCCTCTCCACAGGAGAGTTCCCATGTTCCCACCACGTCTACGCTCGATCCCTGCCTTCTTCGGCCTCGCCCTCTTCTTCGCAGCCTCTCCGCACCTCCGCGCACAGAACACCTCCACCGACGTCCCGCCCGTCCTCGACGTCCACGTCCACGCCATGGAGGAGTCCTTCCCCGGCGGCGGCCCCATGTGCCCCAACGCCTCGCAGTTCCTCGCCTCCGACCCCGCCACCAAAGAAGCTCCCTTCGGCTGGAGCCAGGAAGAGTGCACACCCAAGCTCTACCCCGCCGCGAAGGGCGAATACATCAAGGACGTCGTCGCAGAAATGAACCGCCTCAACGTCACCGCCGTCGTCTTCGGCGACCCCGCCAGCGTCAAGAAGTGGCAGGACGCCGCGCCCGGCCGCGTCATTCCCGGCACCAGCTTCAATGAGGGCATGACACCCGGAGCGCGCGTCCCCCTCGACGAGCTCCGCAAGGACTTCACCACCGACGGCTTCAAAGTCATGGGCGAAATCGGCCTCCAGTATGAAGGCCTCTCGCCCAGCGATCCCAGCGTCGATCAATACTTCGCCCTCGCCGAGCAGCTCGACATCCCCGTCGCCATCCACATGGGCACAGGCGGCTCCGGCCGCGCTAACATCACCTCGCCCAAGTTCCGCGGCTCCATGGGCAACCCGCTCCTGCTCGAAGACCTCCTCGCGCGCCATCCCAAACTGCGCGTCCAGGTCATGCACGCCGGCTACCCCATGATCGACAACATGCTCACCCTGCTCCAGGCTAACTCCCACGTCTACGTCGATGTCGCAGGACTCATCTGGAGCTATCCGCTCAAAGAAGTCAACCGCTACATCCAGCGCCTCGTCGACGCCGGCTTTGAAGACCGCATCATGTTCGGCACCGACCAGATGGAGTGGCCCAAGCTCATGACCTATTCCATCTCCATCATCCAGAACGCCGACTACCTCACGCCCCAGCAGAAGCGCGACATCCTCTACAACAACGCCGCCCGCTTCCTCCGCCTCGACAC
>JBBIVH010000025.1:4676-6828 GCA_037439805.1 Acidobacteriaceae bacterium
CTGCGTCTTGCGACTCGACCGTCGGAACCCGCCCCAGGCGGCACGCATCTGCTCAACATCAAGCCGACGAACAAAAGCCCCAAAGGATAGACAGAATGGCGACACAGACTGCCCCGGAATCCTCCACCACCGCGCGCATCAGCCCACCCTCTTCGTGGCGTCTCTTTCTCGTCAGCACCGCCGCGCTGTATCTCGAGATCGTCCTCATCCGCTGGCTCGGCACTGAAGTCAAGATCTTCGCCTTCTTCCAGAACCTCTCGCTCATCGTCTGCTTCCTCGGCTTCGGCATCGGCTGCTTCACGGCCAACAAGCGCGGCAGCCTCATGCCCTCTCTCATCTCCGCCACCGCGCTCGTCGGGCTCGTCAATCTGCCCTTTGAAAACTGGCGTCTCGCCATGCGCGCCCTCTCGTCCATCCTCTCCTTCAGTTCAGACGCCGCGCTCTGGGGCCAGAAGCTCACGCTCAACGGCGGCGCCTACTACTCCGTCTTTGCGCTCGCCCTCCTCGTCGTCCTCGTCTTCCTCGTCCTGCTCGCCGTCACCATGATCCCTCTCGGCCGCTGGGTCGGCTATTACCTCGAAGCCTCCACCAACACCGTCTCGGCTTACTCCATCAATCTCTTCGGCAGCCTCGTCGGAATCTGGCTGCTCGCCGCTCTGGCGCTTCTCTGGCTCTCGCCCGCCTGGTGGTTTGCCGTCGCCTTCGCGCTCATTCTTCTTTGTCAGCCGGTCACGCTGCGTTCCGCGCTCATCGCCTGCGCTCTGCTCGCCGTGGTCGTCGTCGCTCTCATCCCCCAGACCAAAGACGCCGTCTACTGGTCGCCCTACCAGAAGCTCTCCGTCAAAACGCTCGCCGACCAGAATTACCAGATCAACGTCAACAACGAGGGGTACATGTCCATCGCCAATGTCACCCCCGCCTACCTTCAGACGCATCCCGCCTTCGCCGCCACCTACCAGCAGAGTTCCTACGACAGCCCCTTCCAGTTTGCGCAGAGCGTCAACAACGTCCTCGTCGTCGGGTCCGGCGCAGGCAATGACGTCGCCGCCGCCCTGCGCCACGGCGCCGCCAACGTCGATGCCGTCGAGATCGATCCCCTCATCGCCAGCCTCGGCAAGCGTCTCCATCCCGACCAGCCCTACGCTTCACCCAGGGTCCGCCTCATCAACAACGACGCCCGCAACTACATGCGCGGCTGCACCCAGCAGTACGACGTCATCCTCTTCGGCCTGCTCGACTCCCACACCGAGTTCTCCGGCTACAGCAACGTCCGCGTCGATAACTACGTCTACACCGAGCAGTCCTTCCGCGAGGCCCAGCGCCTGCTCGCTCCCGGCGGCATCCTCGTCCTCAAGTTCGAGGTCCGCGCGCCGTGGACTTGGATGGGACAGCGCTTCTACTCCATGCTTGACGGCATCTTCGCGCACAGCCCCGTTACCTATTACGTGCCCGTCACCGGAGACCTGCTCAACGCTTCCGTCTTCATCGAATCCAACTCGCCCGCGCTCTGGCAGCGCGCTGCCCTGCCCGCGCAGTCTGCCTTCCTCGCCGCGCATCCGCCCATATTCGAACTCCATCCCGCCGCGCCGCCCGCGCCCACCACAGACGACTGGCCCTACGTCTACCACTTCGGCCACTCCATCCCGCGCACTTACTTCTCCGTCTCCGCTCTCATCCTGCTGCTCGTCCTCTATATGGTCGGCCCGTTCTTTGAGCCGCGCCGCAGCAGCACATGGATCTTCTTCCTCCTCGGCGCCGGCTTCCTGCTCATGGAGACGCACCTCGTCAGCCGCCTCGCCCTCTACTTCGGCACCACCTGGATCGTGAACTGCATCGCGCTCTCCGGCATCCTCACTGTCCTGCTGCTCGCAAATTTCTACGTCACCTGGCTCAAGCCCGCCTCGCTCACGCCCTACTACATCGCGCTCTGCATCGCCCTGCCCATCGACTACGTCATCCCGTGGAACAGCCTGCCCGGCTCCGGCGTCCTCATCGGCACGCTGCTCTGCATCGCCTGCTGCATCCCCATCTTCTTCGCTGGAATCATCTTCACCTCCAGCTTCCAGCGCAGCGCCGGCAGCAGCAGCGCCTTCGGCGCCAACATGCTCGGCTCCGTCGCCGGCGGCCTCGCGCAGAACCTCTCCTTCCTCTT
>JBBIVH010000025.1:6928-9241 GCA_037439805.1 Acidobacteriaceae bacterium
GGCTCGTCGCCGCGTACATCCTCAGCCCCAGCGCGCTCGGCGTCACATCCACTTTCCCGTCAGGCGCAAATACGAGCCGTCGCTCCTTCTTCTCCAGCAAGCCCAGGTCCGCCAACTGCTCGATATTCTGCTGCGCCGGTATCTCCCGCATCCCGGTCAACTCCAGCAACTCAGAAAGCGTACACGTCACCGGCCCGGCGCACAGCGGCCCAGCCTTCAACCCGCCCCGACGCGCCCGCTCCGCCGCATCATCGAGCACCCGCAGCGGAATCTGCATCAACCCGCTCATCGCCTCCACCACCGGCGCTATCGATTCGTCTTTCCCATCCGCCGTGCTGCAGCGCGCCAGCAGAGTCGCCCAGCGCCCGCCCATGCGTCCATCTTCTCCATCCGTGCCCGCATCCAGAATCCGCTCCACCACCTTCTGCGGCGCGCGAAGCCCCTCGGCATCCGCCTCCGCCCGGACCAGTTCGCCCGCATCGAACAGAATCTCCAGCGCGCGCTTCAGCCGCATGTTGCTCAGCCGGCTGTGCAGCATCTCGCGCAGCTTCACGCTCTCCGGACAGATGTGCCGCAGAAACGCGACCGCCGACATCGCCTTCACGTAGCCTTCCATGTCATACACGCCCGTCACTTTGGCCGCGTGGTCCACCAGCTCCTCCCACGCGCGCTCCGCCGGTTGCGCCACCGACACAAAGATGCAGCCCACGCCATCCGCCAGTTGCCGCGCCACTGTCAACTGCGCCGTCATGCGCCGCTCCGCCTCCCTCTCCAGCGGACCGCGCCGCTGCAGCGTCATCCACATCCGCTTGTCCTGCGCCCACGCCTCGTCCGTACACACAAACACGCCCGTCGTGCTCACATCCCGCACGTCGTTTTCCCGCACCGCCGAGCCATCCCACCAGTACGCCGCAAAATCCTCCGTCGGCCGCCTGTCCGCCCGCTCCTTATCGGCATGCATCAGCCGCTCCAGCCAGCGCGATTTCATCTTCATCCCATCAACCTCCAGGCTTCCATGCTCCCACCTTGCCATGCCGAAGTCGATACCCCTTTGGCAGACGCACCTCCGCGGCCCCGCCACCGGCATCCTTCCGGGGCTGGTCCGCTTCCACCGCGTTCGACTTTTATTGAAATTGCAAAGGCGCTGCGCACCGTCGCTCGGGAAGACCGATGCGGCTTCAAGCCGCGTCGCTGCGCGCACGCCACCGTCAGATGCGCATCGGCATCAGCACATACCGCGACCGGTACTCCGCATCCGGATCCTCCGGCCGCATCTGCCCCGCGCTCTGCGAGTCCTTGAACTCCAGCCGCACTTCGCCTTCGTTCCCCAGCGCCTTCAGAAATTCTAGGATGTACGCCGAATTGAAGCCCACCATAATCGGATCGCCCGAGTACGGCGTGTCGATCGTGTCCTCGCTCTCGCCGCTCTCCGTCGACTGCGAGCTGATCTTCAGCTCGTTGCCCTCCAGCCGCATCCTCACCGCGCCCGACCGTTCATCGGCAAACTGCGCCACCCGCTGAATCGCCGCTGCCAGCTCGCTCGACCGCACCACCGCAAACTTCGTGTTGTCCCGCGGCATCACTGCCTCGTAGTTCGGGAACTGTCCCACCAGCCGCCGCGTGCTCAGCGTCCGGTGGCCCACGCGGAAGAACAGCATGTTTTCATCATCGGCAAAGTCCACCTTCTCCGCGTCCGTGGCCCCCACCAGTTGCTGCAGCTCCAGCAGAGCCTTCCGCGGAATCAGCACCCGCTTCTCCCCGCTGATGCCCTCCAGCTCCACGCCCGGCTTCTCTACAAACGACAGCCGGTGCCCGTCCGTCGCCACCATCGCCAGTGACTCCGCCTTCAGCACCAGCAGCGCGCCGTTCAGCGTGTACCGCGACTCCTCGTTTGAAATCGCAAACACCGTCCGTGCAATCAGCGTCTTCAGCGCCGCCACCGGAATGCTCGTCGCCGTCACCGCGGGAAACTCCGGCACCTGCGGATAATTCGCCCGCGCCATCCCCACCATCTTCGTGTTCGAGCGCCCGCTGCGGATCTGCACCCAGTGGTTCTCCAGCAGCTTGATCGAAACATCGCCCTCCGGCAGCAGCTTCACATAGTCATACAGCTTGCGCGCGGGAATCGTGCATGAGCCCGGCTTCTTCACCTTCACCGCCGCGCTTGTCCGGATCGCCTGATCCAGATCCGTCGCCGTGATCGTCAGCCGGTCCCCATCGGCCTCCAGCAGGAAGTTTGACAGAATGGGAATCGTCGTCTTCCGCTCCACCACGCTCTGCGTTGCGGTCAGTTCCTTCACCAGATCCTGTCGG
>JBBIVH010000025.1:9341-22459 GCA_037439805.1 Acidobacteriaceae bacterium
CTTCCGCTCCACCACGCTCTGCGTTGCGGTCAGTTCCTTCACCAGATCCTGTCGGGTTACGGTAATCTCCATCGCTGCCCCCTGCGCGGCCGGCTTTTCCACTTCCGTCTCCACAATCGCCATCCTGCTGCCCTCGACCCTCGCGCGCCGCCGCTCAAATCCAATGCCGGCAGCCTCGCTCTCGCGTCTGCTCCGCGCACCCCGGCCGCATCTGCCTGCCCCGCGGCACGCCTGCGCTCTTCTTACCACTGATTGTATTCACCTTGTCCAGTGCCGATGCGTGGAAAACACAGCACCAAATCACCTTTCCTCCCTCTACGGCTTCTCGCACGCATAATTCTCCGCATCCGTCGCATCCCCCGCGCCGGTGTAGCGCGCCACCGTGGGATACGCGCACAGCGGCCGCGTCATCACCGCATGTTCCCGGCCATCCTCCCCGCGCGCATACTTCGTCGCAATCACCGCCTCATCTGCCTTGCCCTGCTCCACCCACTCCGTCAGCGCATCCATCACGCCATACTTCGGACCCTTCGCCGTCTCTGTGCCATATTGCCCAAACGAGCTCGCGCCCGGCCCGCCCGCGCAGTGCTCCATGCCAGGAATCATGTACAGCCGCGCAAACCCTGCCGTCTGCATCGCGCCCATCTTCGCCTGCACGCTCTTGTAATACGCCACTGTGCTCCCCGGTGGAATCGCCGGATCGTTCCAGCCGTGATACAGAATCAGCTTGCCCCCGCGCGCCGCAAACCGGCTCAGATCCGGGTCTGTCGAATCCACGTCCGCCGCAATCTTCTCGCGCGACTCCTGCAGCGCAGCATCCACATCCGCCGTCAGCGGATTCCACTTCGGGTCGTCTGTCACCAGATAGCGAAAGTTGTTCCGCACAAACTGCGCTCCCAGCGACGCCCCCGGATCGTCGCCGACCACCCACTCTTTCCATCCCAACTCATCGCCCATTTCATAGCCATAAAAGAACGGCTTCCCGCTCGCGTCCACTCCGCCGCGATACAGCCCCTTCACCGTCTGCACCTGCTGCGGCGTCAGGCACTCGTTCGTCTCCGCGCCCTTGCAGGTCAGCGCTGCTGGATCGAAATGGCACTTCTCTGGCTCGTTGATCACGCCATCCTTCACGCCGTCCGCCGCATCGCAAGCCGCCAGCGCCGCATCCTCAATCGCCTTCAGCTTCCGTGGCGGCACATACGCCCGCGGGTCCTCCATCAGCATCTGCATCCCAGCCAGGCCCCCTGTCGTCAGCTTCGTCCACGCATTCGCCGGCGCGCCCGCCAAGATCCCGTCATAGTCCTCCGGAAAGCGCTCCGCCTCCATCAGCGCCTCACGCCCGCCATCCGAGCAAGAATCAAAATACGACTTCTCCTGCGCCTTGCCATAGTAGGCGCGCACCAGCTCACCCGCGCGCTGCCGCGTCTCGTGCACCGCCCGCCAGCCAAAATCCTTCACCTTCTCCGGATGCCCGTACGCCCAGCTTCCATCCGCCGCCTCCGCCTCATGCCCCGCGTCCGACCCCGCCACCGCATAGCCACGCTTCACATAGCGCGCCAACTGCCAGAAGTAGATCGACCCCGCAAAGCCGCCATTGCCCACACCCAGCAGCCGCCCGTTCCAACCCGTCTCCGGCATCCACACCTCAAACTGAATCTCCGAGTCCGCCGATGGCCGCAGCACCCCCGCCACCCGGCACAGCGCCGGCAGCTCGCGCTCCGTCTCACCGCCCACTTCCAGCGTCCCACCCGTCACCGCCTCGGCCCGCGTAATCGTCACCGCCTCCAGCTTCAGCTTTGCCAGCGCCGCGCAATCCTCCCCGCGCGCCTGCGCCACACCCACCGCCAACCCCATCAGCCCAATCCACACTCCCCGCATTCCGCCTCCTCGCCATGCCCGTCCACACCGCGCAGCCTTTATAGCAATCCCACCCAGAAGCTGTCCCGCGGATTTCCCACGCCCTGCCCACATCTGCGACGGGTTATAGGAAAGAGTGTTCTTAAGAAGAAATAAAGACAGTAGTACCCGTAGTTGACCGTGGAAAAGTGGAAACAACTCACATAACCGCTCCTGATGCGGCTTCCCACACCATCCCACTTTTCTAAAACTCGTCCGTGGATTTCTGGACATTTGGAAAACCCGCCCCGTCCCACCTCGTTCCGCACCATCTTTCCCACGCTTCCCACAGCCCACCTCAAAACCCCTGTGCAAACCCCGCCCGCTGTGTGGAGAGCGTGCCAACTCCTCAACCCCTCAATCACTTCCCGCGCCCCATCCTTCCACAGTCACGCTCTCCTGCACCCAATCACACAGAAGCTCCTTGTTGGCAACAGTGTTCCTGCAAAACAGGCAACCAGACTCAGCGGGAACTGCGCTACACTGGCGTCCACTTCTTCACTCGCGATCTATAGAGGACACACATAACTTCAGGAGAGTTCCATGGCCCAGGACAATGCCACCATCGTTCGTCGCTTCGTGGATGAAGTCATCACCCAGGGCAACATTGACTCCGCTTCACAATTCGTCTGGGAGGATGTGGTCGAACAGGTTCCTCTGCCAGGTCAGGGACCCGGGCTTGAAGGCCTGAAAGATGTTCTCCGCGGGATGCGATCCGCCTTTCCAGATCTGATCTTCTCCATTCAGGAGCAGGTCTCTGAAGGTGAAAAGGTGGCCAGTCGCTTCGAGTGGACCGGAACCCACAAGGGAGCTTTCCGTGGAGTTCCCGCCACTGGACGCCCCGTCCGCGTTTGGGGCATCGTGACCGACCGGCTTGAGGCAGGCCGAATCAAGGACACACGCATCATCATGGACGTCTTTGGGCTGATGATGCAGTTGGGCGTCATTCCTCCGCCCGGTGCGTAGGTCGAAGGGCGCAATTCAACTCGGCTGCATTGCAAACCATCACAGCAGGAATTAGGCACATACTCGATGCCACCATCCAGACAACTCGCGCCAGATCAAAAGGAAGGGCAGCAATAGGCGCAATCCATGCGCATCGTCGGCAGTTTGATATCGCGCGTAGCAATCTGCACTTTGTCTGCTGAGTCCGCGGGGCGATTCCCCCGCTCATTCTTATAGACCCTCAACACTTCGCTCTGCATATAGGGGTCTTGATGTTGCAGCAAGCTCCGCGTTGGAAAGTAGAGTGTTGCGAAATCCGAAAGAACCGGATACGCGTTCTCCAGCACAACACCGCAAAGGACGAAGAGTATGCAACCCAAAAACACAGCATATCCGCCCTTGAACCGTGCATGTTTCAGGAGAACCTCGCTAACATTCTTAAGGATGAACACGTACAGATTCCAATTCTTCCCAGACAGCTTTTGCCGGATTACCAACTATAGGAATTCGCGCTGAACATGCCTCACGGCAGGGTTTTAGGCTGCTACGATAACGCCATGAATCCAGGGAAAGCAATCGACCCCTGTCTGACCGCTGTGATTCCGGTTTACAACGAAGCGGCGACAGTGGCGAGCACTATCCAGGCTGTATTGGCGCAGCCGTGCATCCGAGAGTTAATCATTGTGGACGATTGCTCAAAGGATGGAACAGGAGAAGTCCTGCAGGCTCTTGCCAATTCCGATCTGCGCGTCCAGCTCTTCCGCCACGAGGTCAACCGCGGCAAAGGCGCAGCTCTGCGAACCGGCTTCGCGCATGCCACCTCTGAGATTGTCATCATTCAGGATGCCGATTTAGAGTACGACCCAGCAGAATACAGCCGGCTGATCGAGCCCATCCTCGAAGGCAAGGCAGATGTAGTCTATGGTTCGCGGTTCCGCGGCAGCGCGGGCGCCATTCGCATTCTCTATTTCTGGCATTCCATAGGGAACGGCTTCCTCACTCTATGCTCAAACATGGCCACAGACTTGAACCTCACGGACATGGAGACCGGTTATAAGGCCTTTCGACGCGAAGTGATCCAAAGCCTTCAGATCAAGGAGGAGCGCTTCGGATTTGAGCCCGAAATCACAGCCAAGATCGCCAAGGCAAGGGCGCGTATCTACGAGGTGGGAATCTCCTATACAGGCCGCACGTATGCGGAGGGAAAAAAGATCGGCTGGCGCGACGGTTGCCGCGCCCTGTGGTGCATCGTGAAATACAACTTCCTGAGCCGATGACAGAGTCCATGCACACACCGGCACAATCGAATAATTTCGAATTCGCGGCGCTCGCAGAGGCACGCAACTATCGACGGGCTCTGCTGCGTGACTTTGCTCCGTATCTGCGCGGGCAAGTGTTGGAGGTTGGCGCCGGCATTGGTCAGATGACGGCGGAGCTCCTGCGCTTACCTGGCATTGAGCGGCTTTCTTCCGTCGAGCCGGAAGAGGATTACTGCGCATATATGCGCCAGCGCTTCCCCGGACACACTCTTCACCACGGTACTGTTTCAAGCCTGCCCACGGAACAATCATGGAACTCCATCGTTAATATCAACGTACTTGAGCACATTGAAAACGATGAGGAAGAGCTCGCTGCCTATTTCCAGCTGTTGCGGCCGACACATGGCACTCTTTGTCTTTTCGTCCCAGCACGGCCAGAGATATACGCCCCCATTGACAGGGACTTCGGCCACTTCCGCAGATATACACGCTCCGAACTGAAGCGCAAGCTCAGAGCCGCCGGCTTCAATCTCCTCCAGCTTCGTTACTGCAATTCGGTTGGATACTTTGCCTGGTGGATGACCTTCTGCCTGCTGAAGAGACGCACCTTCAACGTTGCTTCAGTTCGACTCTTCGACCGCTTCATTTTCCCTGTTGTCCACAAATTCGAGTCGCGGATTTGTCCCCCGCCCTTTGGCCAAAGCCTGCTATCGGTGGCTCAGGCCATCGACCGTTGAACCCGTTAGCGCCGCGAATCTGAATGACCCCTTGGACCCCCTAAAGACACCCAATCAACCCCACCCATATGGCGAACACTTCAACCGCATCCACATCCTTTGATTGGTCACAGCGCATCCCTCAATCAGCCACTCGTATCGTGATATGTTTATCATATAGTAAACATATCCTTCAATTCCATCGCAACTGCCGTAAACTATTTCCGGTATGAACGTCCGTATCGCCATCCCCGAACCCACCAGCGCCGACACCGAGTACAACCAGCGCTCGCTGCCTCCTTATCTGGGCGCGCTCCAGTCCGCCGGCGCCACCCCCGTCGTTGTCCCGCTCCACGAGCGCCAGGACCGTGTCGCTCACCTGCTCAGCACAGTGCAGGGCATCCTGCTTCCCGGCAGCCGCTACGATGTGGACCCACAAAGATTTGGCGAAGATCGCATTTCCACCTGCGGCCCTGCCGACCCCGCCCGTACCGCCGTCGATGAGCTCATGATTCAGGATGCCTTCAGCCTCCACAAGCCCATCCTCGGCATCTGCCATGGTGCCCAGACGCTGAACGTCTGGTGCAATGGCTCCCTCTATCAGGACCTGCCCATCCAGATCGGCAATGCGGTGGACCACACCCCCGGCCGCCTTGTCGCCGAAGCGCACCCGGTCCGGCTGACCTCCGGCACGCGCCTCGCCGCTCTCAAACCAGCCGACGAGGATACCGAGCCACAGGTCAACTCCAGCCATCATCAGGCCATCCGTGAGGTCGGCGCGCCTCTGCGCATCGCCGCCGTTTCTCCTGCCGACGGAGTCGTCGAGGCCGTCGAGCTCGATTCCCCCGGTCACTTTGTCGTCGCCGTGCAATGGCACCCCGAGCGGACCTACACGACCAGCGCCTTTTCCCGCGCCATCTTCGCCGCCTTCGTCCGAGCCGCCGAGGCCTGGTCCCCGCGCCGCGTCAAAGAATCCGTCACCGAATCCGTCGCACCGCCAGCGGCGAGGCCCCTTTCGCGCCCATGAGCGACACGCAGCTCGGCCACCTCGCCGCAGGCTCGCGCCTCGGCCAGCTTCTCGCAAACGCAGGCCAGACCCCCCTCACAGACGGTCAGACCGGGCAGTTTGAGGCCTACCTCTCCCTGCTTCTCAAGTGGAACGCCCGCGTGAACCTGACCGCTATTCGCGACACAGAGGGGATTCTTGCCCGTCACTTTGTCGAATCCATCGTCTGCGCCCGCGCCCTGCCGCAAGGGATCGGCACACTGCTCGATCTCGGCTCCGGCGCAGGATTTCCCGGAATTCCTGTTGCGATCTGCCGTCCAGAGATTGCCGTGACTTTGGCTGAATCTCAGGGCAAGAAGGCGGCTTTCCTGCAGGAAGCCGTCCGGACGCTTGGACTGACAGCCAAAGTCCACGCAGGCCGCGCGGAAGGTCTGCGGCAGAAGTTCGATTGTGTCACCCTGCGCGCCGTGGACGGGATGGAGCAGGCGGTTCGGGTGGCGGCAGGGCTGGTGCGCCCCAGAGGCTGGCTGGCGTCGATGACTACTTGGGCGGAGTTGAGCACGGTCAAGGCCGCGGCAGGCACAGGCTTGATTTGGCAGGAGCCGGTCGCACTTCCAGGGTCGGCGGAGCAGATCCTGGCGATCGCGTCCTCCCAAAGTGAATAGGAGGGGAGGTAGGGATGTTCCACGTGGAACATCGTTGCCGCCCATCTTTTCGATTGGAAATGTTCCACGTGGAACGTTGGATCATCGATCGCAGGGAGCCATGAACTGAGTCATCCAGCCCTTGAAAATCCAAAAGATTTCCACTGTTCAAGGGAAATCGCAGCGACTTTGCGAACTGACTCGGTATGCCCGCAAGAGTAAGGCCTGCAGAGACTTGGAGGCGGAGTAAGGCAGATCGTCCCGGTGCTTTCCACAGGAAGCCGAAGTTCTCCACAGGCCACTCTCCTGCAAGGCTCAGCCCCTTCCCATTAATCTGATTCACCATGAGCAAGATTCTCGGCGTCGTCAACCAGAAGGGCGGGGTTGGCAAGACCACCACTGCAATCAACCTGGCTGCATGCCTCGCCCTTGAAGGCTTGAAAGTCCTGCTGGTCGACTGCGATCCGCAGGCCAACGCCTCGTCGGGCCTGGGCCTGCTGCGGGACGATAACCGCCACTCCATCTACGACGTGCTGGTGGGCAACGCCGCGGCAGAGCAGGTGATTTTGCCGACGGAGATTGACCATTTATGGATTCTGCCGGGCTCCAAGAATCTGACCGGGGCCAATGTGGAACTGGCGAGTCAGGAAGACCGGGCGACGCGCCTGCGCGAGGCGCTGAAGCCGATCCATGCCAGATATGACCTGATTGTGCTGGATTGCCCGCCGGCGCTGGACCTGCTGACCTTGAATGTGCTGGTGGCGGCGGGATCGCTGATTGTGCCGATGCAGGCCGAGTATTTCGCCCTGGAAGGGGTCTCCGAGCTGATTTCGACGCTGGAGCGGGTGCGGGATGCACTGAATCCGGAGATTCACATCGAAGGCGTGCTGCTGACGATGTACGACGACCGCACCAACCTGGCCCAGCAGGTGACCGAAACGCTGCGCGAGTACTTTAAGGAGCGGCTCTTCAAGACGGTGATTCCCCGGAACGTGCGGCTCGCGGAAGCTCCAAGCCACGGCAAGCCGGTGGCGCTGTATGACAGCAAGTCGAGGGGAACAGAGGCGTATTTTGAGCTGGCCGGGGAGTTTCTAGCGCGCAACAAGATCGAAAGCCCGCGCAGCGCGGAGCGCAAGACGGCGGCCTCGGCTCGACCCAAGGCAGAGGTCCGCTTCTGGCCGTATCACTGAGGCGCCAGAGGATTTGGGTGCGGATGGGTGATTTTAAGGATGGAGACGCCCGGCGGCAGGCCGGGGGCAAGGGATAAAAGGACATGACAACGACTGCGGACGCCAAACGACGCGCCCTTGGGAAGGGGCTGGATTCACTGTTGCCGAGGGTGCAGGCTGCGGCTGCGCCGGCGGCGGCGCTGGAGGCGGAGGGCGGCAAGCCGCGGGAGATTCCCGTGGAGATGATCGACCGGAATCCGTTCCAGACGCGGACGCACATGGATGAGGCCGAGCTGGATGAGCTGGCGGCGTCGATTACGGCGAACGGGGTGGTGCAGCCCATTCTGGTGAGGCCGCTCTCGAGCGGACGGTTCCAGTTGATTGCCGGGGAGCGGCGGTGGCGGGCTTCGCAGAAGGCTGGAAAGAAGACGATTCCTGCGATCCTGCGGCAGGTGTCGGACGAGCAGGCGATGGAGATCACGATCGTCGAGAACCTGCAGCGGGCGGACCTGAACCCGATGGAGCAGGCGCGGGCGTTTGAGCGGCTGTCGCGCGAGTTCCACATGACGCAGGAGCAGATGGCGCAGCGGACGGGCAAGGACCGGGTTTCCGTTACTAACTTCATGCGTTTGTTGCGTTTACCGGAGAGCGTGCAGGAGCTGGTGGAGCAGGGGCAACTGAGCTTTGGCCATGCGAAGGCGCTGCTGGGGCTGAACTTCCACCCGGAGCTGGAGAAGGCGGCGCGGCGGGTGGCTCAACTTTCGCTTTCTGTTCGCCAGACAGAGACGATGGTGCAGGGGATGCTGTACCCGGAGAAGGCGAAGAAGGAGCCGAAGCCGGAGCCGCCGGTGGACCCGAATGTGAAGGAAGTGGCGGAGCAACTGCAGCGGGCGCTGGGGCTGAAGGTGCGGATTGAGGACCACAAGGGGCGCGGACGGGTGATTATCGAGTACGCGCGGCTGGAGGACTTTGACACGCTGCTGGAGACGCTGGCGGGGAAGGCGTGAGGGGACAGTTGTCAGCTGTCAGTTTTCAGTTGTCCGCTTTCACCAGAGTGGTGGCGGGGAAGGGAATGTGGTTTACCAGGCCTGAACACACGGACCTTGGGCAACCATTCTAAGCGGGAACCAGACTTCGCTCCGCCGGCACCTGGGCCAGCCTGCCGTGTTGCAACGCCGCCCACGATCTTCTCCACCCGGTTCCCGTCGCCGTCATAGACCATCTGCACCGCCCCGCCATTCATCGAGATCATCTGGTTCTGTGAGTCGTACGCAAACGTCTTGCCGCCCGTGGCCGTCACGTTGCTGGCTGCACGTCCGACATTCGCTTGCTTCGTAGGAATGCTGTTGGAACTTGAATGGCAAAGAAGATTGCAAGCGCTCCGTAGCCGTTTACCCAATGAAAGGCTAGTGGCATCAAGGATGCAAAAGAGACAACAAGAGAGTATTGCGACAAAGGTAATTATCCCGTTGACGCACGGAAGAATTGCCGCGCAGTTACCGCGTTGGTGCTCTCCGGGGAAACTTCATAGAGCGCGTTAGTTCGATATTGGGCCGGATCGGTGCTATGAGTTGCTTGTACCCGGCATAGCCCACGTCGGTGGGATGAGCTAGCATCTTCTCCTCCCATCTGAATTTGTCCACTGCTGTGCGCTTGCGGCTATGACAGTAGGCGAATAAATCGGCGAGTTGGAGAGCAGGAACAAACCTCATATCGGCTTCGGTATTGCTGATGATGTTCTTGAATTCGGGAAACAGCGCGACGAATTTCGGGCTGCGCTGCCGGTCGATAATATGACCGCGAAACGGTTCGTTCTGATCGAACACGAAGCTGAGATGCTGCGTGCCGGCAAAGTCCCGCGAGAAGAGCAGGCACTTTCTAAGGACCTGGGTTACCAGAAGTTCATCTGCTGATGTGGGGACATCTGGCACGTCATTTCTTGCCTGAATATATTCCTTCAGGTTTAGCGTAACGACGCACGGATATAGCCCCGTCCGGCCGGGATCGTTTTCCTTGATGGGACGGGCTAAATACTTTCCGGCTATTCTGGCGCAATCAAGCACAAAGGAGTCGATTCGGTCGCGGTCCCATCCTTCATCTCTGGAATATGGAGTGTTTCCCGCGGCTGCATCGGTCGTATGCAGATAGTCGGCGCCGTGCTTTTTCAGGTTTCGCTTCCACGATTTTTCGAATGGCTTCCATTGCTGGAAAGTTCCTGAGACTGAAGCCAGTGTCACATATTCATATTGCTGGCTATCCGACTTGTTTCCGCCATCGAAAAAGCAATTGAGGATCACGATGAGCGAATCCTTTTCCTGATGGGGTATCAACTCTTCCAAGGATACCTGCGGGATGTGCATGTCCGCCTTTCCGGGTAGGTGACACACTGACCCTACCCGGAGGTTCACGCCAGGATGAGCGGCAACTCAGCCAGCAAGGAACCGAGCGCGCGAGCGCAAGTTTTCAAGCCATCAGCGGAAGTCGCATCGAAGATGCAGCCAGTCTCCCGCGAGGCGTTTTACGGGCTCCTGAAACGAGCGGCTAATTCACCCGCTCCGCCACCTGTTCCAAAAGCGAAACGACCATAGGCTCTTCAGAAAACCGGCGGGCGGGTGGCCCGGGTGCCGATTAGCGAAGTGGGTCACTCAAAAAAATGATGGCTGCCCCCGGTGCCTCGCCTTTGGGCACCTGGGATAGCACAGACCTTCGCGATGGCAGGTGGTCCACTCAGCCATTCTGCTGCATGGTGCGGTCGTTGGGAAGGATGAAGTGTGCCGCATTCATCGCGGCCTGATCGCGGGGAGTGGGCCTCGCAGCATGGCCGACCACTCCGGCTCGATTTCAACTGTGCACGGCTGCGGAGATTGGTGCTCACCCACTCATGACGTCCGCTGCGCAGCCGTCATGAATGGGGCACCCGGCGTGCTCCGCTACAGATGACAGTGGGGGCGCAGTTGGCATGGGTTCTCCGCGCGGTGGAGAGTCTGCTGAAAACGTCTGGGTGGGTGGCGAGGAAAGACGTACTTCAGGGGCTATAGCCTCAGGATTTTTGTTGCAGGTGATGGCACGGCTGAAGCTGCGCCCCTTCAAGACAGTGACTTCGAGAGAGTTTCAGCAGTCCGTAAGGCCCCACTGGCTTTTGTGTTCTTGCGGTGCGACTGAAGTCGTGCCCTGATCCGAAGCATGGGAATGTGCTTTCCCCGGTCCCCAAGTGCGAGGGACCGGGGGCACCCGAATCGCTGGCGGGTGTGGTTGAATGGGTGCGGAGGTTGGTGATGCGAGAGAGCGGAGCGATGACGCGGCGGGGATTCCTGCGCGGTGTGGGGAGTGGAGCGGCGGCGATGGCGTTGACGCCGGGTGCATGGGCAGCGGGGCGGACGGTGCCGGCGGGGATTCAGCTGTATACGGTGGGCAGCGACCTGACGAAGGATCCGGCGGGGACGCTGAAGAAGCTCAGGCAGATTGGCTTTGTCGAGGTGGAGACGAGCCCGATGATGACGCAGACTCCGGTGGAGTTTCATGCGCTGGCGCGGGAGGCGGGACTGCGGGTGCCGAGCGCGCACCTGATGTTCGGGTTTGAGGAGACGGAGAAGGTGCTGGAGGATGGGAAGACGCTGGGCGTGCAGTATGTGGTGAGCACGATTCTGCCGCCGCGCACCGTGGCGGGCGGGATGCAGAACGTGCTGCCGATGCTGAACACGCTGACGGCGGAGGATTTTCGCAGGGTGGCGGCGCGGGCCAATGAGATGGGGCAGAAGGCGAAGGCGGCGGGGCTGCAGTATGCGTATCACAACCACAACTTCGAGTTTCGCGATCTGGGCGGGGGCGAGACGGGATACGCGATTCTGCTGCGGGAGACGGACCCGGCGGTGGTGAAGTTTGAGGCGGACACGGGCTGGATGCGGGTGGGGGGCGCGGACCCGGTGAAGCTGCTGGAGGAGCATCCGAAGCGGTTTGCGATGCTGCATGTGAAGGACTTCAAGGGCGTGACGAAGCCGGTGACGACGCTGATGTCTCCGGATGCGCCGAAGCCGACGGAGCTAGGACGGGGCGACATCGACGTGAAGGCGATTGTGGCGGCGGGGCGGAAGGCGGGCGTGCGGCACATCTTTGTGGAGCAGGAGCCGCCGTTCACGGAGATGCCGGCGATGGAAGCGGCGGCGGTGGACTACGCGGCGCTGCGGCCGCTGCTGGGGTGAGCAATCGGCGCTAGAATTCGTTGCATGGGCCATGCTGGAGAACAACTATCGCAACAGGGAGAGAAAGCAGAGAAACTGGAGATGTCTGCGAGGACGGCGCTGGAGCTGCAGCGGCTGAACCTGGCGGTGCTGATCGATATCCGGCAGAAGTTTGAGCTGGAGCTGCAGGGCGAGATTCCGGGAGCGAGCTTTCTTCCATTATTCCAATTCAAGCGGATGCTGGGGCACGCACTGTCTGACGCAGAGCAGGAGGCGCTGGATGAGGACGTGCCGGACATGCGCGACATTCAGCATTTTCTTGCGATGATCAACGGGATGCACCACGCGAAGGAGCTGATTCTGGTGTGCGTGTGCAACAGCGGGAACCGGAGCCTGAATGCGGCGCGGCTGCTGCGGCTGCTGGGATACGAGCACTCGTACTCGATGGCGGGCGGGTATCTGGAATTGGATGCGCTGCTGGAAGCGGAGAAGAAGAAGCAGGCGAGCGCGACGACGCAGGCGCGGTGAGGGGTTGTGCGTTCCTGCCGATGTCACCTGCTGGGCAGAGGCGATGGTTGGGGTGCGGGGTTCTGCGCGGGCTGGTCAGCTGAGGGGCAGGTCGGCGGAGAAGATGTTGAGCGGGGTAACGCCCTGCTGCCGCAGCGCTCGGACGCTGAGGCTGTCGTGGCGCTTGGCGAGGCGGTGGCCGTTGTGGTCCACGACGAGCGGGCAGTGGAACCAGGCGGGGATGGGATAGCCGAGGGCGCGATAGAGCAGAATCTGTCGGGCAGTGGACTTGAGCAGGTCTGCGCCGCGGACGACTTCGGTGATGCCCATGGTGTTGTCATCGACGACGCAGGCGAGCTGGTAGCTGGGCAGGCCATCGCGACGCCAGACGACGAAGTCGCCGAAGTCAACGCCGGCGGTGAAGGACTGCGGGCCGAGGTTCTCGTCGTGGAAGGCGATGACTTCGCCGTGCGGAACGCGGAAGCGCCAGTTGAAGTCGTAGGGGTGGCCGTCGGGGATGGGCGGCAGCGGACGGGCGGGGCGACAGACGCCGGGATAGACGGGCTCGTCGTCGGGGTCGATGGGTGCGCTGCCGGATGCGCCTTCATGGGGCGCGGCGGTGGCGGTGGCGAGGTCTTTGCGCGAGCAGCGGCAGGGATAGAGGAAGCTGCCGAGGAGCAGGCGACGCCAGGCGTCCACGTAGATGTCGCGGCGCTGGCTTTGGAGGTACGGCTCGCAGGGACCGCCGAGGTCGGGGCCTTCATGCCAGCGGATGCCGAGCCAGAGCAGATCTTCAAT
>JBBIVH010000026.1:0-3381 GCA_037439805.1 Acidobacteriaceae bacterium
GGAGTGGCTCGCGCCGCAGGGCCTTCCCCGGCCCGGCGCTCCGTTGCATTCCGAGCCCCCCGGCCTGATGATCGACCGGCTGTCCATCCTGGCCCTCAAGATCTATCACACACGCGAAGAGATGGAGCGGGCCAATGCAGCCCCGGAGCATGGGGAGCGAAACCGGGCGCGGCTCGCCATTCTGACGGAGCAACGCGGGGATCTGGAGGGTTGCCTCGATGCGCTCTGGCAGGAGACGCTGGCGGGAACGCGCCGCTTCAAAATCTACCGGCAGATGAAGATGTACAACGACCCGGCCTTGAATCCAGCGATCTATGGCAATCAAAAGGAGATGGAGAACGGCGATTGACCATGTGTTGCAGGCCCTCCCGAATTCTGACGACCCGCACGCGACCATTGACGTAAGCCGGGGTTCTGCGTATAAAGATGGCTCTAGCGGTGTATTTTGTGCGCAACTGTACTTGAGAAAGACTTCCGCTCCGGATGCACTGCTAAAGATTGCGAGCTCACGGCAAATTCATGACGCAAGAGGTCCGAGCCACGGCGGCAAGCCGCAAAAAAACTCCCACGCTGGCAGCCAAGTCCGGTGGCCGGTCTACTCCTTCCCCTGCACCCAATCTGCACCCTTACCAGGCAGCAGTTCAACTCGTGCAGCAAGGCAAGTATGAGAAGGCTCTGGCGGCCTTCGAGAAGCTCCTTCCGACCGCTCCTCCTGCAATTGTGGAGCGCTGCCGCATGTACATGCAGACCTGCCAGCGCCAGCTTGAGCAGAAAGGGCTGGCCTTCCTCACGCCCGAGGAAGAATTTGATTACGCAATTTCTCAGCTGAACGCCGGCTATTTTGAGGAGGCGGGAGACCAGCTCGAGAGCATCCTGGCCAGGCATCCCGCCGCGGACTATGCGCTGTACGGGCTGGCAGTCCTCGACTCCATCACCGGCCGCGCCGAGGAGTGCCTTGAGCACCTCGCACGCGCAATCGAGATGAATCCCCGGAATCGGCTACAGGCCCGCACTGACAATGACTTCCAAGGCATGGTGGACGACCCCCGTTTCACGGAACTGCTGTATCCTGAAGTTTCCTAACGACCCTGGGACTCTGCCCACTCTTTGATGCCGCCATCGCTCAATCCGGGTCCCACGTCTCACCCTGACCTTCGAGAGGCTGCGCAGGTTTCTTCTTCCCTGCGCGTCGTCGCTATCGGCGGCGGTACAGGTTTGTCCACTCTGCTGAGAGGCCTAAGACGCCACGTGGCTCTTCCGGGCCAATCCTGCGGCGAGGACTGCCAGATCGCCGACCTTGCGGCGGTCGTCACCGTCACCGATGATGGCGGCTCCTCGGGCCGCCTGCGCAAAGACTTCAACATGCTCCCGCCCGGCGACCTGCGCAACTGCATGGTCGCTCTCAGCGAAGAAGAAGACCTGCTGGTCCGGCTCTTTGCCCACCGCTTTCGCTCCGGCGATGCTCTGGAAGGACACAACTTTGGCAATCTCTTCGTCGCGGCGCTGACCGAGATTACCGGCGACTTCGCGCACGCCATTCAACTCGCGTCGAAGATCCTCGCTACACGTGGCCGCATTTACCCGGTGACCACGACCAACGCGACCCTGGTCGCTTGCATGACAGACGGCTCAACCGTGCGTGGGGAGACGAGCATCACCGCGAGCCGTCAAAGAATCGAAAAGCTCGTACTCGATCCACCGGATGCGGCGGCGGTACCGGAAACCCTGGAGGCCATCCACCGCGCAGATCTCATCACGGTCGGCCCCGGTTCTCTTTACACTTCTCTGATTACCAACCTGCTCGTCCGCGGCATTCCTGAGGCTATCTCGGAGGCGCGCGGGATCAGGGTCTTCATCTGCAACCTGATGACGCAGGCCAATGAGAGCCTGGGACTCACCGCGTCTGAGCACATTGAACGCATCTATGAGCACACGCGCGTGCCCATTTTCGATTATGCGATTGTGAACACGGCTCCCTTCTCAACAGCCACGTTGGAGCGCTATGCAATGGAAAACGCAGCGCCAATCCTGCCCGACATAGAGCGAATTGAAGCTCTCGGTGTGAGCTGTGTTACCGGAAAATTTGCCCTGGAAGAAAGTGTGGTTCGACATGCTGCCAACCAGCTCGCCACCGAGTTACTAACCCTGGCCCGATCTGGCGCTCGCAAGCGCTGAACAAACTTCATTTCGGCCACGAATTTTCTTTCCCTAGAAGTCTGATCGCGCTAGTGTAGAAGCTGCTCTTGGCAATGCCAGTCTCAGAGGAGGAGCAATGATCAAATCGCATCTTCCCATCGTTCTCGCCCTTTGCCTCACCACTCCTGTGCTCTCATCTGATGCACAGACCAAGAAACCCGGTTTGTGGGAGATTACGACGACCATGTCGTGGCAGCAATCCCCCTTCCCCGCAGGCATGAACCCCGGCGGTGGACCGCACGTCACCCTAATTTGCGTGACTCAGGCGCAAATCGACAAGTACGGGTCGGTCCCGCCTGATGTACATGGCGACTGCAAAGTATCCGATGTCGTGAAGAAGCCAAACAGCATGACCGCAGAAATGATCTGCACCGGCCACCTCTCTGGCAAGGGCGACATCACGGCCAGTTGGATTGACGCAGAACACTCCACCAGCAAGGTTCACTTCGTCGGAACCATGCAGATGGGACCGCGTTCGCAACCCTATGAGTGGACGGCTGAAAGCACGGGCGTGTTCAAGAACACCGACTGCGGCAACGTCAAACCTGTCCCAGATACGCACTAGCGCGTCAGGAACTTTTCCCGGCCAATTCTGTCTGTCATTCTTCTTTGGTGCCCGGAGGGGGAATCGAACCCCCACGACCTGTTAGGGTCTGCGGATTTTAAGTCCGCTGCGTCTGCCGATTTCGCCATCCGGGCACGGATTGGATGCTCTTCCATCTTAAACAGCCTCGCCGGATGCGACGGATGCCGCATCCCTTCGAACTACGGTCGGGCCGTCGCGTGCAGGCCGGCAGGCTCCGCAACTCCATCGCACTGCAATGCGGCATCGGCGCTGTCCAAGCCCAGTCGTGCAGCTTGCGCCAGTCACCGCACTTCAAAGGTACTGCTGCATCATGCGCTGCCAGGTCGGCCAATCATGTGAGTTCCATGAGTCCCACACATACAGTTGATGCGGAATGCCTTTCCCGTTCAGAATCCGGTCCATATTCCGGTTCTGCTCAAGGCACTGGTCATCCCACCCGGTCGCAAAGACATAGGTGTTGCGGCGAAAACGCTCCAGGAACCATGGGTCCTGCAGGTTCGGCAGATAGTGGGTGGGCAGATTGAAGTAGCAATCCGTGTCGTAATAGCCGCCGAGAAAGCTGGTCAAGTCGAATGCGCCAGACATCGACAGCAGCCCGG
>JBBIVH010000026.1:3481-21856 GCA_037439805.1 Acidobacteriaceae bacterium
TAGCCGCCGAGAAAGCTGGTCAAGTCGAATGCGCCAGACATCGACAGCAGCCCGGTGAAAAGATCGGGATGCCGAAATGCGACGTTCGCGGCGTGGTATCCGCCAAAGCTGCAGCCGAGCGCCACCAGGTGTGCATCTCGGTTCTTTCGGCGAATGAGCGGCACGACTTCGCTGACCAGATAGTCTTCATACTGAACGTGCCGTGCAATGCGCCAGCGCGGCGACACCTGCCTGTTGTACCAGCTCTCTGAGTCCACAGAATCAACGCAGAAAAGCTGCAGCCCGGCGCTCTCCAGCCGGTCCGCTACGGCGCCCACCATCCCGCGATCTTCAAATTCAAAGAACCGCCCGCCGGATGTTGGAAATACGAGCACTGGAAGCCCGCCGTGTCCGAAGACAAGCAATTCCATCGCGCGTCCTAGTCGGGAAGAATGCCATGTGTGATATTCGCGGTTCATTTCGATTTTGTTCCCCGCCCAATTCCGTCCCTGAGCCCGCAGATCAGCCCATCAACCGGCTTCCTGCACAAAGAGCCGCACAATTGCCTCCTCGTCGTGCTTTGGAAAACGGCAGATTTCTTGATACTGTAACAGCCACAAGCATGTTTTCCCACACACTCTGCCCGCTTGTGCAACAAGGACCACTGAGGGATTGAATCAGGAACTGAAATCGATGACGCCCGCGCAGGATGCGTCCATCCCCATTGAGCCCACGCCTCAGCATCACCGGCTGCGGCTCCATCGCTCGTTTTTGAGTACCCATCTGCCGGGAAGCCGAAATCTGATCGTCTATCTTCCTCCGGGGTACGACGCGCATTCTCCGCGGACCTATCCGGTTCTCTATCTCCAAGACGGCCAGAATCTCTTCGATGGACGCACGTCGTACGTCGCCGGGCGCACGTGGGAAGTTCGCGAATCGGCCGATGCCGCCATTGAAGTCGGCGAAGTCGAGCCGCTTATCATTGTCGGCATCTACAACGCGGGAAGTCGCCGCATCGCCGAGTACACGCCGGACCGGAATCGCCAGCTTGGCGGAGGTGAAGCCGCCGCCTACGCAAAGATGATCACACACGAGCTGATGCCGTGGGTCGCGCGACAGTATCGGGTGCGCGACGACCGCGCCTCCACCGGCATCGGCGGCTCGTCGCTGGGCGGGCTGGTCAGTCTTTACCTCGGCCTCAGCGTTCCTGAGCGATTCGGCAAGCTTGCCCTGCTCTCCCCCAGCGTCTGGTGGAACCAGAAAAGCATCCTCGGTTATCTGAATGAGCGCGCGTCCGAAATCTGGGAACGTCCGCGCATCTGGCTCGACGTGGGCGATGGCGAAGGAACGCGGACCCTACGAGATGTGGAGCAGCTTGCCCGACGCCTGAAGGCAAATGGATGGAACCCCGATCAGACGATGCACTTCGAGCGCGTCGCTGGAGGCACGCACGACGAATCGAGCTGGGCCCTGCGAGTCCGCCCCATGCTGAAGTTTCTCTTCCCGGCCAGGCCGCATTAGCTTGATTACAACAGGCGCTTTCGGCGATACTTAGGTGTTGAGTCTTGCGCAGGCCGGACGAGCCGTCTGGCCTTTCGTTTGGTCGGCTCTATGTCCAGCCGCCAACCTGCACGGCAGAAACCTTATCCGCACTTGAACTTGAAAGGAACTGGAACCTCGTGGTCATGATTCGTTTGGCGCGCGTCGGCGCGCGGAAGCAGCCCTACTACCGCATTGTGGTGATTGAGAAAGATCGCGCGCGCAACGGCCGTTCGATTGAAGTGGTGGGCACCTACAATCCACGCACGAACCCCGCCTCAGTGGACCTGAAGCAGGAAAGAATCGCGCACTGGCGCAGCGTGGGCGCACAGCTTTCCCCCACCGTCGCCAAGATCCTGGAAAAGCATCCCGCGCCCACCCCGGCGGCAAGCTAACCCTGTGCCAACCTGCCCGGTGGCCGGGCAGGAATCTCCCGGCAGCCACGGGCCTGCTGACGCAGAAAGATTCGTGTGCTACTATTCGCGCACGATCCAAACAGTGGTACGCTTGGACGTATTTGGTCAGAGGCAAGTTCATGACCCCCAAAGATATGGTCGCCGTCGAAGAGCTGGTCCGTGAAATTGCGCGGGCCCTGGTGGATGATCCGGCAGCAGTCGAAGTGCAATCAGTGGATCGAGACGACAGCACAGTTCTCAAGCTTCGGGTTGCACCTCAGGACGTCGGCAAGGTGATTGGGAAACAAGGGCGGACCGCGCGCTCCGTTCGAACGCTCCTCGGGGCTGTCAGCATGAAGCTGCATCACCGTTACACGCTCGACATTCTTGAAGAGGACGATGAAGGATAACGCCAGGCATCCTGACCAGCTTCGCTATGCCTGAGAATGCGCGCAGTGATGAGTACGAGTGGGTCTGGCTCGCCCGAATTCGCCACCCTCAGGGCCGAAGAGGAGAAGTCTTCGCCGAGATTCTGACCGACTTCCCTGAGAAATTCTCGGATCGCAAGCAACTCGTGCTCGTCCGCGAAGACCCGCCCACCAAACCGCGCCCGGTCCAACTGCACCACCATTGGCTTCACAAAGGCGGGGTGGTGCTCCACTTTGACGGCATCGATTCGATAAGCGCGGCCGAGGAACTCACTGGACTGATGGTCGCCATCCCGCGCGCGGAACGAATTCCCCTGGGCGAAGGCGAAGCCTACATCGGCGATCTCATCGGTTGCACACTCGTTGACATCGCGCACAGAAAATCCCGGCAGGAAGCTCCTCAGACCGTCGGCGTGATTGAAAATGTAGACAGAACCGCTGGACCAGTCGCGTTGTTGATTGTCCGCAACGGTCCTGAAGAGGTGCTTGTACCGTTTGCCAGGAGCTATCTGCGCCGCCTGGACCTTGAGGCAAAACGCGTCGAGATGGAATTGCCGGAAGGCCTGATTGAGCTGAATCAACCCGGAGAGGGATAACACGGCTGTTGAAGCCAAGCCGACAGGCGGTCTGCGGCAGATTGCGTTCGAGATTCCTATGCGCTTTGACATACTCACAATTTTCCCGGGCTTTTTTGCCGGAGTCTTCGACCACGGCGTGGTGCGGCGAGCCCAGGCAAACAGCCTGATTCAGATCCACGTGCATGATTTAAGGTCATTTGCACACGACTGGCATCGCACTGTGGACGACCGTCCTTTCGGCGGCGGCGAGGGGATGGTCCTCAAGCCGGAGCCGCTGGCGGAAGCACTCGAATCACTGGGAGTGCTGCGAAGAGCCGCTGGCCAGAAGCCCGAACAAACGCCGCCTGCGACCCAGGTCGTGCTGCTCTCGGCGCAGGGCCGGCCGTTTACCCAGGCCATGGCGCGCAACTTCGCCACCGCCGAGCGCATCGTCCTGCTCTGCGGGCGCTACGAAGGCATCGACGAGCGCATCAATCAGCTCTATTGCGATATCGAACTCTCGATCGGCGACTATGTTTTAAGCGGCGGCGAACTGGCCGCGGCGGTCGTCATCGATGCCACGATGCGCAACCTGCCAGGAGTGCTCGGGAACGAAGCTTCAAGGGAGTACGAGAGCTTCGGCGTGCCGGACGCTGAGTTGGCCGCCAATGCATCGGGCGCCCCGCGCTCGCAACATGGCGCAGGTGGCCTGCTCGACTACCCGCATTACACGAGGCCCGCGGAGTTCGGCGGCGTAGAGGTACCCGAAGTTCTTCTCAGTGGCGACCACAGTCAGATTCGCCGTTGGAGGCGGGAGCAACAGCTTCGCAAAACGCTGCAAAACCGGCCCGATCTGCTGGAGCGCGCTGTTCTGACCGATGAAGATCGTAAGGTACTCGGGAAAATCCGATCAAATTTTGGATGAAAGCATGGCCATGCAGTTCAGGGTGATTGTTTATTCGGGCTTGGCAGTCAGTTGGATCGTGTTCCTCGTCGCACTGGTCAAGGCACGCCCGTGGACCCGGATACGCGATCTTGGCGGCAAGCCGACTGAAGCCAGATGGGGAACCGTTCTCATCGTGGCGGGATTGGCGATTCTCCTGGTCCCCTACTGGCCCCCGGGGGCGCATCTCTCTGCAACTAGTCTCGAGATCTCCATCGGCCTGGCTGCTCTCTCATGCGTTCTTAGCATATCGGCGATGATTGCCACGCGCGGCGAACGCTGGTCGTCGGACGATGCCATGCGTCCTCAGTTGCCCCGGATTGGGATTCATAGCATCCTGCGTCATCCCGTGTACACTGCCCTGATCGTTCAGGCTTTCGCCACCGCCACGGCCGTTAGTTGGTGGCTCTGGATGTTTGCCGGAATGTTCTTTGTCACTCTTGGGGTCGATCTGCGCGCCACCGCAGACGACCTCATCCTGGCCGATCTGTTTCAGGATGAGTTTCTCGAATATCAGTCTGGAACCAAGTCGTACTTGCCCTGGCTGCACTGATCCTCCTGTCTCCGCATAGGACAGACTGCCACTGTACCCTGCAACATACTCTGGCAGGCTCGCATTCGAGGCCGTTTTTCTGATAAACTGAAAACTCTGAGTTCAAACGCAGGAAGAAACCATGTCTATTCATCCAGTTATGCAGCGCCTGGCCGACAAGCTCAAGCGCACCGATTTGCCGGAGTTTGTTCCCGGCGACCAGATTCGCGTTCAGGTAAAGATCAAGGAAGGCGACAAGGAACGCCTCCAGGCCTTTGAGGGCCTTGTGATCGCCATCAACCGCGGCGCGCAGGGTACCTTCACAGTTCGCAAGATGAGCTTTGGCCAGGGCGTCGAGCGCATCTTTCCCTTCAACTCCAAGGTGATTGACAAGATCGAAAAGGTGCGCAGCTACAAGGTACGCCGCGCTAAGCTTTTCTACATCCGCGGACTCCGCGGCAAGGCTGCCCGCCTCAAGGAAGTCGAGCACGTCGCGGCGAAGGCGTAGCCCTTACCCTCCTTTCAACTCGCAGACCCTCCGGCCCTCGGCTGGAGGGTCTGCTCTTTATACTGCGGTCATGGCTGCCGCATCCGCATGTGGATGGAAGTTTGAGGACCACGCGAGAGAGCGCGGCGCGCAGTCCATCGCCGGTGTGGATGAAGTAGGCAGGGGCCCGCTCTTCGGCCCGGTGGTCGCAGCCGCAGTCATCCTGCCCATGGGTTGCCGCCTCGCCGGACTCAACGACTCCAAACAACTGCGCGAGAGGCAGCGGGAACGCCTTTCAGAGGAGATCCGCGAGGTAGCGCTCGGTTGGGCGGTCGCCGCGGTCGATGCCGCCACCATTGATCGAATTAATATCCGTCAGGCTTCGCTGCTGGCCATGCGCGAAGCAGTCCGTCAGTTGGAGCCCTGCCCGGATTTCCTGCTGATCGACGGCCGCGACACTCTGGCATGGGAAGGTCCGCAGATGGCCATTATCAAAGGCGACGCCACGAGCCTTTCCATCGCCGCGGCCAGCGTTCTCGCCAAGGTCCGCCGAGATCAGCTGCTGGTCACGCTCGACCGCGAGTACCCAGGTTATGGGCTGGCAAAGCACAAGGGCTATCCCTGCCCCGCCCACATCGCCGCCCTGCAGAGCCTGGGTCCCACACCGCTGCATCGCAAAAGTTTTCGCCCTGTGGCGCTCGCCGCGCAGGCGCATAACGGATGACGGCTACACACCCGCCGCTTTTGCCACCGGCGTCGGCTTGCGCCGCTGCGCAAGGGCCAGCACCGGCCTCGCGAGAAGCAGGCCTCCAAGAATAATCGTGATGGTCATAGGCGTGAGCACGCCGGGCTTCACCTGCCACCAGTAATGAATCACGCCACAGACGGCAGCAACATAAACCAGCTTGTGCAGCCGGTTCCAGCGCGCCCCACCCAGCTTGCGGATCGCCCAGTTCGTGGATGTGGCCGCGAGCGGCAGCAGCAGCAGCCACGCCAGCATGCCCACGGTCACATAGCGTCGCTTGACCACGTCACCTTCCATGGCGTGCAGGTCGAAACCCGCATACAGCGCAATCCACGTGGCCAGATGGAGCGTGGCGTAAAAGAAGGCAAACAGGCCCAGAAGCCGGCGAAAGCGAATCAGCCACGCAAGCTTGGGAATCAACTTGCGAACAGGCGAGATGGCGAGCGAGATGGTGAGCAGGCGCAGCGTCACCAGGCCCGTGGTAAAGGTAATCGTCGCTGTGGGGTCGGGTCCCAGCGTGTTGGACACGGCATGAGCGACCAGCCACGCCAGCGGACCAAGGCATGCGGCCCAGACAACAATTTTGAGCAGGACTACAGTGGAGTACTTCATCGCGTTTGGAGAAGATTGCGCAGACATGCGCGCAATCAGAAATCCCTCTTCAGATTCATGCCGTCATAGAGGGAGGCAACCTGGTCGCCGTAGCCGTTGAACATCAGCGTGGTGCGGCGCTGCGCATAGAAGGGTAGTCCGATGCGGCGTTCCACCTTCTGGCTCCAGCGCGGATGATCCACGTTGGGGTTGACATTGGAGTAGAAGCCATACTCGTTGGGAGCCTGCTCGTTCCAGGTGGTCGGCGGCTGGCGATCCACGAACCGCACCCGCACAATCGACTTCGCAGACTTGAAGCCGTACTTCCACGGAACGACAATACGAACCGGTGCGCCGTTCTGGTTGGGAAGCACCTCGCCATAAAGCCCGAAGGTGAGCAGCGCGAGCGGATTCATTGCTTCATCCATCCGCAAGCCCTCGGAGTAGGGCCACTCGATGGTTGTCTGCGACGCCCACCTTTCGACGCGTGAGTCGTAGTAGGAGAGGAACTGCACATACCGCGCATTGCTCAGAGGCTCGCACTGCTTGATGAACTCCGACAGCGAGTATCCCACCCACGGGATGACCATGCTCCATGCCTCGACGCAGCGATGCCGATAGACGCGCTCCTCCAGCGGCCGCATCTTTAGCAGCGCCTCCATGTCGAAGGTCTTCGGTTCTTTCACCAGCCCATCCACGCGGATTGACCATGGTGTCGTGGGCAGCGCGCCTGCATTCTGCGCGGGCTCGTTCTTCTGCACGCCAAACTCGTAGTAATTGTTGAATGTCGTGACATCCTGATAGCTGGTGAGCTGTTCTCCCGTCGTCGTCAAAGGACTGGGAACGGTCTGCAGCTTGGCCCCTGCGAAGACGCTCATTCCCGGAGAAAACACGTCGGCGATGCTGCGCGTGCCCAGCGCAACTGCTCCTGCCGCGGCCAGCCCTGATCCAGCTCCTCGCAGGAACCGCCGGCGATTCAGGTATTGATCTTTGGGGGTAATTGCCGAAGACGGAATTCCGGGGGGCTTACCGATGAGCATAGGACGACCTCGCGTGGGGGGAAGAATCCACTCGCCTCATTAGACACGAATCATGCCCCTGGCGTTACACAGATTCATCCAAATCTTCATGCGATGAAAGGTAGGGTAGACGAGGAGACGGCGCGCGGAACGACTCACTCAGGCCCTTGGCTTGGTAGGGCGTGCAGGCTCTCTGTTCATCCGGGCCGGCAGGCTGCCCGGCGGGAACGCCGTGGACTGCCGCACCACGATGTGCGTCGAGATGGGCCACTCCTTCTGCTTTGCCTTCGGATGATCCGGCTCGATGCCAGCGCGCAGCGCCTCAATGGCCGCAGCCGCCAGCGATTTGCAGGACATCTGCACGGTTGTGAGAGGGGGCAGCATGAACTGGGCCAGATGAATATCGTCGAAGCCCACGACAGAGATATCCTGAGGCACCTTCAGCGGAGTCCGGTAGATGGCATGCAGCGCCCCGATGGCGGTCATATCGTTCGAGCACATCACGGCAGTCGGCAGATCGCCCTGCTCCAGAAGCCGCTCCATTGCGGTGATGCCGCCCTCCATGGTGTGCGTGCCTTCCACAAGATGCTCCGCCGGCACTTGAATCCCGAGTTCAGTCATTGCCCGCAAAAAGGCCTCACGGCGCACTCTGGGCGAGCGCTGTTCGAGCGGGCCGCTGATAAAGGCAATCTTGCGGTGGCCGAGCGCAGCCAGGTGCTGCACTCCCTGCCGAATCCCCTCCGCATAATCCACCTTCAGCACATGGATGTTCGGGAGGCCCGGTCCCGCATCGACAAAGACAAGGGGAAACTCGCGTTCCACCAGCTTTTTGACCAGGTCTTCTTCCACGCCAAAGGTCATCACAGCAACTCCATCCACGTTCCGCTGCAGCAGCCGGCGCATCAGGCTCTCCGTCCGCGCGGAGTCGTAGTTTGTGGAGCCGATCAGCACCTCATAGCCTTGCGCCGTGGCCAGGTTTTCAAACTCCTGCACCAGCTCTGGGAAGAATGGATTGGTGATTTCGGAGACGATGAGGCCGAGCAGATGGCTACGCCCCGAAACTAACGCGCGAGCTTGCGTGTTCGGCAGATACCCAACCTCGTCGATGGCCTTCCAGACACGCCGCGCCAGTTCCGGGTCCACGGTGGGGATCCGGTTCACAGCGCGAGAGACGGTGGCAATCGAAACTCCAGCGCGCTGTGCCACATCACGAATGCTGACGGAACCGGGGCGCTTCCGGTCGGAGGGCTGATTTCTGGCATGGCTCACAGGTGCCATGATACTCCTTCTTTTCTCTTGTTTCTCCGGGAAAGCCGGAGAGTGCTTCCACGAGACAACGACGAGAAAGTGCTGATTTATTGCAGCTTCTTCTGAATGCAACCTGTTTCAAGCGGCAATCGCAGATGCGGTTCATGCGCGATTGCGGTAAGCGTTTGCTTCTTCGGTCATCTACCAGGAGCCCCTTCGCTCCAGTTCACAACTGCATTTAGGGATGTGTCTGCGCGCCAGCCGCCACCTGCAATCCATGGCGCACCAGGTGCAGCACAGCGGCAAGACTCTCCACGGCCCCGCGGCGGCTTCCAGGCAGATTCAGAATCAGGCTCTCGTCGCGCAACCCCGCGACGCCACGCGACAACCATGCATAGGGATTCCGCTCGGCGCCAATGGCGCGCATGGCCTCGGCCAGTCCGGGAGCCTCGCGTTCCAGCACGCGCCGCGTCGCCTCAGGAGTGCGGTCGCGCGGCCCCAGGCCCGTTCCACCGACCGTGACAATGAAGGATGCCTTCTGATCGCACCACGCCAGCAACTGAGCGCTGATCTGCTCTTCGTCATCGGGTGTCAGGGCCGTCTCTATCTGCGCCTCTGGCCAGGTCTTTTTCAACCATGCGGCCACCGCAGGCCCGGCTGTGTCCTTCGACTGGCCCTGCGAACAGCGGTCGGAAACCGTGAGAACGCCAATGAGCATCAGAATGATTGTCCTTGCATTATGGAGCGGGAGCGGGCAGCACCTTGATGGTGCGCAGCCAGGTATCGACAAGGCCGGGCCAGCCGGTGATGGGCAGCTCGGTCCGGCGCAGTCCCTAGCCGTGCCCACCCTCGGAGTACACGTGTAGCTCCGCCGGCACCTTGGCATTCTTGAGCGCCATAAAGTACACGACTGCGTTCTCGACGTGCACCGGGTCATCTTCCGCCTGCAGCACGAAGGTCGGCGGCGTGTCGGCGGTAGGATGAATCTCCGGGTTGGGCGCGAAGTTCTGGTCTGCCAGCGCCAGATAGCCAGGATAGATGACCACGGCAAAGTCGGGGCGACAGCTCAGTTGGTCGGCCGCATCCACCGGCTCATACCAGCGATGGTCGTAGTGCGTGCTCACTGCGGCGGCCAGATGCCCTCCGGCAGAAAAGCCAAGCACGCCGATGCGATGGGGATCGATGCCCCACTCCGCCGCATGTTCACGGGCTAGTCCCACGGCTCGCTGCGCATCCTGCAGGGCCGCGGATGATTTTGGATAGGGGCCAGTTTCCGGCACGCGGTATTTGAGCAGCAGACAGGTGATTCCCTGCCGGTTGAGCCAATCACAGACTTCAGTGCCTTCCAGATCGATGGCGAGGATGCGGTAGCCGCCGCCGGGAAAGACCACAACCGACGCACCGGTGTTGTGTCCTTTGGGCGCGTACACAGTCAACGTCGGCTTCACCACATTGCCCAGGCGCATCACGGGTCTGCCCGCGATCAGCTTATCCTTGGCCGTGGTCATATCCGCCTCAGGCGGCATGCTCTCTGGCGCCCCAGGCGCAGCGCCGGGCCAGATTGAGATGGTCTCGTGGCCGGGTGCAGGTTGCCACGCCGACTGCTGGGCGCCCAGCGTCAGCGCGCCGATGCATGCGGCGAAAGCAAGGAAGGTGCTTCTGAACATAGCCAAGCCTCCACAGAGGAAGTGCGCTCCGATGATTGCACGCGGCTGGCGTGACGGGCAACTTCGCGCGCGCTTCAAGTGGTGTGCGCAACGAGCGGCTCTACGGCTGTGCACCCGGTGGGATGAGGAGTTGCAGTTTCTCCGCGGCAACCTGCATGCGTGCCGGCAGCGTGCCCAAAACTTCGCCGTCCGCCTCCACATAGACCGGAACTGGAGAACCATTCCTGTGGCTGCACTCGACTGACACCACATCGAGTAGCTCGATTCTTCCTGAGAAGCTGTGGCGGCCCGCGAGCACGGCCAGCAGAAAGCGGAGATATAAAAAGCGGCTTCGTGTCTTGAAAGCCATCAGTCGCAACGATCCGTTGCGCAGAGCAGCTCCGGGAGCTAGTTGGCCAAGCGCGCCGCCAAACGACCGTACACGTACAGCCAGGATTTGCGATACCTCCTCGGTGCGCTCGCTATCCGTTTCGCTGGTTCGAAACGTCGCCCGGAACAGCGGAAAAGGATTTGTTATCCAGATCCGCGCCGCTTCCACCAGATACAGCACGTAGCCAAAGCGTCGCTTCAATCCGGCATCCAGCCGTGACATGAGCAACGCATCTGCGCCGACACCGCCTGCTACGGTAAAGTAGCGCCAGTGCTGCGCACCGTCTGCATCGGTGGATTGGATCAGGCCCACCGGGACCGCCTTCGGCTCGGCGTCGAGAAGCTTTTCCAATGCGCGTACCGGCGACCGACCCAGGCCGAGATCCTGCGCCAACGCATTGGCCGTCCCCATGGGAATCACGCCAAGAGCTGTGTTGCTGCCTGTGAGCCGCTGCAAGACCTCATGCACTGTTCCATCGCCGCCACATGCAAGGACTGCCTCGCATCCCAGTTGAATCGCCTCATCGGCGCGGCGCGCGGCGCTCCCCGGCCCATCTGTTTCCATCGCATGCACGGTGATTCCGGCAGAGGAAAGCATCTCAACGATGCGGTGAATTTCTCCGGCCCGCCGCGACGAACTCTGTCCCGACGCCGGGTTGTGAATGACCGCAACCTGCCGCATCGCCCGAAGTGGAAGGGCATCGCCAGAAAGTCCGCCGTTCTGCGCCCTCGGCACCTCGCAGACCATTGCGCGCCCAGCGATCTCGTTGGATGTGCTCAACTTTGGAAGATCGTCTTTCTCGTAGATCAAGTCGCCTGATTGCTCCATGGTTATTGTGGATTCTTCAAAAGCCAGTAGTGAAAGCCATCCACAATGGCCATCAGGGCAGCCTGATTCATATCGCTGCTCACGCCTGCGGTAATCCAGGGCTCAAAACCATCCGCATGGAAACTCACAGTCACGCGCACATGCGCGGCCGAGTCATGCGCAGAAACGTCAATCGCCGTTACGCTGAATGTGCCCAGGCGCATCCGCGTCAGCGCCGGATACCACTTTTCAAGCTCGCGGCGAAGTGCCTTGGTCAATGCGTCCACAGGGCCTGCTCCTTCAGCGCGCGTGGTCGTCACCGTCGAGTCGCCGATGGCAAGCGTGATGAAGGCTTGCACGAATCTCTGCCCGGCTTCGTCCGACTCGTCGAAAACGCGCCAGCTCTTCACGGTGAAGAAACTGGGAAGCGACTGCAGCACCTGCATGCAGGCGAGCTTGAAGGAGATCTCGCTCGAAGTGAAGCCGCCGCCCTCGATCATGGCCTGATGCACGTCCATCAGCGTCTGCGCCTGACCGGCATTGAGCGGGGTGCCCAGCGCCTCTGACAGCAGCACCACATTGGTGCGTCCGGATTGGCTGTTGACCCCGATCACGGGGCTTGCGCCCACGCGCGCAGGATCGCACCACAGATAAGCGCCGGGATTCTTGCGTTCACTGCTGCCGTGCATGCCGGCCCATGTGCCAAAGGCGCCCGGTCCGACGATGGGCGTGCCATGCGGAACTTCGAGGCCGAAATCCGCATAGGCGGAATGTGCCAGGCTGGTGAGGCCGGCAAGCGCGCGCTCTGAGACAAATTCGGCCTCGCCACGCAATTGCATGCTGCCAATCACCGTCGTCAGATTCACGTTGCCGCAGCGTTCGCCTGTCCCGAGAAGCGTTCCCTGCACCTGCACCGCACCGGCCAAAATCGCCGCGCGCGAATTGGCGATGCCGAGACCGCGATCGGTATGCCCGTGGAAGCCAAAGCCTGCGCCTGGAAAATCCCGAATCAGCCCGCTCATCAATGCGGTGACCTCCTCAGGATTGGCCCCGCCCGTCGTGTCGCACACAACGATGCGGCTCACCTGTTGGCGAACGCACTGGTCCACAATCCTCTGCAGATAATCCCGGCTTCGCTTGCAAAGATCCTCTTCGCTTTGACGGCCATTCTCGCAGCGTCCGCAACTGGCGTCCATGGCGTGCTCAAGGTCTACGATGACTTCAAATCCGGCCTGCTGCAGGTAGTCGATTGTCTCAGACGCCATCATCAGGTTTTCGTCCGGTGTCGCTTCAAGCGACTTGGCCACATCCAGCAGCCGGGATTTCACCACAACCACTGCAACGCCGATGCGGTCCCTGCGCTGAAGGATGAACTGCACATCCGGCCAATCCTGTACTCGCGTGCCGCGTCCACGGGAGCGCCCAAAAAGCGCCAGCTTCATCTTGCCGGTATCCGCTGCCGCTACCGCCCGCGTCAGATCAGCAACAAACTGGTTCGCGCCGGCAAATCCAATTTCAGCGTAGTGAACCCCGAAGGCGGCCATGCGCTGCAAAAGACCGATTGCGTTCGGAACGGAAATCTGGAGGTTCGGCTGCTGCAGACCGTCACGAAGACTTGTGTCAAACAGCTCAACATTCCTGGCGTACTCGTGCATCGACTTCAACTACTCCCGGCCGCGCAAACGCAGTCACTTGAAAGGAACCACGCCTTTGAGACTCTATGCCTTCCATCATATCGTTTTTCCACTGCTCGTGAATGAACAGGCGCCGGCTCCGGTGCGACCTGCTCCGTTTCCCCTTTCGAACCGCGAAAGACATGCACCTCGCACGGTTCTTGCTGAAGTTCCGCCGAAGTGTGGTTTTGTGAGTCCCCTACTTTTTCGCTTTATCAAAGCCTGGGAGATGACGACGCGCCCGCCGATGGACTCAGATACCATCCAAAGTGGTATAGTCGCCAAGTTTGACCGGATGGTGCGATGACCGCGGATGCAAAAGCTGACAACACGCTGAAGTCAAAGCTGGAGCTCAACTCAGCTCGCTTTCAGTCCAATCGCGAAGCGCTCCTTGCCCTGATGGGCACACTACGCTCGACCGAAGCAGACCTTCGCATGGGTGGAGGCGCCAAGGCTACCGAAGCACAGCACACCAAGGGACGCCTCACAGTGCGCGAGCGGCTCGACCTTCTGCTCGACAAAGACAACGAGTTTCTAGAACTTGGCCTCTGGGCAGCGCACGGCATGTATGGCGAGTACGGCGGCGCTCCCGGCGCAGGCGTTGTCACAGGGATAGGCCGCGTCAGCGGACGTCTCTGCATGATCATCGCCAACGACGCCACGGTGAAGGCCGGCGCGTTCTTTCCGATGACCGCTAAGAAGGTCCTGCGCGCCCAGAACATTGCTCTCGACAATCGCATTCCGACGCTCTACCTTGTCGATTCCGCCGGCGTCTTTCTCCCATTGCAGGAAGATGTCTTTCCCGATACCGACGACTTCGGGCGCGTCTTCCGGAACAACGCAGTCATGAGTTCTGTGGGCATTCCGCAGATGACGGCCATCATGGGCATGTGCGTCGCGGGCGGAGCGTATTTGCCTGTGATGACGGACACGGTGCTCATGACAGAAGGCTCCGGACTTTTTCTCGCGGGCCCTTCACTCGTGCAGGCCGCCATTGGCCAGAAGACAGAAGCCGAGGATCTGGGCGGAGCGACGATGCACGCTGAAGTCTCCGGCACTGTGGACTTCAAGGAGCCGGATGATGCACATTGCATCGCACGCATGCGCTCGCTCGTCGACAAGATCGGCTCGCGACGCAAGCCTGCCGCCTCCGCATTCTCTCAGGCAAGCTATGCCCCGCGACGGGACGCGCCACTCTATCCTCCAGACGACCTGTACGGATTGCTCAACCCCGCACCCGGCGCAAGCAACGTCTACGAGATGCGAGAGGTCATTGCCCGCATCGTCGATCGCAGCGAGTTCGACGAATACAAGGAGGACTTCGGACGCACTGTGCTCTGCGGCTACGCGCGCATCGGCGGATACGCCGTCGGCATTGTGGCCAACCAGAAGACCAACCAAATGCAGACCGTAGCCATGGGTCCCGCAGCAGGGGCGAAGCGCATCGAGGTAGGCGGCGTCATCTATACCGAAGGCGCACAGAAGGCTGCCCGCTTCATCATGGATTGCAACCAGAATCTTGTGCCGCTCGTCTTTCTGCACGACGTGAACGGTTTCATGGTCGGCAAAGATGCCGAGTGGTCCGGCATCATCCGTGCCGGCGCCAAAATGGTCTCCGCTGTGAGCACGAGCGTTGTCCCAAAAATTGCAGTCATCCTTGGCGGCAGCTTTGGCGCGGGCCACTATGCAATGTGCGGCAAAGCCTACGATCCGCGCTTTCTCTTCGCGTGGCCTACCGCGCGCTACTCGGTAATGAGCGGCGCTTCGGCGGCAAACACCCTCACAGAGGTTCGCGCGCGGCAGATGGAGCGCGGCGGCAAGACGTTGACCGAGACAGAACGTCAGGCTTTGCAAGATGAGATTCGCACGTCCTACGATGAGCAGGCCGACCCGCGGTACGGCGCGGCGCGCCTGTGGATTGACGCCATCATCGACCCCGCGAAGACGCGGGCCGTTCTGATCTCTGCGCTCGACGCCTGCGCGCTGAATCCTGATGTGCCGCCTTTTAATCCGGGAGTGCTGCAGACCTGAGCTACATGTCCGTCTTCACGTTCCGGTCGAACTGGATACGAGGAAGCGCGAAAGATTGCAAAAACACATGCTGGATCTCGTCGTGAACTTTGAAGGAGCATCGCAATGAATGTCGCACCCCAATCGGAACAAGCGCTCTACCCGTTCGTCCTGACCGAAGAACAGGAGCAGCTACGCAAGGAGATTCGCGAGTTTGCCGTGCGCGAGATTGCCCCGCACATAATGACGTGGGATGAAGCGAGCACGTTTCCACTCGACACGGTAAAGAAGCTGGGCGCGATGGGATTGCTCGGCATCATCTTCCCGCCTGAGTACGGAGGCGCGGGCCTCGGCTACGTGGACTACGTGCTTGCCATCGAGGAGCTCTCCGCCGTCGACGGCTCGATCGGCATCACGGTCGCAGCACATAATTCGCTCGGCAGCAACCATATCTTCCTCGCCGGCAGCGAAGAGCAGCGGCGAAAATATATTCCGCGCGTCGCCAGCGGCGAATGGCTTGCTGCCTGGGGATTGACGGAACCTGGGTCGGGATCCGATGCGAGCGGCGCACGCACAACCGCGGTCCGAAAGGGTGATCGCTACATTCTCAACGGCAATAAGACCTTCATCACCAACGGCCACTATGCCGATGTCGCCGTGGTCATTGCAGTGACTGACCGGAGCAAAGGCACACATGGCTTGTCAGCGTTCATCGTAGAGAAAGGGACGAAGGGCTTCCGGCCCGGAAAAAAAGAGAACAAGCTCGGCCTGCGCGCAAGCGATACAAGCGAGCTCATCTTTGAGGACTGCGAGATTCCCGCAGAGAATCTGCTCGGCGCGGAGGGCGAGGGCTTTATCGACGCGATGCGCGTGCTTGATGGTGGGCGCATCTCCATTGCAGCGCTGGCATTGGGCATTGCACGCGGCGCACTGGATGCCGCTACGAAGTACGTCAAGGAACGACGTCAGTTCGGCAAGGCCATCGCAGAGTTTCAGGGCATCCAATGGAAGCTGGCCGATATGGCGACCGAACTGGACGCAGCCCGTCTGCTCACCCAGCGCGCGGCAGTGCTGAAGGATGCAGGCCGAAAAGTGACTCGTGAGTCTTCCATGGCCAAGCTCTATTCGAGCGAGGTTGCGGTTCGCATCTGTGACGACGCAGTGCAGCTCTTCGGCGGCTACGGATTCATCAAGGACTATCCTGTAGAGAAGTTCTACCGCGACGTGAAACTCTGCACCATCGGCGAAGGGACGAGCGAAATTCAGCGCATGGTGATTGGCCGCGAAATTCTCAAGGTCTATCCCTCGCGCGGTTGAATGCACGAGAGCCCGCCAAAGGAAGACTCCATGCAGGAGCAGATCAAACTCATCGAGTGCCCACGCGATGCATGGCAGGGGCTAGCAGCGCAGATTCCTTCGGCCGTGAAGGCATCCTATCTACGTCGCCTCATTGAAGCCGGCTTCCGCCACATCGATGCGGTGAGCTTTGTCTCGCCCAAAGCGGTGCCGCAAATGGCAGACTCGGAGACAGTGCTCGAACTGCTTGCGCCGCCCCGCAATGTCGAGATCATCGGGATCGTGGTCAATGAAAAAGGGGCCGAGCGCGCCATTGCAACCGGCTCGGTCCAGACACTCGGCTTTCCTTATTCGATCTCTTCCGAGTTCCTGCGCCGCAATCAACATCAGTCGCTGCAGGAATGCGTCGAGGCGCTGGAAGCGGTGATCACCAAGGCCGACGAAGCGGAGCTAAGCGTCGTTGGCTACATCTCCATGGCCTTCGGCAACCCATACGGTGAGGCATGGAGCGCGGATGAAGTTGTGAGCGCATGCGATGTGCTGGCCGAGAGCGGCGTACGCCAGATTTCGCTCGCAGACACGGTCGGCATCGCATCATCGGAGCGTATTGCAGAGACCGTGAGCGCCGTGCTTGCCGTATATGCCGATCTTGAGATTGGCGTCCATCTGCATGCACGGCGTACAGACGCGCCGGCGCAAATCCGAGCCGCGTACCGAGCAGGATGCCGCCGGTTCGACGGGGCGATTGGCGGGCTCGGCGGCTGCCCGTTCGCACAGGATGCCCTAATGGGCAACATCCCCACCGAAGTGCTGATCGAGACTCTCCGTGAAGAGGGTGCGGCGTTGCCTTCCATCGCCGGCATCGGCTCGCTTCTGCAGGAGAGTCAGAGCAACGCGCAGGATTATTCTACGGGCGCACGTGCATCCGGCACGCGGCAGCAGGGTTAAGGCATCCCAGGAGGATCCGTGGAGTACACGACGATTCAGATCGAGGATGCAGCCCGCGTACGCAGAATTGTGTTGAACCGGCCGGAACGGCGCAATGCGATGACTCCCCAGATGCAACTGGAGCTCATTGCCGCACTGGAAGATGCTGCGCAAACGGCTATGCGCGTCGTTGTTCTCTCCGGAGCAGGCGAAGCCTTCTGCTCCGGTCTTGACCTCACCGTACTGCAATCGATGCATGACAAGTCTCCCGCCGAGCATCGGGACGATGCCGAACGAATTGCACGCCTCTTTCGCACCTTGTATGAATTACCTCTGCCCACGATTGCAGCTGTTCATGGACCTGCCATCGCAGGCGGCACAGGACTCGCGATGGTCTGCGACTTCACGCTTGCAACTCCCGCGGCGAAGTTCGGATTTACGGAAGCGCGCATCGGGTTTGTGCCCGCGCTCGTCTCCGCTTTTCTTGCGCTGCAGATTGGTGACAAACGCAGCCGCGATCTGCTGCTCTCGGCAAGACTCTTCACAGCGGAAGAGGCGTTCACTCTCGGACTCGTCACACACGTCGTTGCGCCGGATGCTCTCCAATCGAGCATCGACGAACTTGTTCGGTCTCTTCTGGCAAACAGCCCGCAGTCCCTCGGCGCGACCAAACGTCTATTGGCCGCTCAAAACAAGTCGTGGCTTGATACCGCCATCACGCTCGCGATGGAGGCGAACGCGCACGCGCGCGATACGGAGGACTTTCGCGAGGGCATTGCGGCATTTCTGCAAAAGCGCAAGCCTCATTGGGCTGAGTGAAATGTCAAATCTGCCGCACTCTAGCGGAAACGAACCGGCGCATCGGTCTTCTCTTCCACCTGTGCGCGGGTCACGCCGTCGGCTAGTTCAATAACCTCAAAACCGGCTGCGGTCACGTCCAGCACGCACAGATCGGTAATCACACGATGCACAACAGCAGCCCCTGTAAGCGGCAGCGTGCACGAGCGAAGCAGCTTTGCACCGCCATCGGGAGTGTTGTGCTCCATGACAACCAGAACGCGCTGCACGCCTGCCACCAGATCCATCGCACCGCCCATCCCCTTCACACGCTTCCCGGGAATCATCCAGTTGGCGAGATCGCCTCTTTCGGAAACCTGCATCG
>JBBIVH010000027.1:0-18463 GCA_037439805.1 Acidobacteriaceae bacterium
CCCGCCACCGGAATCGCCGCATAGCTCCAGTTCGATCCGCCCTTGCCGGGAATCGGCGCCAGCGCATGCACCAGCCGCGGCCCCAGGTCACGCGCCGGGTTAATCGCGTAGCCCGTCGTGCCGCCCAGCGAAAGCCCGATGCCCCACACGAGGCTCGCCACCAGCCACTGTCCCACGCCCGCCGCCGGTCCCGTGGCCGACACACCGTGCGACCCAATTGCGCCTGCCACCACCACCAGCACCATCGTCCCAATCACTTCACCCAGAAAATTGAACAGCGGACTCGGCACCGCGCCATTCGTGCAAAAGATGCCCAGCTTCGCCGCCGGGTCCGGTGTCAGCTTCCAGTGCGGCCCATAGTGCACCACCGTCAGCGCCGCACCGCCCATCGCGCCCACCAGTTGCGCGCTCCACAGCCACGCCAGTTGCGCATAGTTCCCGCTCGTCACCGCGCTCGCCAGTGTAATCGCCGGGTTCAGATTCGCGCCCGGACTTCCAAACGCCTGCGCCACCAGCACGCCGCACAGCACCGCCAGCGCCCAGCCCGTCGTCACCACCATCCACCCCGCGTCCGCCGCATACGACTTCCGCAGCGCCACGCCCGCGCACACGCCGTTGCCCAGCAACACCAGCACCAGCGTGCCCATCATCTCGCCCAACCACACCGAATGCATCCAGGCTCCTCTTGCCGCAGTCAACTTTTCAATGCATGAATCGATGGAATTCTCACCGACGCGGCCCCACCCCGCCAAGCTGTCAAGACCCCGCACTCCACCAAACCCACTCAAACCCTTGAAAACACTGCGCAAAAAACTTCTCCGCGATTTGCATGTTAATTCTCAGCATTCGCTATCCTGAAAATAATCGAGCAGAAGAAGCAGAACATCGAAGAGCACGTGTCGCTCTTCCCCATTCTTTTCGGACTCCGGCCGCGGTCCCTGTGCCGCCGAAAAGAGCATCGAAGATGTACGTACGGATCGCAGCTCCGGCGCGGAGCTGCTTGGCAATCGATCCGCTCACAGAACGGCGCAACCGCGGAACGCTGTCCAGGACAGGCGGACAGAAGATGGAATCGCAAACGAAGCTCGTGGTGATCGACTCACCACGCAAACAGGAAACCGAAACCGAGTCCACCGTGGGAACCGGCGCGGAACAGATGCGTATCGCGGCAGACATCTTGCTGCGCGAAAAGAGTCTCGACCTCGCCGAAGCGCTGATGAAGAGCGGCCTCGACGGCCACATCCAGTGCGCCCGGTTCCTCTACGACCTCGCCGAGCGCTACGGCGCGTCGGTGCAGAAGCAGGCTGAGTCGCCGGGCCCCAGCCTCGCCGATCAGTGGGCCGCAGAGCCCCAGTGGACCGAGCCCGGCAGCAGTACTCAACCGAACAACTGAAGCACAGCACAACGGGGCTATCGCGCAGGGGCGCAGCGGCAGCAGCATGCCGCGCCGCCCGCCCGCGATGGCCCTTTGTATTTTCACCACAGAAGGAAGGCTCCGATGAAGCTCAAAAATCTCAATTGGACGCGCGCCGCCCGCTGGTTTGCCGGAACTCTGCTCGGCCTCGCGTGCGCCTGGCTGGCCTGCGCGCAGGGCGTCACCACCACCACCGTCCAGGGCACCGTGTACCTGGCCAACGGCCATCCCGGCGCTGGCACCGTGCTCGTCAGTTGGCCCTCCTTCACCACGGCCAATGGTTCCCTCGTCGCCGCGGGCAAAACCACGGCCACCATCGCCGCCGACGGATTCCTCAGCATCAACCTCGCGCCCAATCTCGGCTCCACGCCCGCGGGCCTCTTCTACACCGCTGTCTTTCAAATGAGCGACGGCTCTACCAGCACGCAGTACTGGACCGTCCCAGCCGCCGCGCAGGCCGCGCTCGCCGCCGTGCAGTCGCAGCTCATGCCCGCCGTGCAGGCAGTGCAGGCCGTCAACAGGGCCTATGTCGATCAGGCCATTCAGGCCATCTCCTCCAGCACGCTCTCGCCCACCGGTGGCACCCTCACCGGCCCGCTCTATCTCAGCGGCGATCCCACGCAGTCCCTCCAGGCCGTCGACAAGCACTACGTCGATTCCTCGCTGAGCCTCGCGCTGCCTCTCACCGGCGGCACGCTCACCGGTCCCGTCACCGCAACGCAAATCGGCGCAGCCATTCAAGTCGATCAAATGCCCGGCGCAGACTTCGGCGCAAAGCTCCAGGCCTGCCTCGCCAAAATCAGCACCAACTACGGTGGCACCTGCGACGCCCGCAACTTCTCCGGCGCGCTCTCCATGGGCGCCAGCGTCACCGTCTCCACCGCCAACACCACCATTCTTCTGCCCTGCTCCACCATCAACACAGCCAATCAAATCCTCATCCCCGCGCGCACGCGCAACGTCACGCTGCACGGCTGCGCCCTGCGCGGCTCCAGCGCGGCCAGCGGCACGCTCGGCGGCACCGTCTTCACTTACACCGGCGCGGCCGCCATGATTCAGATCGGCGACCCCACCTATGCCGCGGACACGCAGGGCTTCCACCTCGACAACGCCGTCCTCAACACCACCGGCTCCGCCACCGCAACCGCGCAGGGCCTCGTCGCCTATCGCACGCAGGAGCTCGACCTCCAGAGCCTCTACTTTCAGGGCAACTCCAACCAGACCGGCATCACCCTCGACGGCACCGGCAACTACACCGGCGGCACGTTCTATGACAATGCGTTCACCGGCTTCCTCACCGCCGTCAATGCGATCGGTCATCAGGTCAGCAATCCCGCCACTACCGACTGGCTCAACGCCAGCACCTTCGTCCGCCTTCACATCGACTGCCCCACATCCAGCGGCAATCCCATCGCCGGCACCATTGGCATCAATCTCGCGCAGGGCGATGGCAACACCTTCACCGGCGGCGATGTCGAAGGCTGCTCCACCGCGCTGCACCTCGGCCCCAACGCGCAGAACAACACCGTCATCGGCCTGCGCAATGAGAACTCCACCAGCCAGATCACCGCCGACGCTGGCAGCGCCTACAACAACTGGATCACCGGCGGCACCATCTTCACCGGCAAGCTCACGGACAACGGCACGCGCAATAGCTTCCTTGACACCTTCCATCGCGCCTTCAACGGCATCAACGGCGACTGGTACGGCTCGCAGCAGGACGCCACCGTCACCAACCACTTCCGCCTCGGCATCGGCGCAGGCAACGAGCGCGGCCTCTACAACCGCTACCAGACCGACTCCGGCTATCGCTGGACCATCGGCCTCAGCGACGCCACCGCCGGCGAGCAGTTCTATCAGGTCCTCGACGAGCTCAACAACGTCTATCGCCTCTCCATCGGCCAGTACAACACCGGCCAGTCCAGCACCAACAATCAGACCGTCGTCAACGCCGCGGGCACAGGCGCTGTCGTGCTCAACGGCTCCAACAACTCCGGCACCGGCGGCGTCCTCTTCGGCTCCGGCGGCCCCACTGAGACCACCGTCGCCACCATCAGCAACACCGGCAACGCGCAGTTCAACGGCACCCTCCAGGTCGCCGGTCCCTCCACCTTCACTTCATCCACCACCGTGCGCAATGCCGCCGACGCCGAGATTGACGCCTTCCTCTGGGCCGGCCTCACCGCCGAGCAGAAAGAGTCCTTCATTTACAAGGACCACACCGGCGCCAGCCAGTGGTACATGGTGAAGGACACAAGCAACAACTGGGCCCTCAACTCCGCCACCGGCGGTCTCGATAGCATCAAGGCCTACCAGAGCACCAACTCCGGCGACACCTACATCAACGCCGCCAACTCCACCGGCCACATCCGCCTTAACTACGAGACCGGCTCCGGCGCGGAGACTGACATCTACTCCGGTTCCAGCGCCAGCCTCGTCGCAGCCTTCCTCGGCACAACCGCCATCAAGTTCCCCGGCCTCGCCGCGGCCAGCGGACACAACTGCCTCCAGATTGACAACTCCGGTTACATCACCAACACCGGAGCGGCCTGCGGAAGCGCCACCGGCGGCTCCGGCACCGTCAACAGCGGCACAGCCGGCCAGATCGCTTTCTACAGCGCGGCCGGTACCGCTGTCAGCGGCACCAGTGCAGTTCCCGTCACCGCAGGCGGCACCGGCGCCACTACGGCCGCCGCAGCTCTTACCGCGCTCAACGGCGCCTCGCTCACGCAGACCGCTGCACAGTCCTTCGCCAGCCCTGTTACCGCGCCTACGATCACAGCCAGTGTCAACAAGGTTGTGCTCGTCACGGCAGCGCCTTACAACGCCAAGTGCGATGGCACGACCATCGACACCACGGCGATTCAGGCTGCATTCAATGCCGCTGCTGCGGCTGGGGCATCCGTCGAGTTCCCGGCGGGCACCTGCAAGACAGGCCCAATTGACTTGAGCGCCGGGAAGACAACCACAGTTCCTGTGTCCTTCTTTGGGCAGGGTCAGACAGTTTCTACTGTCCTCGGATTGCCGGGGCAGGATGTTTTCTACTATCCAGACGGTCAGTTCATTGCAGGCGTGGTCTTCTCAATCCATGACCTCACAATCAAGGTCGATAACACGGTAGATGCCTCTGGCGCAGGTGGGTCTTTCCCCAACCGCATCACCGGCACAGGCGGCGGAACGACCGCGCTCTCCCCTGCCATCGCTCCCGGTCCTCTCGAGTTCTTCACCAATCCCGGAGCGGGCCAGTTCAGCGGCAGCATCGTGCTGGATGCGGGAACCAGCACCTACGACAAGTTCACCATGGGAAGCGGCGTCAGTCCGAATCTGACCGCGCTTCCCTCCAGCATGATCGTTGGGCAGCCTCTGGTGATTCCCTCGCTTGGCATCAATGCCACCATCACAGCCGTCATCGACGCCAACACCGTCACATTCACACCGGCTTACACCGCCGCTGCAAGCAACCTGACGGGAACGATGCTCAACGGTCTTACCCCTCCGTGGTACATCGGCAACTGCGGCATCGCTTTCCCCGAATCGACGATGTCGACGACTGCTCCCATGCAGGGCATTCTTCGCAATCTGTTTATCGGCAATGGGGCTGGCGCGAATCTCGCCAACCATACCTGCGCAATTCTGATGCAGGCCCAGCCGTACCGTGGTGTCTTTGAGAACATCGTCATTGCCGGAACCTATTACGGTTACGTGGAAGCGATGCCAGCGGACGAGTCAACATGGGGCGGTGCTTACGATTGGGACGCTGATACTGAAACCTTTCGCAACATCAATGTGAATTCCCTGATCCCGTTTGTGGTGTATGCGGGATTGCACCGCACGATTACCGGCCTCAATATCTACGGGACAGAGACACCCCTGGCTCTGGGGCCGTTCTTTCTGGCCACTGGAAGAGGCTCTCTGCCGGGCGACTCAACGATTGACCAGTTGTACTTTGAATGCTTCAGCCCCAACTCGGGAGAATTCGCGCGCTGGACAGGACCGGGTTGGCGGGTTGTAGGCGGGTCGTTGTCTCAGTGTCCGTCCAACGGCTACATCAACTGGCTCGCAAATGAGAGCACGGTGAATGCCAACATCGGTGGCTATCTGAAGGTGAGCGGCATCAATAACACCTTTGAGAACAGCGAACTGACAGACCCTTCCCACTACATCGACAATGGATATGGGAATTATCTGGACCTTGAGAGCTACCGCTCCAACTGGTCTGTGTCGAGAAAGTACAGCCCTGCCCAATATCGGGATACGATGGGCAAGCTGGACGGCAGCTTCCTGCTGAGTGGATCGGCGAGCACCCCCTATCTGAATGCCAGCGATCTGGTAACGACGTGTCAGGACTGGCCGTTTCCGATGACCGCAAACACAGGGATGCCGAATTGCGTCTCTGACCCCTCCGGCACGGAGTTCAGCAAAAGCTATTCCCATAGCGTCAGTGGAACCGGCTATAACAATGCCTCCAATTTGAATCCCAATCAGGCTGCTCTCTGGCCGGTGGGAACACGCTTTCCGCAGTCCAAGGTCTACATGATTGTGCAGGCGCGTTGCGAAGGAGCGGCGTCGTGTACTTTCGGACTCTCTCTCCAGGATGCAACGGCGGCCACGAACCTGAGTGGGGGTTGCACCGTAACAGCCAGTTCCAGCTGGACGATCACTGGAGGTCCAAGCAGTTCCTCTCCCTGTCTGTTCGATCTGTCTCAGGTTCCTGTGGGGCATGTGCTTGGCTGGTGGTCGGGCAGTCCCACAGGTTCGCCCACTGCCGTCGATATTTCGATGGTGGCGCTCCAGCCCTATCCCGTGGACACGATTCACGAGGCACTGACCGACCCCAATATGGTCGTTCAGTTGGGAATCGCATCCCACGGACTCTTTATGGTGGGTTCTACCTTGTCGAATGGAGGATACGCGGCAGTCGCAGATACGACATCGCCTACCGGGTCGTATGTAACAGCAATGTCAGGTGCGCTGCTGAATGCAGGAAGCCAATCCCTCACTGTTGGCGGAAACGTCCAGAACCTTCCAAGCACAATCTCGTGGACGATTCAGAGTCCTCCTGTGGTAACCGACACTCTTGCGGCGGCGATGGCCACCGGGGACACGTCCATGACGGTATCCACTGCCGTTACGAGCGCATGGGCATCGAGCGGCTGCTTCCTCGTCGATCAGGAAGTGGTCTGCTACTCAGGAACCCTGACAACCGGCGCAACGGCGATCACGATTACACGCGGGAACTACGGCACTCCGGTGCAGGCGCACAGCAGCGGCGCGACCCTGAGCAGTGTGGTGGAAGGCTACATTGCTGAGTTCTGCAATGGAGGTTCGTGGTTTCAGCAGGTGACGGGCATATTCACTCCAACATGGACCACCTTTAGCGGACCAGTGCCTCTTGCAAATTGCAGCAACGGACAGACGCTTGGCCTTCAGACCTGGTTGTACAACGCTCCAGCCGGACAGATTGCCAAGATCGCAGCGGTCACGATTACTCCGAATACGGTGAACTTCACGTCTACCACCGGCTCCATCGGCGGCTCCGCGCTTACTGCGGGCCAATGTGCATCGGGAGGCGCTGGTATTCAAGGAGTCACCACCAGCATGGTCGCGCTGGCCTCGCCCGTAACTTATCCCGGCGACGGCATGACGTGGAGCGCCTACGTCTCGGCGGCGGGCACGGTCACGGTGAAGGTCTGCGCGGAGGTAGCAGGAACGCCCACCGCAAGCGCATACAACGTGCGGGTGCTGCAGTAGACAAGACACACTCCAACCGATAACCACTACCGCAGGCGCGTGCAATCCTGTGCGCGCCTGCATCCGGGAGCCCTGCGCATGAGCGCCATTCAGCATCCTCCTATTGCCCAGGCAGGCATTGCCCAGCCAGGCATCGCCCAGCCAGGCATCGCCCAGCCCCGCATTGCGCTGGACCGCGACGAACTCATCCGCTTCGGCCGCATCCTCGACCATCGCCCCGCCAGCCTCGGCGGCGACACCGTCGCCATGGCCCTTGCCGCGCGCCTGCTGCGCGTGCGTACCCGCGACGGCGTGAACGCGCCGCTCCAGCCCAACGCCGCGCAGCGCGCCTTTGAGCTGCACCGCGGCCCGCGCAACATCGTCCTCAAGGCCCGCCAGATGGGCCTCACCACCTGGGCCGCCGCGCGCTTCTTCCTCCGGACCATCACTCAGCCCGGCACCCTCGCCCTCGAAGTGGCCCACACGCAGGAGGCCGCCGAAGAGATCTTTCGCATCGTCCATCGCTTCCTCGCATGCCTGCCCTCGGCGCTGCGCGAGGGCCCGCTCAAAACCTCGCGCGCCAGCGTTCGCAGAATTGTCTTCCCCCGCATCGACGCGCAGTATCTCGTCCTCTCTGCCGGCGACCGCAACGCCGGCCGCGGCCTCACCGTGCAGAACCTCCACTGCAGCGAGCTCGCCCGCTGGCCCGGCGACCCCGCCGAAACCCTCGCCGGTCTGCGCGCCGCGCTCGCCCCGAACGCTGAGGTCATCCTCGAATCCACGCCCGAAGGCGTCGGCGGCTGCTTCCACGACGAGTGGCAGCGCGCCACCGAAACCGGCGCAGTCCGCCACTTTCTGCCCTGGTGGCTGGAGCCGCGCTATCGCGCTGCCGCCGTGGACGCCGCATCCCTTACCGACGAAGAACACGACCTCCGCGCGCGCCACGGCCTCGACCTCGAACAGATCGCCTTCCGCCGCCAGATCCGCTCCAGCTTCCGCGGCCTCGCCCGCCAGGAGTACGCCGAAGACAGCGACCGTTGCTTCCTCGCGAGCGGCGAGTCCGTCTTCGAACGCGCCGCCATCGATGCGCGCCTCGCCACCGCGCCGCAGCCTGTGCATACGCGCCGCAGCGGCACCCTCGAGATCTGGCTGCCGCCCGTGAAGGGAAAACAGTACCTCGTCGCCGTCGATCCCGCCGGCGGCGGCAGCGAGGGCGATTACTCCGCCGCGCAGGTTATCGAGATGGAGACCGGCCTGCAATGCGCCGAGTTTGCCAGCCACGTCGGTGGCCTTGAGCTCGCGCGCCTGGTCACCGACCTCGCCCGCGAATACAACCACGCCCTGCTCGTCGTCGAGCGCAACAACCACGGCACGGGCATCCTCGCGCTCGCAGAGACCGCCTGCGGCTACACGCGCCTCTATCGCCACGGCGGCCAGCCCGGCTGGCTCACCACCTCGGTCACGCGCCCCGCTGTGCTCGGCCAACTCGACGCCGCGCTCGTCGACAGCCCCGAGCGCTTCATGAGCCGCAGGCTGCTCGCCGAGTGCCGCAGTTTTGTGCGCCTGCCCAGCGGCGGCAGCGGAGCCCGCGCCGGCACGCACGACGACCGTGTCCTCGCCATGGCCATCGCCCTCGGCGCGCGCGCCGAGTTGCTCGAAAGCGGCGCGCTTAATCGCTGACGATGCGCACGAGAATCCGCAATCCTCGCAGCGGAATACTCGATTGTGTCCGGCTCCCACCCATGCCCGGTGGGAGTAGATCGGCGCCCCGGAATTAAACTTGGTTTGAAAGAAGCGATGAGGTGTGCCGAATGGAAGTCCCGGTCGGAATTGAAGCAGTGCTCGATGAAGCATGGGAAGTGACGAAGCACATTCCAGGCTTCCTGGTTGAAGATGAGGCGCGTTTCCTGGGGCTTGCGGCCGCATGCAGCGCGCAGATCGGAGGGGGACGAATCGTCGAAATTGGGAGCTTCAAGGGGCGCTCCACCGTCATGCTCGCGAAAGTCGCCAGGCACTACGGGCTCCCTCCCGTTGTGGCGATCGATCCGCACACCTTCGATTCAGCAGAGTTGCAGGAACATCGCTCGTCTCCTTCCGCATCGTCGTATAGCGAGTTCTTGAGCAGTCTTGAATCCGCAGGGGTTTCTGACATGGTCGAGGTCAGGCGCGCCTACTCGGCCGAGGTTGCAGCAGGCTGGGAGAGGCCAATCAGCTTCCTGTGGATTGACGGGGACCACACTTATCAAGGAGCCAGGCTGGACTTCGACGGATTTGCGCCGTACCTCTTAGCCGGAGGAATCATTGCGTTCCACGACGCTCTGCACGAGTTCGCAGGTCCCATCCGCGTCTTCGTCGAAGACGTCCTGGGCTCAGCTCGATTCGGCGCTGCCGGGTTTGTCCGTTCCATCGCTTGGTCTCAATTCCGACCCGAGGACGGCGGCTCTTTCGATCCTTTGAAGCGATCTCTCGCCCGTGCCGCCCGGCGGCTGATTCCCTTCACGGAGCAGGAACGCCCAATGACCGGCCTGAGAAAGATCGCTTACAAATTGAATCGAGCCCGCGTTCCGCGATCTCTTCCCGAGCCGCTCGCTTGGGTGGCCAAGCTGGATTGGAAAGCCGAATCCCAGCCCCGCGCTTGAAAAAGCACCCGCAATTGCCATTCCCTTACAATCAATCTCAGTCACTCGGCCAACTGGGGGCTTTCTTGGCGGTTCTGGCAGTGCAGCACATCCGGCGGATGCGGGGCGGCGCACAGGGCCATCTCATGCTCGGCGCAGACACCCACGCCTACGTCGTCAAATTCCAGAACAACCCACAGCACCTGCGCGTGCTCGCCAACGAGCTGCTCGCCTCGCGCCTCGCCCTCGCCGCTGGCCTCACCGCGCCCCACGCCGAGCTCATCGACGTCTCGCCCTGGCTCATCGACAACACGCCCGAGCTCGAAATCGACCTCGGCCGCACGCGCGAGCGTTGCACGCCCGGCATCCAGTTCGGCTCGCGCTTCGTCGGCGGGCTCATGCCCGGCCAGGTCGTCGATTACCTGCCTGAAGACCAGCTCGGCGAGCTGCGCAACGTCGCCGAGTTCGCCGGCATCCTCGCCCTCGACAAGTGGACCGGCAACGCCAACGGCCGCCAGGCCGTCTTCGTGCGCCGCCCGCGCGAGCGCCGCTACCGCGCCGTCTTCATCGACTTCGGCTACTGCTTTCACGCCGGCGAATGGAAGTTCGACGACATCCCCCTGCGCGGCGTCTACTATCGCAACCACGTCTATCGCTCCATCACCGGCTGGGAGTCTTTCGAGCCCTGGCTCTCGCGCATCGAGTCCATGCCGCCCGAGACGCTCTGGGCCGCGGCCAATGAAGTTCCACCGGACTGGTACGGCGGCGACCTCGCCGAGATGGAGTCACTCGTCGAAGCGCTCCTTGCCCGCCGCAGCCGCATCCGCGCGCTCATCGAGGCCTTCGCCCGTTCCGACCGCCATCCCTTTCCCAATTGGGGCGCGCGCCCCGCGGATTTTTCTGCCGATGCGTGGTCCTCTTCCGCCATCGGCGCTAGCATCGTCAGCAGGGTCCAATGACGCCCCACTGCATCGGCCGCTTCATCGCCGGGAAAGGAGATCGCGCCGCCGCATCATGAGCCAGGACCATCAGCGCCGCAACTGCGAGTTCCAACTTCTGCGTTACGTGCCCGACGCGGTGCGCAACGAGTTCGTTCACATCGGCGTGCTCCTGCGCGAGCAGGGCGATGCGGGCGGCCTCGCGCTGCGCTTCACGCGCGACTGGCGTCGCGTGCGCTGCCTCGACCCCGACGCCGACACCGCGCTTCTTGAAAGCATGGAGAGCGAGCTGCGTCAGCGCCTCGCCGAAGATGCCGACGGAAAACTCCGCCGCATCCTCGACGAATCGCTCTCCCTCAACGTGCAGATCACCGCGCCCAAGGCCTATCTCGCCGAGAGCCTCGCGGCGGGCGTTGAAGAGCTGATGCGCCTCTACGTCGATCCCCCCGCGCGCGAGCGCACCGCGCGGCTCAGCGGCCGCGCCGCCATCCACCAGACCATGCGCACGCACTTCGAGCGCGCAGGCGTCTGGGACCTCCTCCGCAAGCGCATTCCCGCCGCGCAGTACACCCGCCCCGGCGATCCGCTCCGCATCGACGCCGGCTACCGCCCAAACGGAATCATCCGCATGTTCCACGCCGTCTCTCTTGAGCCCGGCGTCGAGATGGCCAAGGTGCTGGCCTTTTCCGCTGCCAGCCTGCGCGCCGGCGTCGAGCGCGTCGAGAAGGCCGCGCTCGAGCTCACCGCCATCGTCGAGCCCGTAGCCAAACTTGCCTCCGAAGACGAAACCGAGCGCCTCGCCCTCTACCGCTTCGGCGTCGAGACCATGGAGGAGCACCAGATTCGCGTCCTCACCACGGCCGACATGGAGCGCGTCGCCGAGACTGCCCGCCGCGAGCTGGAGGCCTGATTCGCAGCCCAAAAGACCTGAAAAGACCTCCCGGCCCCTGAGGAAAAAATCTTGTCCAGTCTTTTTCTTTTTCTCCCCTGCAAGGAAATCTCATAACTTCCCTATAACTCTTTACTTACAGACGAAAAATATTTTTCGAGATTTTGCATGTTAATTCGCGCGTTTCGCTAACATAGATTTTGTTGAGAGAAATCAGGCGCACAGCGAGGCCTGGATTCCTCTCGGATGGATCCGGCCCCTGAAAGAAAGATCTGGGTGCCCCATCCATTCCGCGTTGCGTGCGGAATGGGTGGGAGATCACGTTCTCACGCATTCGGACCGGACCAGAAGTCAGGATTCAGGCCGCGGCTGTCGTTTTCGACTCCGCGGCCTTCACATTTTCAAAAAGCAGCAAACAGGAAACACACCAGGCATGGCTCTCCGCGCGAGGCCATGCCTTTGTTGTTTCTCCCACAAGGAAGGTGCGCGTGAACGTGCGAGAGCAGTTGCGAGAGATCTGGCGGCAGGCCACGGGGCAGCCCAACGGCCGCAGGACCGGGATGGAGGCGGGCGCCGCCGACGCCGAAGCGGAGCGCAAGACGCTCGCCCTCCCGGCCATCCTCAGCCCGGTGCAGTTTCCCGGCAAGCTGTTGCCCAAGCCCACGCCGATGAACCTGCGCCGCTTTGCGGAGACGCCCGTCGTGCGCCGCGCCATCAATGTCATCAAGGACCGCATCGCGGCTATGGACTGGCAGGTGCGCGTCCGTCGCGGCGTCGCGCCCGGCGCGGTCGCCGATGCGCGCGACAAGCTGCGCGCCCTCAGGCGCACGCTCGAAGAGCCCAACGCGGTGGACAGCTTCCGCACCCTCATCGAGCAGGTCATCGAAGACGCCCTTACCGGCGGCTATGGCGCCATCGAGATGGAGCCCACCGGCGACGACGAGCGCCCCGCGATGCTCTGGCCCGTAGACGGCGCGTCGATTCGCGTCAACGCGCGCTGGGACGGCCAGCCCGAAACGCCGCGCTACGCGCAGGCCATGCCCGGCCAGCTCGACGGCGTCGATCTGCGCGACGACCAGCTCATGTATATCCGCATGAACCCGCGCAGCTTCACGCCCTTTGGCCTCGGCCCGCTCGAGGTCGCGTTCGAGACCGTCAACGAGTTTCTCTCAGCGCATCGCTTCGCGGCCAAGCTCGCGGCGAACTCCGTCGCGCAGTACGCGCTCTGGCTCAACGAGGCCACGCCCTCGCAGCACGACCGCCTCATCCGCTGGTGGCAGGACGAGATTGAAGGCACGGGCCGTGTGCCGCTGCTCTCCACCGAGCAGAAGCCCGAGGTGCTGCGTTTCGCGCAGGGCACCGACGCCGATCTGCGCCTCGCCTGGCAGCAGTTTCTCATCCGCATGGTCGCCAACGCCTTCGGGCTGCCGCCCATGCTGCTCGGCCTGGAGGGCGACGTGAACCGCGCCACCGCCGCCGAGCTGGCTGACGAGGCCTTCCGCGGCGCCATTCTGCCGCTGGCGCAGTTGCTCGCCGATCACATCACGCGCGACCTCTTCGCCAAGTGCATCGGCTGGCGCGAATTCGAATTCGTCTTCAACGATCTCAACGCACGCGATGAAGAGACCGAGCTGGCCGTGCAGGTGCAGTTGCTGCAGGCCGGCGTGCTCACGGTCAATGAAGTGCGGGCCATGCGCGGTCTTGCGCCGCTCGGTCCCGGTGGAGTGACGCAGTTGGCCGGCGAGGCCGCTGCGCACGAGTAACAGAGTGCAACAAAATCAGCGCATCTCCGCGGCCGCACAGAACAAGGCGGCGCGCGGAGGCGAATGCAGATGGGCGGAGAGCGCATGCGACTGGAAGCAATGGCGGTGAAGATACCGCATGTGGAAGGGCATCCCAACCGGGTGTCCTTTGAGGGTGTTTTGACATTGGTGAACGCGGCCAGCGACAAGGCTCCGGCAGGAGCACGCGGCCACCGCGTTCTGCTCACGCGCGAGGCGGCGCAGAAGGCGCTGCCCTCGCTGCTGGGCATGGCCGTCGATTACCGGCCGGGATGGGACGGCCACGATGCACGGTGCAAGATTGGCCTGCTGACGGAGGCTTATCTCGCCGGTAACAAGTTAGTTGTGCGCGGTTATCTCTACGCGCGCGACTTTCCTGAGGTTGCAAAGGCAATCCAGGCACAGGCTCCCGAGGCGCTCGGCATGAGTTATGAACTTGCCGATGCGCGCGTGGAAGATATGCGGGCCGAGATATGGAAGCTGACCCGCGTCACCTTTACCGGGGCGGCGATCCTGCTCCGCGACAAGGCGGCCTACCGGGCCACCAGCTTCCGCATGGCAAGCTGACGCCCCTGGTAAGTCAACCGGCACGTGGGCCAGGGGCTCCGCACAACCATGCGGGGCCTTTGGTCTCTTTGCCGGTCTCGCAGCTTACCCAACCTGAAGAAAGGAATGACATGGAAGAGAAACAGTTGCACACTGAAGAACGCCTCGAAGCCGCGGCCACGCAGCTTGAACGCGCCCTGCGCCTGCTCGACGAGCGGCAGAGCCTCATCAACGGTGAAGTGGAGCGCATCTCCGCCACCGTGGAGCAGAGCCGCCGCGAGGCGGAGCTGGCGGAGAAGCTCGCATCCGCCGAGCGCGAGATCGAGCAGCTCAGGGCCTCGGCCGCGAGCGCATCGCCTCTCGCGCCGCAATCGCCGCTGCGCAGAACCATTCCCGCGGCCACCTCGGAGATGCTCGCCAAGCACGGCATCGGCGACGGCCCCGTGGACGTGCGCACGCTCGACGCGGCGCTCGCGGGCCTCAGCCTCGAACAGCGCATCGCCGTCAAGAGCCAGTTGCTCCGCGCCGGCGCGATCGCATAACGGCAGCTTCTAGCTACTAGCCTCCAGCTACTAGCTTCCAAATCGCGAGGCTTGCGGCAGCAGAGTCGGCCTCTGACAGCTTTGCCACCGGCAAATCTGCCGCGGAAAAAGTCATTCACGCCATGTCTGGCGCCAACAAGCTAGCAGCCAGCAGCTAGAAGCTAGCAGCTATCTTCCGCCCCATGGAGGGGGCCACAAGTTATGAACGCATCCTTTGCAGATATTCACGCGGCAGCCGATTTCATCGGGCCGGGCGCAATCGAAGTGCCCTTGTACCAGACCGAGATCTTCGACATCTGCCGTCGCTCCAGCCCCTTCGGCCAGCGCATCAAGCAGGTGCCGGCCACCGGCCATCCCTCGCGCTTCTTTGAGGAGACGGCGATTCCCAATCCCGGCACCGCCGGCTTTGTGAATCCCCGCAGCATCGCGGCCCCGGTCGTCAGCCCCACGCGCGTGGAGCGCAGCGTGCCGCTCAAGGCCATCGTCTCCCAGATCAACTACAACCTCTTCGACATCGAACTGGGCAATCAGCAGCAGCAGTTCGCCTACCTGCAGGCCAAGGACCTGGTGGACACCGTCAGCGGCGTGATGGTCACCCACGACGTGGCCCTGTGGAACGGCAACGACACCAGCCTGAGCACGCCCACCACCACGCAGTACATGGGCGCCATCGGGCAGATTCAGTCGGGCGGCAACACCACCACCATCGGCACCACGGCCTCGATCGTCGACGGACTCAAGTCCACCGTCGCGCAGATGGTCGCCAACAACGGCTACCACGTGCGGCCCACGGCCATCTATGCCAACCCGGTGCTGCTCGACCTGATTGACCGCGAGATGAAGACCGACTTCAACGTGGTGCTCAACACCGACGAGATCACCGGCGGCTTCCGCGTGAAGATGCTCTCCACGCAGGCCGGCGACCTTCCGCTCATTCCGGACTGGAGCCTCGGCTACACGGGCACGCCCGGTTCGGGCACCGCGGTGCTGCCGGCTTACGTCGTCACCGAAGACCTGATCGAGTATCACTGGCTGGGCGATCCCACGCCGCGCATCTTCCAGCTCGGCCTGCCCGGCTCGCTCACCTATCAATATGTCGCGGTCAAGTTTGGCGGCATCGTGGTCAAGGGCGCCAACTACGCGCACTACCAGGTGCTCGTCGACCGGTAAACCGCGGCGCAGCCACTCCGGTGGCTGACAAACACGGCATGGCTCCTTGGATGGGTTGGCCCATGCCTTCTGCGCTTCCTCTCAGACAGGGAAGCGCGGCGGGCATGGGCTCTTTTTTTGAAAGCTGCAACACGCAACAGGAAGGGTGAGGTATGGCATATCTGCAGCCGGCGGATTACCCGAATTATGGATTGCCCGATGGAACCTCCGCGGACTGGATCACCGCGGCCACGGCACTGATCAACAGCTTCTGCAGGCGGCCGGACCTGAACGTGATCCAGTACACGGAGCGGCTGCGCGTCGTGACCGGCTCGCAGACCGTGCGGCTCAGCTACTTGCCGCTGACGCCGCTGGGCGCGGCCACTTCGCCGCTGGTCTCGCTCGAAGGCCGCTACACCAAGCCGCGGCGCGGCGAGATTCTCAGCGACCCGGTCTTTGAAATCGTCTGGGCGTTTTCGCTGCCCGGCCAGTGGACCACGATCGATCCCACCCAGGTGGACTTCGATCCCAACACCGGCGAGCTCACGCTGCCATGGAACATTCTCGGGCTTCCCTTCAACGAAGTTGCGGTGACGTATACCGCTGGCCTCGCGACGATTGGCGACGATGTGAAGTCGGCCTGCGCGCAGATTGTGCGCAACGCGCAATCGACGCCCGCGCTGAATGCAAGCCGCTCGCGCATGGACACGATGTGGATGGAGTACTTCTCAAGTTCGCTGCTCGACGAGACCGTGCAGGCGTGGCTGCGCCCGTACGTGGCGAACAGGCTGGGGTGAGCGATGAGCGATACAGCACCGCGCAATCCGGTAGGCGCGCCGCAGATGCTGGCCGATGCGCTGCTGCGCAGCGTGGGCGGAGCTTCTGCCTCGCTGCGCATGACAGGCGTGAGCGCGCCCAACAGCCAGTCCGAGGTGGGGCTGGTGGCGACGAACTTTGCCGATGTAGTGGTGAGCCCCGTGGTGATGCGCCGCATTCGGCCCACGTGGGAAAAGGATGGGCAGCCGCAGTGGGAGATGTTCCTCTCGGCTACCGCCATCGAGGCGCAGGTCAGCGCGCTCGACTTCCTCTCTGCGCAGGCTCTGTTTGCAGCCACGCTGGCCATCACCGTCGGTGGGCAGGACTACCTCATCGAGTCGATGACGGCCAACGAAGCCTTTGGCCAGGTGTATCTCTACCGGCTGCTGGTGCGCGAGGCGCGTCCGCAGGCGGTGTAAAAGCAGCGATCAGTGATCAGCTTTCAGTGGCCAGCTTCTCGCTGCCAACTTACGGCTCTTTTTGCTCAGGGCCTGCAGTACGTGTGTCTTGTGAAAGGGCACGACTTCAGTCGTACCGCAGGACGCGCAATGTCATTCGGGCTTTAGCCCCGGCGGAACGAACACGAGAGAAGGAAAAGGCAATGCAGAACGCAAAGGACTCTTTCTACATGGCGCTGCGCACGCGGCTGGCGGCGATCAATCCGAATCGCACCATCCTGCTGCGCGGCGCGCTGCGGCCCGGCATCTTTGTGGAAGAAGCCGAAGCGCCGTATGCGCAACTTCCCAACGATGTGTTTGTGCTGCGCTGGCTCGGGATGGGCGTGGAGGTGAACCTGCCCGCCACGATGGCCGCGCAGGAGTGCGAGGTCATCTACCAGACCTGCGGCACAGAGGCCTTTGGCGGGCTCGACCGTGGCCGTTCATTGAGCGAGATGGATGAAGAACTCATCGCGATGCTGCAGCCCTTTCAAACGCCAAAGATGAACTACACAGTACAGCCCGCGGCGGCAATGCTCACGCAGGTCTTCTGGGATGAGCCGCAGTTCACGCCGGTGCAGGTGCAGCGCGACCGGCTCACGCGCTCGGCAAAGATCACGATCTACAGCTACCAGGAGCAGGGGGAATAGATGGCCGCCAATTGGTTTCAAGCGCCCGCGCCGGTGGCGCGTCGGGTGCGTGCGTACTTTGCGCCGGTGAATCGCGCGTCGCAGACGCCGGTGCTGTTTGACGCGGCGAGCGAGGGCAGTTTCAATCTCGCATCGCCGCCCGCGCCGTGGATTGATTTGGGATTCATCCAGAACTTTGCGCGCAAGCCGCTCGGCAAGAGTGCGCCGGTGATGACGGGCATTCCCGCCGCGCCGCTGGACCAGGTGCGCGAGACGCTGGAGGCGCAGGTGAGCTTCGAGTTCCTGAGCTGGACGAAGCTGACGATGGCGCTGGCGACCGGCTCGCAGCACATGAACCTGCTGGTGCCCGCGAGCGGCGCGACGCCTGCTGCCGATGGCGCAGCGGCCGCGCCGGCCGTGGTGGTGCAGAGCGGATCGACGGCGACGAGCATCGTGCTCGCCTCGACGGACGCGGCGAAGTTCACCGCGGGGCAGATGGTCGCGGTGGATGTGGACAACACCGGGCAGACGGGCTTTGTGGGCACGCCGGTGGCGGGCGCGTATCTGCGGCAGGCGGTGACGGATGTGGATTACATCCGGCGCGTGACCTTCAACGTTGCGCTGGTGTCTGCGGTGAGCACGACGGGGCTGACGCTGGCCACGCCGCTGCCGGGCGGTGCACCTGCAGCGAATGCAAAGTTGCAGGCGCTGACGGGCTTTGTGGATCGCGAGGGTGGCAGCTTCTATCAGGAGTGGTCGGCGCTCTTCCTGCTGCATGGCGGGCAGGGCGAGCGCATCTTCTTCCACTATCCGCGGCTGCAGGCGATGACCGGCGCGGAAGAGCTGGGCGTGCCGATGGATGCGAAGAACAAGCTGGGCGCGCAGCGGGTGCTGCTGAAGGTGCAGTGTACGGCGATGCCGGTGACCGACCCGCTGGATGGCGAGCGCGTGCTTTGCTACCGGAGCTTCCTGCC
>JBBIVH010000027.1:18563-21227 GCA_037439805.1 Acidobacteriaceae bacterium
AACGGCAGAGGAGCACGATGAAGATTACGATCCAGGGGCAGGACTACACGGCGGCGTTGGATGCGGCGCATCCGCTGACGATTGCGCGCACGCTGAATGAGCCTTCGGTGTGCAGGCTGTGGCTGAGCCTGCCCGCGGGTGGTTCGCTGGCCGCGCCGGTGCGCTATCAGTCACTCGGAGTCACGGGCGACGACGGCACGGCCTACTTCACGGGCTACATTGCGGTGAGTCCGCTGCCGGAGTACGCGGGCATGAGCCTGCGCGGGCCGCGGTATCGCATCGCGATGGAGGCGATCAGCGATGAACTGCTGCTGGATCAGCGCACGGTTGCCGTGAGCAAGACAGCGGCGGGCGTGACGGCGGGCAGCCTGCTGGGCAATTTGGTAGTGCACACCGGCGCGACCACTCTTTCGACTGCAGGACTCACGCTGACGACGCCGGTGGCACACTTTGAGCCGGAGCCGGGCGCGCCGTGGAGCAAGAGCGCGGGGCTTGTGGCCTCGGGCGCGCGTGCGGCGTATCGCGCGGTGGATGGCGTGCTGACGGTGGCGGCTGCGGGGTCCACCGTGCACACGCTGAACGAGACGGACGGCAGCCTCACACTTGCAGGACTCACGCTGAACGGCACGGCGAAGCGCGCGCTGGCCAATGACGTGACGGTGTGCGGCGCGGCCGAACCGCAGGCGTATGTGACGGAATATTTCCTTGGCGACGGCGTGACGACGCAATTCTTTCTGGCCGAGGATCCGTACTTTCCGCCGGCGTCCAAGTCGATTCTGATTCATGAGCTCTTCAACGAGCCTGCGATCAATGCGCAACTCTGGACGAATTCGGGCGGCGCGGGCTACCTGACGCTGGGCGCGAACGGGCTGGCAATGCAGGGCGGCAACGGCATCGACGGCGATACGATGCTGACGTGGATGGACCCGATGGAGATGGCGGGGACACTGCTGCTGGAAGCGGCGGGCGTACAACTCGCAACGGGCAGCACGGGAATTCTGGCTGGCATGTTTACGGGCACGGACACGCTGGCGGGATGTACGGCTGGCTTTCAGGCGACGGCGGCGACAGGCACGGGCACGGTGACGCTGCAGCCGGTGGTGCAGGGCGTAGCGACGGGCACCACGTACACGGTGAATCCTGCGAACCAGTATGCGCTGCGCATCCGCGTGCATTGCCCGGAGGCGGCGCGCGGCGGCCAGGTGTACACAAGCTACGATGACAGCGGCGTGGCGACGTTTGGCGGGCAATGGAATCTGGCGCCGGGCAAGCTGCTGTTTGAGCTGCAGGAGTTTGTGAACGGCGTGGGCGGCATGCCGGTGGTGTTGTATGACGGCGCGGTGGCGAACCTGCCGGGCACGTGCCAGGTGGCGGCGGTGAGCAGTTTGAACTTGCAGGGGTCGATGCGCGAGCTGAATCTGACGCAGCTCGGGTCAGGGTGGGTGGTGTGTACGCCGTCGGGCGGGACGGCGTACACCCGCAGGGTGGGTTCGACCGCGCAGGGTGGCGAGTGCCACCTGCTGCGCACGGGCAAGCTCGTGTTTTACACGGGCTTTGCCCCGCCTGCAGGAGAACAGATTGCGGTGAGCTATCGCACGGTGGGGCGCGCCGTGGGCCGCGCGGTCAATGCGGCGAGCCAGCAGGCGATGGCCGCAGCGGGGTTGCCGGGCGGATCGGCGTGGATGGGTTCGGTGACGAATCCGGTGGCGCGCAGCTCGGCGGACTGCAGGAGCGCCGCGCAGGCGCTGGCACAGGCGGCGGCGAGCGTAAGCGCTCTGTGGAGCGGAACATACAAGGGTCCGCGGTCGAGCTTTGCGGCGGATGTGTGGCCGGGCGATGCGCTGCTGCTGCAAGCGCCGTCGACGAATTTGAACGCGCAGGTGGTGGTGCGAACGGTAAAGGTGAGCTATGCCGCGAGCGCTCCGGAACAGGTGGAGTTTGCGATTACATTTGCGAATGATTGGGCGGAGGACCTTGCACTCAAAACAGATACCAAGATACCAATAGAGACCTGGTTGCCGGCTCTGGTGAATCCGGTGTTCGCGGCGAACTTGAGCGGGCTGGCGGTGACAGCGATGAGCGGCGCGACGGTGACGATTGCGACGGGCGCTACGGCGCCGGCGGGTGGAGGGTTTGAGATCCGGCGCAGGGACTGGTGCTTCCAGCCGGGCGAGGATACGGACCTGGTGATGCGCGCGTCGGTGGCAACGATGACGTTTACGCGGGTGGCGGCGAGCGATCGCTACTACATTCGCATGTATGACGGGGCGACGCCGCCGAACTACTCGGAGTTTTCCGCGGCGTTGTTCTTTAATTTGCCGTTGGCGTAGCGGGGATGGCGGGCGGTGTGAGGAATACCACCTTAGCCGCCGCGCCGAAGGTGGGGCACCCTAGCGTGAGGTGGCGTGGTGGCTTCCCAGGTCTCAGAAGCGAGACCTGGGGCACCCAGAGGAGTGGAGCGAAGTTCATGCGGATGATGAATGAATTCGAGGCGCAGGTGCTGAGCGATCTCTGCGTGCTGAAGACGCAGATGAATGGGCTGATGGGCGACGGGAACGGCGGGCGCATTGCCGAACTGGAGCGGCGCATGGAGCGGCACGAGCAGAACTGGCAGCGCGCGAAGGGCGTGCTGGCGGCGGTGAGCGTGGTGCTGGCGGCGATTGA
>JBBIVH010000028.1:0-20942 GCA_037439805.1 Acidobacteriaceae bacterium
CGGGTTCCCTCGGTGGCCGGGCACTACAATGAACCGGTATGTCCACGCGAGTGCGATCGCACGCGAAGATCAATCTCGGCCTCGGGATTGGCGCTCCCCGGCCGGACGGCTTCCATGCGCTGTCCACCGTCTACCAGACGTTGGAAGTGCATGATGTGGTGACAGTTACGGCGCAACGAGCCGGTACGACTCGGCTGACGCTGACGAGCAACGACGGGCGCGTGCCGACCGACCCGCGCAACACTGCCTGGAAGATGGCTTCCCTGGCCTTGGACGAGAGCGGAGTCAGGGCAGGTGTATCGATCCACATCGAAAAGCGGCTGCCGGTGCAGGGCGGACTGGGCGCCGGATCAGCCAACGCCGTGGCCGCGCTGGTGGGGCTGGAAGCGGAACTTGGCCTGCACAGGGACGCCGCCGGATGGCCAGCGAAGCGCCTGGAGTTGGCCGCGCAGGTGGGGTCGGATGTGCCGCTGTTTCTGCTCGGTGGAGCCGTGCTGGGCATGGACCGGGGGCAGGAGGTGGTCCCCCTCCCGGACTTTGAACCGGTGTGGTGCGTGGTGGCAACGCCGGCGGTGGGCGTCTCAACGCCGCATGCCTTCCGGGACTGGGACGCGCTCTGCGCCTCGGAGGGTTTGACCGGAGAGGCAAGTGCAGATAAACTAAAGCAGTTGAGCCGCGCCTATGCCAGCGCCTTTGCGGAAGCGATTCCGGGGGGCAGGCAGGGAGCAGGCTCCTCCGGTGTCGCTTCCCTGGGAGGCGACCTGGCCGGACGCCAAGAGTCCGCGCTTGTCCGCACCGGGATTACGAGCTGGATTGCGAACGACTTTGAACGCGTCGTCTTCCGCCAGCATCCTTCCCTAGCCGAGATCAAGCGTCAACTTGCGGCTGATGGCACGCCGGAGGCAGCTCTGCATGCCTCGCTGTCGGGGTCCGGTTCGGCGCTCTTCGGGTTGTATCTGACCCGCGGAGATGCGGAAGCGGCCCGAGGACGGCTCGCCGAGGCAGGAGTGGAAAGCCTGCTGACGCGCACCCTGCCGAGGGCGCAGTACTGGAGCGAAATGCTTCTTCCGCAAGCAGGTTGACAGTCCACGGGAACGCGCGAGAGACTCACGTGCGGCTGTCGGGTGGGCTTTGCCGGCGCAGCGCCGGAAAGGCCGTACGATGGGCGATCGTCTAATGGTAGGACAGTGCCCTTTGGAGGCACTTGTCTAGGTTCGAATCCTAGTCGCCCAGCCAGTTTGTTGAGACGGGAGATTTCCCGGAAGGCAGCCAAAGCCAACCAGCTTGGAGGTGCTTTTCAGATGGATGCAGGAACGGTGACGGTTACGTTGGAAGACAAACCGCAGAGCGCGCACGAGGCGCAGAAGGACGCCGCGAAGGCCAAAGAGGCCAAGCCGGCGGCCGAGCGCAAACGCGCCCGCAGCCTGACCGAGGACAAGCGCTTCAAGCTGTTCTCTGGCACGGCGAACCGCGCGCTGGCGGACGAGATTGCCACGCACATCGGCGTCAAGGTGGGCGAGGCCAAGCTGCAGCGCTTTGCCGACGGCGAAGTGTACTTCCAACTGCTGGAAAACGTGCGCGGCGTGGATGTCTTTGTCGTGCAGCCGACCTGCTATCCCGTGGACCAGCACCTTGTTGAGCTGCTGGTGATGATTGACGCGCTGAAGCGCGCCTCGGCGGCGCGGATTACGGTCGTGGTTCCCTACTACGGCTATGCGCGCCAGGACCGCAAGGACCGCCCGCGCGTGGCCATCAGCGCCAAGCTCATTGCCGATCTGCTGACGACCGCGGGGGCCAATCGCGCGCTGTTTGTGGACCTGCACGCGGCGCAGATTCAGGGCTTCTTCAATATTCCGGTGGACCATCTCTTTGCCTCGCCGGTGCTGGTGAGCTACTTCCGCGAGCTGAACCTGCCCAACCTGACGGTGGTTTCTCCCGATGCGGGCGGCGTGGAGCGGGCACGGTTTTTTGCGCAGAAGATGGGCGCGCCGCTGGCGATCGTGGACAAGCGGCGAACCGACATCAACGTGGCGGAAGTAATGAACGTGGTGGGCGATGTGGAGGGGCAGAACTGCCTCATCATCGACGACATTATCGATACGGCGGGCACGCTGGTGAAGACCGTGGACGCGCTCTACGCCAATGGAGCGGCGGCGGTGTATGCCTGCGCCAGCCACGCGGTGCTCTCCGGGCCCGCGATTGATCGTATCGCCAGCTCGCGGCTGGAGCAGCTGGTGGTGACCAACACCATTCCGCTGCGCGAGGCGGCGCAGAAGCTGCCAAAGATTAAGGTGCTGTCGATTGCCGGCCTGCTGGGCGCGGCCATCGAGAGCATTCACATGGAGACCAGCGTGAGCACGCTGTTCAGCTAGCAACGAACCCCGGCGGGCCTGGATGGCTGCCGCGAACAAAGGGAGCGGCCCTCTGGTCCGTGCCCGACGAACAGAAACGAGAGACAGAATGCCTGAAGTTGTCGTAGCCAAGCCCCGCGAGGGCAAGTTCAACAAGAATGCCGCGCGCCGCGTGCGTGTTGCGGGCAAGATTCCCGCCGTACTGTATGGCGCGGGCCATGAACCGGTCGCCATCGAGGTGGACCCCAAGCAGATCTCCCGCATTCTCTACTCCGAGAGCGGACACAACACGATCTTCGATGTCGAAGTCGCGGGCCAGTCCACGGCGAAGGCCATGATTGTCGATTGGCAGTATGAGCCGATCAAGGATCAGCTGATCCACATCGACCTGAAGCGGATTGCGCTGGATAAGACCCTGCGCGTCAGCGTGCGCGTGAAGCTCCTGGGCACGCCGGTCGGCGTCAAGACGCAGGGCGGCATTCTGGACCAGGTGCTGCGCGAGGTCGAGATTGAGTGCCTGCCAGCCGATATCCCGAGCCATATTGACGTGGACGTGAGCGAGCTTGCGTTGCATCAGGTACTGCGCGTGAGCGACCTGCCCCACGGGGAAAAGGTCAAGTTCCTGAAGGCAGAGGACGCCACCGTGGCTCACGTGGTTTCGATTCGCGAGGAAGTGGCTCCTGCGGCTGAAGCAGAGGCTGCGGCAGGCGCCACGCCAGCCGAGCCGGAAGTGGCCAAGAAGGGCAAAACAGAGCCTGCGGCGGATGCCGCGGCCAAGAAGCCCGAGGCAAAGAAGTAAGCCTTGGCGGATGCAAGCGAGTCTTCCGGAGGCCGCAGCCCCTTCCTGGTGGTGGGGCTGGGCAATCCGGGCCTCGAATATCTGTGGACGCCGCATAACGCGGGGTTCATGGCAATTGACCGCATCGCCCAGCAAGAGGGCGTTGTGGTGCAGAACCGGCGCTGCCGGGCCACCACTGCAACCTGCCGTATCGCAGGGCGCGAGGTGATTCTGGCCAAGCCGGAGACTTTCATGAATCTGAGCGGCGCATCCGTGGCCGCCCTGATTCGGGAATTTGAAGCCGACCCGGAGAAAGACCTGCTGGTCCTTTACGACGAGCTGGATCTGACGCTGGGCAGCTTCAAAATCAGGGAGCGCGGTTCGCCGGCTGGCCACAACGGAGCCCGCAGCGTAACCGGAGCGCTCGGCAGCCAGGAATGGCTGCGGTTGCGGATCGGAGTTGGGCTGGACCTTCCACCGGAGGCCAAAGCAGCGGGTGGAGGACGGCTGGGCAGAGATTATCTGCTGACGCCGATGCGCAAGGCGGAACTGGCGGTGCTGGACGAGGTGCTGGACCGGGTGGCAACGGCTACGCGGCGCATCATCTCCGACGGACCGGCCGCCGCAATGAACGAGTTCAACCGCCGGGAGCGAAACGGCACGGCGGAGGAGTAAGCAGCAGGAACCTGAAGACCGGGGACTTAGGGACTCAGGACGAACCTGCTGACAAGGAATGGCCGCTATGGTTTGTGCCGGCGGCAGCGGCCGGGAATCGATGAATCCCGGCGGAAAAGGAAACCGGATGTCGCGTTTGTATGAAGTGATGTTTATCGTTCGGCCCGATGTGGTCGATGAGGAAGTGGACAAGCTGATTGCCGGCTTCACCACGTCGGTGACGAACGGCGGCGGCGTGGTCAAGTCCGTCGAAAAGATGGGCAAGCGCAAGCTGGCCTACATCGTGCGGAAGTTTGCCGACGGCAACTATGTGCTGATGACCATCGAGGCTGGTGGCCCCGTGGTGCTGGAGTTGGAGCGCCGCCTGCGCGTCTCCGAGCCGGTGATCAAGTTCATCACGGTGCGCATGGACGAAGAGGAGAAGCGCCTGGCCAAGATCAAGAGTCTGCGCGCCAGCCGCCGCAAGCTGAGCGCCGAACCCGCCGCTACTCCGGCTCCTCCCGTCGCTGCGGCCGAGGCTGCGGAGTCGGTTGCAGCCAACGCATAAGAAATCGCCTCGACTGGCTGCCCGTGTGACGGGCATGCCGGTCCCGGCCCCATCTTGCGCCGACGCCCCGAACAGGCCGCTCGCGCAGAGAAAATGAAGAGGAAACACGATGTCTGAAGAAATCACAGGCAAGACGCCCGAAGCGGGCGCAGCAGCACCCCAGGCCGCGGCGGCAGGGGAATCTACCCCCGCGCCAGCCCCAGCCGCATCCCCGGCCCCAGGCCGCGGACCCCGTCCTGGGGGCGGTCCCGGCGGACGGCCGGGCGGTGGCCCCGGCGGCCGCGGCAAGTTCTTCCGCCGCAAGAAGGTGTGTAAGTTCTGCACAGAGAAGATCGATGCGATTCCCTACCGCGATGTGCGTCTGCTGCAAGGGTTTGTGGCCGAGCGTGGCAAGATTGTGCCCCGCCGCCTGACCGGCGTCTGCACCACGCATCAGCGGCGTCTGACCCGTGCCATCAAGCAGGCCCGGAACATCGCCCTGCTACCCTTTGCCACCCAGCACTAAACCGTGCAAACCGGCAGGCCCGGCGCACGTATACCCTGTCTGCCCCGTTGGTTGTAGTGCGGAGAGGGCTCAAGCCGGAGTAAGCTAGCGCGCGGTAGAGGTCGAATGGGACGAAGAGAAGAACCCCGAGCGGGGCAACCGATGGCTGCCAGAGGTGTCTAACGAGATGGCAAGCCAGCAAGCACCGCCTGAAACACTGGAGAATTTCCGATGGAAGTGATTTTGAAGGAAGACGTAGTGAATCTGGGCCACCGCGGAGACGTGGTTAAAGTCGCAGATGGCTACGGACGCAACTTTCTGCTGCCCCGCAAGCTGGCGCTGCAGGCGACCCTGGCCAACAAGGCCGTGATTGAACAGATGAAGCACGCCGCCGCACGGCGCTCTGCCGCGGAAAAGGAGCAGGCTGAGCAGCAGGTGCCCGTCATTGAAGCGGTTGTGCTGAGCTTTACCCGCAAGTCCGGTGAGCACGGCCACCTGTTTGGCTCCGTGACCTCGGCCGACATTGCAGCCGGGCTCGCTGCCAAGGGCTTCGAGGTGGATCGCCGCAAGATCCAGCTCTCCGAGCCGCTCAAGAGCACAGGCGATTACTCCGTGGCCATCAAGCTGCACCGCGAGGTCACGGCGCACGTCAAGGTCGTGGTGGCTGCCGAGTCAGAAGAGCCGGTGGCAGAAGCCGCAGTCGCCGAGTAGCCCTCGACCCTGTACCTCACGCCGCCTCCCTGTCGCACTGCGGGGAGGCGGACGTGTCTTTGACGAAGTCTTTCATCCGGTGCGACTTCGCCCTGCGCAGCCTTCCTGGATGCAGCGCGCGATGGTGCGGGCCAGGATGGTACAACTGGAGTGCATGCCCAAGCGAAACAAAGCAGGGGTCCAGCCGAAACCCGGCCAGCCAGTAGGACTGCGCACGCTGGGCGAGTATTTGAACCTGTCTCCCGCGACGATTTCACTGGTGCTCAACAACGCGCCGGGAGTCCGCTCGATTCCGCAGGAGACGCGCGATCGCGTGATCGAGGCCGCGGCCAAGTTTGACTACCGTCCCAGCTTTTATGCGCGCTCGCTGCGCAAGCGGCAAACCTACACCGTGGGCGTGCTGGTTCCCGAATTGAACGATCACTACGCCACGCAGGTGCTGGCAGGCGTGGAGCAGTATCTCATCGAAGAGGGCTACTTCTACCTGACCGTGAGCCACCGGCGCAAGCCCGACCTGATGGAGGAGTACCCGCGCCTGCTGATGGATCGCTCAGTGGAAGGCTTCATTCTGATTGACACGATTCTGGAAAAGGGCTTCAACCTGCCGACCGTGGTGGTCGCCGGCCATCGGCATATCGACGGCGCGACGAACGTGGTGCTCGACCAGCGACGCGCCGCGGAACTCGCGCTGCGTCATCTGCATCAACTGGGGCACCGGAAGATTGCATTTATGCGCGGAGGCAGCCACAGCGCAGACGCAGATGACCGCTGGGAGTGCCTGATGGCGGTGGCGCGCGAGTTGAAGATTGCCGTACCCGAGGAACTGACCGTGCAATTGCGCCTGAAGACTTCAACGCCTGAGCTTGGATTTGAGCCGACGAAGGAGTTGCTGGAACGCGGCGCGGACTTCACGGCGCTGATCTGCTACAACGATATGTCCGCAATCGGAGCGACGCGCGCGCTGGCAAATCGCGGGCTGCGCGTACCGCACGATGTTTCCGTGGTGGGCTTCGACGACATTGAGGGCGCATCCTTTCACAATCCAAGTCTCACCACCATCCGCCAGCCTTTGATGGAAATGGGCCAGGTGGCGGCGCGCATCCTGCTGCAGCGCATTCGCGGTTTGGCCAGCTTTCCTGAGGTGGTGCCGATTCATCCCTCGCTTGTGATTCGTGAATCGACTGCTGTGCCCGGCAAGCGGCGCGCCAGTGGCGGCAATCGAGGTTAACCTGTCTTTGCTGGAAGAGCCGTGTGTCACCAGCCGATGCGGATGAGCCGCGCAATCGCCACATCATCAAAGAAAGAAAGACCGCAACGGCGTGATGGCCACTGCGGTCTTTGCAGTTCACTCGGCGTTGATTCTATGGCTGCGCGCCATCTCCCGTCTTGCTGTCTTCTTTCACCGGCTCGACCTTCGTGCGCGGCGTGGTGATGTCATCAAGGTAGCTCGGCGCGCCGTCGACGCGCTCCAGCGCCGGGTAGCGCTCGCCATCGTGGTACTCAATCTGCGCTGGGAAGACGTAAGTATCCGACTGCACGAGGAGACGGATTGGCTCGCTCGTCCCCTTTGCTCCGCGAATGGCCTCGCGCAGCCTGTCGCCGGAGAAGACCTGGCCATTGATGGCGAGAATCTTTTCACCGGGCGCGAGCTGCGCCTTGTCGGCAGGGCCGTTCCAGCGAACATCGCGAATCGCGCCGTCTTCACCAATCTGCAGGCCGATCGAGAACCAGCACTGCACGCCGCCTCGCCGTGGCCCTCCCGCCGCCATCATCGTGCGGATGGAGGGGCTTGGCTCATCGCGATACACAAGCTTGTAGCCGCCCTGCTCAATGCCGGCGAGGTCCGCGCGAGCGTTGATGTTGTCGATGCGGTCGCGCAGGAACTTTGCCCAGTCGTATGGAACAACCTGGTTGAGATCCTGCACGAGTTCGTCAAACGGATAGGGAACGATGAGCGGACCGGTATTGCCTCCCTTGCCGAGAAAGATCTTCTCAAAATCGTCGAGCGACTTCGTGTTGTTCGACATCTTGCGGATCAGCGTGTCGGCATCGAGCCAGAGCAGCTCGCCTTCAAAGTAGTAGTCCTGCGAGCGACGCCAGTTGGCCCATGCGGGATTGGGTGTGCGCAGGATGCTGGCCGCGACGGCGGTGTCTTCCGTGGGACGCCACTCGCGGCCGGGACGGTAGTCGAGGGTCGCGGCGGTGTAGGCGAGCACGTCGCGATACTGGGCCTGCGTCTTCAATCCCGAGCGCGCGGCCAGCACATTGCCGAGATACTCCGTCATGCCCTCGTAAACCCAAAGCATCGCACCTTGCTGCGGCGTAGCGAAGTCCGGCTGATAGAGCCCTTCGGGGCGGCGATACTTGCCGTTCCACGAGTGCGTGAACTCATGCGAAAGCAGGTCGGCTTCGGGCAACTGGTGCCCTGCGTCGGCGAATCCTTTCTCTCCCACGCCGTTGTCGGACGACTGGCCGTGCTCCAGGCCTTCGCCGCCCGCAACATCGGAGAGCGTGAGCAGAAAGTGATAGACGTTGTAGTGATGCGAGGCGTAGAGCGCGTCTGCCTCGCGCACCAGGTTGTTCACTCCGGCGAGGAAGGCCGGACGCAACTGCACGTCTTCCGGTTCGTCCGCCACGACATCCAGATAGTGCTTGGGTGCAATGCTCGGTGCCAATGGATACTCGTGGAAATACTCACCGGTGATCAGCGGCGAGTCCTCCAACTGCTCGACGTTTGTGGCGGCAAAGTGCGTCGTGCTTCCTGCAGAGGGCACTGGCCAGGCCGCGGCGCCGGTCGGCGTCAGCGCGGTGCCGACGCCCCAGCCCGCCGGAACCTTCAGCGCAGGCTCAATCGAGATCTCGCGGACCGGTGTGTGCGCAGGATAGAGCAGCAGTTTTTCCCACTCAAGCACCGCCATCTTGTGGGTGATGCGCGCGGTCACAATGCAATCCAGGTGCGCATGGAGCGTTTGGGCTCCCTCCGGCACGGTCAGGTGAAACTCATACAGGTCCACATCGTCGCGACGCCACGGCAGTGTCTGGCCGTTCGCGGTAAAGACGACGCCGGTGATGTCCTCCGCGGGCCCCGCGGGCATGTGCGTTCCGGGAATCCACTGCGGCGTGATCAGCGTGATCGGTCCGGGCTTGACCGGAAGGTCGATCTCAGCGTGGTAGAGCTTGCGCGGCGCGTCGGTCAGGTCTGCGGTGATTTGAATGGGCGTCTGCTGCGCTTTTGCAAAAACGAGAGAGGCGGCGACCAGAAGCGTGACGCCAGCAGGCGTCATCAACTTCGACAAAGTAGTCATGATTTGCAGTTCTCCTGTGGGAATCAGGTTACCGCATCGAGGAGCCATTCCGCGCAGCGATGAGGCAAACGGATCGCCGCCGCCCGCAGCCCGATGCGCGGTGCGTCTGCAAAGAACAGGCGCCCGCTCGCTTGATTCCTGATTCCACCTTTATGTCGCAGGTGATAGAACGAATAAGACAGGATGCGGGCCGCATTGCTGGATCGTGCGGCTTGCACTGAATCTCTGAACGGGAAGCAGTACGCGCATGAGCCAAGGCCACCCCGTCGAAGTGGACACGCTCTTTGGCGATTATCCGCTCGATCACGCCTTCGATGAGATGCGCGCGGCCGACGGCACATTGCGCCAGCATTACCGCGCGCTGGCAGAAACGCTGGCGCGACTGCCGCAGGAGGAGTTGCAGCGCCGGAAGCAGTCAGCCGAGCTCTCCTTCCTGACGCAGGGCATTACCTTCACCGTGTACGGACGCGAAGAGGGTACTGAGCGCATTTTTCCCTACGATCTGCTGCCCCGGCTCATCACCGCGCAGGAGTGGAACCGCATCGAACGCGGACTGACGCAGCGCATCACGGCGCTGAATCTCTTTCTGCGCGATGTCTACTCCGAGGGGAAAATTCTGAACGACCGCGTCGTGCCGCGGGAGCTGGTGCACAGTTGCAAGCACTTTCGCCGCCAGATGCGCGGGCTGCAGGTTCCCCGCAATGTTTATATCGCCGTTGTGGGCAGTGATCTGCTGCGGATGGACAACGGCGAGTTTGTTGTTCTGGAAGACAATCTCCGCGTGCCCTCGGGCGTGAGCTACATGCTGGCCAACCGGCGCGTGATGAAGCGGACGTTTCCCCAGCTCTTCCAGAGCTACGGCGTGCGGCCCATCGAGCATTATCCGCAACTGCTGCTGGCCACCTTGCGATCTCTGGCTCCTGAAGGCAGGCCGGAGCCGAACATCGTGCTCCTCACGCCGGGTGTATTCAACAGCGCCTACTACGAGCACACGTATCTGGCGCGGCAGATGGGCATTGACCTGGTCGAAGGCCGCGACCTGGTGACGCACGACAATATCGTGTACATGCGCACCACCGATGGACTGAAGCGCGTGGACGTGATTTATCGCCGCGTCGATGACGACTTCAGCGATCCGCTCGTCTTTCGCGCCGACTCCGCGCTGGGATGCGCCGGGCTTTTCAATGCCTATCGCGCAGGCAACGTGACTGTGACGAATGCGTTTGGCACTGGACTGGCCGATGACAAAGCGCTCTATGCCTATGTGCCGCGCATCATCCGCTACTACCTGGACGAGGATGCCATTCTGCCGAATGTGGAAACGTATCTGCTGACTGAAGAGAAGGAACGGCGTCATGTTCTGGCGAATCTGGAGAAGTTGGTGGTGAAGGCTGTGGGCGAGAGCGGCGGGTACGGCATGTTGATTGGCCCACACTCGACGGCTCGCCAGCGCGAAGAGTTTGCGCGGCAGATCGAGGCCAACCCGCGCAACTACATCGCGCAGCCCACGCTGGATTTTTCTCGCGCGCCGTGTCTTGTCGGCGACCGGCTGGAGCCGCGTCACGTCGATCTGCGCCCCTACATTCTCTTTGGGGACAAAGTGAACATTGTGCCCGGTGGTCTGACGCGCGTGGCGCTTGAGAAAGGCTCACTCGTGGTGAACTCGTCGCAAGGCGGAGGCAGCAAAGACACGTGGGTTCTGGAGTCGCAGTGACACGCACCGTTCGGGAGAGCCGCACCATGCTATCGCGCGTTGCCGACAGCCTCTACTGGATGAGCCGCTACCTCGAGCGGGCGGAGAACACCGCGCGCCAACTCGACGTGACCATGAGTCTGATGCTGGACACGGCGGGCGCAAGCGCCGAGTCACGCTGGAAGCGGCTCGTCGCCGCGCTGGGCGATCCGCAGGGACTAGCCTGGAGCGGCGATCTCGATGCGATGGCGTACACGCTGGTGTTCGACAGCCTGCACCCAGCTTCCGTCACATTCGCCGTGAATGCGGCGCGCGAGAATGCCCGGCAGGTACGCGAGGAGATTTCGACGGAGCAGTGGCAGCGGCTCAACCGCCTCTATCACCACATGCATTCGCAACTGGCGCTCTCGCAGTCGCGCTCCAGCATGGCCGATGTTCTCGCCGGCGTTGTGGACGGCATTCACCTCTTCAAAGGCGTGACGGATACGACGATGATTCATGGCCAGGGCTGGCACTTTATTCGTCTCGGACGGTATCTGGAGCGTGCCTACGCAACAGCCACTCTGCTTGAGGTGTTCCAGCCTGATCTGTTTCAGACGCCGGAGCGTGACGACTCCGGATATCAGTACCTCGAGCAGGTGGGCCTGCTTCGCTGCTGCACGGCGTTCGAGGCGTATTGCCAGGTTTACACAGCGGACCTGACACGCGATCGCATCCTCGAATTTCTTCTGCTGAATCGTGACTTCCCGCACGCCATCCGCTATTCGGTGGACGGCATTCGGCAGGCCGTCACCGCAATCCAGCGCACCGGCGCGCGCCGGCCGCCGGATGAACTGACCGCTGGCATCGGGCGGCTGCACGCGATGCTCGATTACACCTCCATTGGCGAGATTCTGGCCGGAGACACGGCGCGGTTTCTCCACACCATACGGGAGCAGTGTCTCCGCATTCACGAGCTGATTTACAGCTATTACATTCACTATTCCATCCAGTCGGCGCTGGCGGTCTGACGGAGGCATGCAATGCAGTTCTATTCCATACGGCACATGACGCGCTTCCGCTACTCCGATCCGATCCGCGAGAGCATCATGGAGGCGCGCATGCATCCGCGCTCCGATGCGAATCAGCACTGCCTCGCGTTCTCGCTCTCGGTAAGCCCGCGCTGCCGGGTCTTCAGCTATCGCGATCATCTGGGCAACAACGTGCAACACTTCGACATTCCCGGCGAGCATACGCAACTGGTGATTGTGGCCGAGAGCGTGGTGGAGCAGCAACCACAGCCGGATGTGCCGAGCTTTCTTGCGCCCGATGCGTGGAGCGAGCTGGACGCGATGATCGCCGAAGGCGATTACTGGGAGATGCTGTTGCCAAGCACCTTCGCCGTGGAGACTCCGGCGCTGCTGGAGCTGGCGCGAAAACTCAACGTGGTGCGGCGCGACGATCCGCTGATGCTGGTGCACGAGATGAATCAGCGGCTCTTCGACTACTTCGAATATGTCCCTCGCTCCACGCGCGTCGATTCTCCCATTGACGAGGCCATCCTGAGCGGCAAGGGCGTCTGTCAGGATTTTGCGCACACGATGCTGGCTCTGCTGCGCCATGTGCGCATTCCGGCTCGCTATGTTTCGGGCTATCTCTATCGCAGCCGCGAGGCCCATGACCGCTCCACGCCCGATGCGACGCATGCCTGGGTGGACGTTCTGTTGCCGCACCTCGGTTGGGTAGGATTCGATCCGACCAATCATCTGGTCGCACATCACCGCCACATACGCACCGCCGTGGGACGCGACTATGCCGACGTGCCCCCCACGCACGGCATCTTTCGCGGCAACGCTGAGAGCGAGCTTTACGTGGCGGTGCAGGTGGACGCCAGCGAGCAGCCCCCTGCGCTGGACCGCAAGCTGCCCATCCCCGATGACTGGAGCGTGCTGGTGGAGCGCGCGCAACAGCCGGTCGCTCCGCGCGTCCCGGCCATCGATTTACAGCACATGCAGCAGCAACAACAGCAGTAACCCTGCACGCAGCTACGCTGTGCGACGCACCTCGGCTGCGATGCGGCGCAACTCCGGCAGCACAGCTCCGAGCGCCGCGGGCTCCGCGTTGCGGCGGCCCAACGCAAAGTAGACCTCACGATAGTGGCGATAGAGCTGCTCATAGATGGCAGCGGATTTCGGGTCCGGCTCAACGGTGCGCAGCGGCAGGCACACCGCGGCCTGTGCCTCTTCGATAGTCTTGTACGCCCCGGCCGCAAGCAGCGCAAAGATGCCGGAACCGAGACTGGTGGGAATGCCGGCCGGGACCAGCACCGGCTTGTTGAGCACATTGGCATAGACGCGATTGAGCACTTCGCTCTTCTGCGGAATACCGCCCGCATTGATGACGCGATCGACGCGGACGCCATGCTCGGCCATCCGCTCCAGAATGATGCGCGTATGGAAAGCCGTGCCCTCGATGGCAGCGAAGAGCTCGTCCTGCGCGGTGTGGATGAGGTTCCAGCCGAGCGTGACGCCGCCCAGTTCAGGATTTACGAGCACGGTGCGGTCGCCGTTGTCCCAACTGAGGCGCAGCAGGCCGGTCTGGCCCGCCTTGTATGCGTCGAGTCCGTCGGAGAGTGCAGCGACAGAAGTCCCGGCGCGTTTGGCCACTGCGTCGAAGATGTCGCCCGTTGCGGAGAGCCCCGCCTCGATGCCCGTATAGGCAGGATGCACGCTGCCCGGCACCACCCCGCAGACTCCGGGCACAAGCTGCGCCTCTTTTGCCATGGCGATGATGCAGGTGGAGGTGCCGACGACATTCACCACATCGCCCTCACGACAGTGGGAACCGATGGCGTCCCAGTGCGCATCGAATGCGCCGACGGGAATGGGAATGCCCGCGCGCAGGCCGAGCTTCGCTGCCCATTCGGCGGAGAGATGCCCGGCAAGATGATCGCTGGTGAGATATTCTCCGCCCATTTTGACGCGTATACCCTTGAGCAGCGGATCGACGGCGACGAGAAACTCTTCCGGCGGCAGACCTCCCCACTTGGGATTCCACATCCACTTGTGACCCATGGCGCAGACACTGCGCTTGAGATCGGAAACGCTGCGGACGCCGCAAAGCGTGGCGGCAACCATGTCGCAGTGTTCCAGCGCGGTGACGAAGCGATCGCGCTTGTCGGGGTTGTGGCGGAGCCAGTGCAGGAGCTTGGCGAAGCCCCACTCATGCGAGTAGACGCCGCCGCACCAGTCGATGCCTTCAAAGCGGAGCGCGTGCGCCTTGTGCGTAATCTCGTCGGCCTCAGAGTGCGCGCGATGATCGCACCAGAGATAGTATTCGTCGAGCGGCTCAAGGCTCTCACCGACAGGGATGACGCTGGAGCCGGTCGTGTCGAGCGCGATGGCCTTCACGTCAGCGCCAGCGATGCCGGTGGAGCGCAGCACCTCGCGCGTGGCCTCGGCGAGCGCGCGCATCTGGTCGGCGTGCGACTGCGTGGCGAAGTCTGGATCTTCACGTTTGCGGTGGAGGGGATACGGAGCAGCCGCAGTGCCGATCGGCCCTTTGATGTTGTCGACGAGGGTGACGCGGACGCTGAGGGTGCCGAAATCGACTCCAGCGACGATGGGCATGGAATGCCTCCAGTAAACGCTTTCTTGAAGTCCCTTCAGAGTACACATCGCTGCCTCAGCGTGGCAAGGGCGACGCGAGGCGCTTACTTTTTTCGGGCTGGAGAGAGCTTCGCCAGCCGCGTGAGCAGAGCCTCGGCCTGCGCGGAAGGCGAAGAGGGCGCAGCGCTCGCTGGCGGCGAGGGCCGTGGCTCGGGCGGAGGACCTGTCGCTGCCGGACCCGTCTTTTCCTTCTTCGCTGTTTCCGCGCTGGGTTGAGCCGCGGCGACAGGAGCCTGCGCGCTGTTCGCGAGCTGCGCCCCTTTCAGCGGCGGCAGGGGCGCGGTGGCATTTTTCACGAGGATGGAGATGCGCCGGTTGGATGGGTCGTAGGGGTTGGACTTCACGCGCAGCATCTGATCGGCATACCCGCGCACCTGCGTCACCTGGTCGCGGCGCACGCCGTCGGCCTGCAGCAGCCGCCGCGCCGAGTTGGCGCGGTCCGCCGAGAGCTCCCAGTTGCCGTAGCCCGTGTCCTGCGAGTAGGGCGCAGCGTCCGTGTGGCCTTCGATGAGCAGGTCGTTGGGCAGGGTCCTGAGTTCGGAAGCCAGCAGCGAAAGCAGTTCCTGCCCGCTCGCGCTCAACCGCGCGCTGCCGCTCTCATAGAAGGTGCCGTTCTTGGTTTCCAGCAGCTCGATGCGCAGACCTTCGGGCGTGATGGTGATCTCAATCTGCTTCGAAAGCTTTTCCAGCTCTTTGCGCGCCTTGATCTCGGCCTCCAGCTTTTCCTTCAGCTTCTGCAGGGCGTCTGTCCGTTCCTGCGCGACCGTGACCCCGTTGCCGCTCATCGTGGTGCCCAGCAGGCTCGCCGTTCCCCGCGGGTCGTTGAAGTAGCCGGCAACCGCCTTCTTGATCTTCTCGCTCGAATTCATCAGCCACAGCACGATGAACAACGACATCATTGCGGTCACAAAGTCGGCGTAGGCCACCTTCCACGCGCCGCCGTGATGGCCGCCGTGCCCGCCCTTCTTCTTCACGATGACGATCGGTTGCGTCTTCCCTGCGGACATCTTCCCTGCTCCCTGCCTGCGCGCTACGCTGCGGCGGCTGCGGCATCCGCTGTCTGGTTCTTGCAGGCCTTCTCCATCTCGTCAAAGCCGGGCCGCACATGCGCGGGAATCGCGCGCCGCCCCATCTCGATGGCGATCATCGGCGCCGATCCCTTCAGAAACGAGAGCAGCAGCACGCGCAGCACATGCAGATAGCTGTTGTGCTCTTCGGCCGTCTTCGCCATGTTCGAACTCAACGGCCCCACCACGCCGTAGCACATCAGAATGCCGAGAAACGTCCCCACCAGCGCGGCAGCCACCTTGTGGCCAATCTCCTCCGGAGGGCCGCCCAGCGCGCCCATCGTGATGACGACGCCCAGCACCGCGGCCACGATACCCAGTCCAGGCAGCGCGTCGGCAACCGTCGAGAGCGCGCCGATCGGCTGCGTCGCGTCATGATGATGGACGTCCATGTCCAGCTCCATCATCTGGTCCATGTCAAACGGCTCAACACCGCCCGTGATCGCCATGCGCAGCGTGTCGCAGACAAAGTCGCGCGCAGAATGGTCCTTGAGAAATTCGGGATAGTTCTTGAAGATGGCGCTCTCCTGCGGCTTCTCAACATCCATCTCCACGCTCAGCAGCCCCTCTTTGCGCACCTTGTTGAGAAACTGATACATCATCTTCAGCGTGCTGAGATAGCGCGCCTTGCCGAATCCCGAACCCTTCAGGATTCCCGTCAGGCCGCTGACGATGCCTTTGAGAATGTGCATGGGATTGGCGGTCAGAAGCGTGCCCAGCGCGGCGCCGCCAAGGATGAGGAGCTCCGCCGGCTGAATGAGCACCTCAATGTGCCCCTTCTCCATCAGGAAGCCGCCGATGACGGCGCCAAAGACCAGAAGAATTCCTACGATCGCGAACACAACTGCCTCCCCGGCGCCAGAGTTACGCGGTTGCCCCCTGCGTGAAGACTGGAAAACATCGCCGCCTTGGCTCTTTCGAGCAGTCCGATCAGCGTCTCGCCCCGCTGCGCGCTGGCGGCTCCGGCGCTTACGGTCACAGAGACGCGATCGCCCCACCAGCGGAACTCCGTGGTGCGCGCCACGCCGGCCACGCATTGCCCGCGCATCAGCAGACCCTCCGGCTGCGCGTCCCTCGTGAGAATCAGAAATTCATCTTCGCCCCATCGTCCCAGTTCTTCGCCGGCGTGCAGCGCGCCGGCAAGCGCGCGCTCGGTCCGCTCCATCATGGCCTCGCAGGCCCGCGCGCCGTGCGTCCCGCGCAGTTCATGCGCCTGGTCCACAATCAGCCAGATCAGGCCCAACTCGGCGCTGCCCTGGAGGAACTCCTCGAAGCGGTCCGAGAGGCGCGCCTCCAGCTGCGCCTGAGATTCTTCCACCGTTTCACCGTCGCCCACTTCGCCGCGCGGCAGCGCTTCCACCACCTCAGCCGGATGAAAGAGCACGGCCATCCCGATGCGCTCGCCCAGACCGTCGCGCAGCACCAGCCGCCGCGCCGCCAGCGCAAGATCGCTACCCAGCTTGTGACGCCCGTGAACCACTGCAGACCGCGCTCCAGAAGCGCCGTCGAGCCGGCTCGCCCCATCCCACGCGCCACCTCCATGCACCAGCGGATCAATCGCCCACGGTGCGGTGCGCGCGACCACCTCGATCCCGGTGAATCCGGTGATCGTCTCCGCCGCGCGATTCCAGAAGAGGACCTGTCCGGCGGCATCCACCAGTGCGATCCCCTCAGGATGCGCCTCAAGCGCCGCTTCCATCAGCTCGTTGCGACCGGACATAAAGAAACCTCGTCCCCCTTTTCATCGGCGGCGACGGCAGCAACTTCATATGAAGGACAGGTCAAATACAAATGGGCAAATTCTCATGCGCGGGCAGGAAGCGCACGCAGCCGGAAGAATGCCGAACAGGAATGTGCGCGCAACACGATGACAGCTCTGGGTCGCTACTGCGCGTTGGGTGCGAGCGAGTTGAGCGGCAGGCGCACGGTGAAGCAGGTGTTGCCCGGCTGCGAGGCGACATCAATCTTGCCGCCGAACTTGTGCGTCACGATGCGATGCACGATCTCAAGCCCGAGGCCGGTGCCCTTGCCCTGCGCCTTGGTCGTGAAGAACGCGTCGAAGATGCGGGGCAGAACCTCGGCGGGAATGCCTTCTCCGTGATCAGTGATGCTGACGGCGAGCCAGCCGGGTTCGATCCATGTGGCGATTTCGATCTTTGTCTGCGCGGGCGAAGCGTCGATCGCGTTGTCTATCAGGTTGGTCCAGACCTGGCTCAGAGCCGTGCCTCGCGTCTGAATCTTCGCGGGCGAAGCAGAGAAGCACTTCACCGTCTCGACCTGCTTGATGCGCATCTTGTGGCCCAGCATCGTCAGCGTGCTCTGCAGGCTCTCGTGTACGTCGATCTCCGTTGCCTGGGACCGGTCCTCATAGGCAAACTTCTTGACGGCCATCACCAGCTCGCTCACACGCGAGATGCTGTCTTCGATGGAGCAGACAAGCCACACGCTCGATGCCAATGCACCCAGCCAGTTGAGGGCGTCGGAGAACGCCGGCTTGTCAAAGTACGCGCGCGCACACTCCAGCTCCTGCCGGTCATAGCGCATGGCCACCAGGATGGGCGCGATGGAGAACGCATTTTCGACGCCGGAGTCTGAAAGCCACTCCGCCATGGATTCTTCCGCATCGGCCTGATCGACGCTGCTCATCGCGGCCATCTTGCAGCCGCTCAGCGCGTGTTCCAGCAGGCTGCGCATGCACTCAAGCTGCTCCGCGCTTTTCGGTCGGTCGCTCATGCGCAGGCTCAGCTTCTGCAGCTTCATCAGGTTTTCGCGCAACTGCGAGGCCGCGCGCTTGGCTGCGGCGCCGGGGTTGTTGAGCTCGTGCATGAGGCCGGCGGCGAGCGTGCCCAGCGAGATCAGCTTCTCGCGGTGGAGCGCTTCCTGCTGATGGGCGCGAAGACGCGTCGTCATGTCGGCGAGCACGCCCTGACGCACTTCGGGGCAGCAGGCCATGAGCGCCCAGAATGAAGCCTCGCTGAAGCGGATCAGCAGCGAATCCTGGACCGCGACCACCGTGAACGGCGAGTACGGCTTGCCGGTGAGAAGCGTGACCTCGCCAAAGCCCTCGCCCGCGCGCGTGAATCCGACAACGACGGGTTGCTGATCGGCTTCCATGCGCTCGGCGCGAACCTCGCCCTCGAGCACCACCCAGTACCATCGCTGCGGGTCGCCCGCACGGAAAAGGACCGAACCGGCGCGCGCAGTCACGCGATCGACAATATCCACCCCGCGAATCGCCTCGCGAGGCGTCTGGGAAAAGGGACGGCTCGCGCGCAAAGCCCCGGCCACGCTTTCCAGTGTGACCGGCTCGATTGCGATGGGCTGCTGACCCTCTGTCATCCCAGTCCTCGACCTCTCTTTAGAATCCCGCGAGATATTGATGCACAAACTGTACGGCGATCGAACCCTCACCCACTGCCGATGCCACGCGCTTCACCGATCCGTGACGCAGGTCCCCAGCTACAAAGACGCCCGGCACGCTGGTCTCCAGCAGAAAAGGCTCGCGCGGCTCCTTCCATGCGCCCGGCAGCTTCCCGTCGCAGCGCAGGTCTGGTCCCGCGAGCACAAAGCCCTTCTCGTCGCGCAGGATTTCCGGCGGCAGCCACTCCGTCCTTGGCGCAGCGCCGATGAAGACGAATAACGAACTCGCCGGAACCCGGCGCTCGCCCTCGGGGCTGCGCAGCCGGATGGCCTCAAGCCGCTCCGTTCCCTCCGCTTCGACGACCTCCGTATGCGCCTCCAACACAATATTGGATGTGCGCTCTATCTCGTCGATTAAGTATTTCGACATGGTGGCGGAAAGCCCCGGCCCGCGCACCAGCATCGTGACCTTGCAGGCGTATTTGGCAAAGTGCAGCGCGGCCTGGCCGGCGGAGTTGGCCCCGCCCACTACGAAGACCTCTTCATCCTTGCAGGCCGCCGCCTCGACCAGCGCCGCGCCATAGTAGATGCCGCGGCCGGCGAGACGGTCCGCGCCGGGAATCTGCAGACGGCGATACTGCACGCCCAGGGCCAGCAGAGCCACGTGGGTGGCAATCTCCCGCCCGTCTGCCAGTTGGACGAAGCGGTACTGGCCGTCAAGCCGCAGCCCGGTGGCGCGCTGCGTGACAAACTCTGCGCCGAAGCGCGAGGCCTGCATGTGGGCGCGACGTCCCAGATCGGCGCCTGTGATGCCGGTGGGAAAGCCGAGATAGTTCTCAATCCGCGAGGTGGAACCGGCCTGACCGCCGGGCGCTTCGGGCTCAATCACCAGCGTCTTCAGGCCCTCGCTGGCGCCATAGACCGCAGCGCCCAGCCCAGCCGGGCCGGCTCCGACCACAACCATGTCGTAGAAATCTGCCGCTGCCTGCGTGCTCAGGCCGACGCGCGCGGCCAGTGAGTCAGGGTCAGCCGAAGCGAGCAACGCGCCATCAGGAAAGATCACCGCCGGAAGCTGGCTGGGCTGCAACTGCAGCTCGTCCATGAGGCGGGCTGCGTCGGGGTGGCTGGCCACATCGAGCCACCTATACGGTATGTGATTGCGCGAGAGGAAGTTGCGCAGCTTGTGATCGTGGAGCGACCAGCGGCTCCCCAGCACCCGCAGGCCTTCAAACGGGGGCCGATAGCCAGCCTTCCAATCGTCCAGCAAATCGGTCAGGACCGGGTAAAGCCGCTCCTCGGGCGGGTCCCACGGCTTGTTCAGGTAGTAGTGGATGCGCGCGGTATTGATCGCCCGGATGGCTGCCTCGGTGTCCGCATAGGCTGTCAGAAGCACGCGGCGCGCCTCGGGAAACAGGCCACGGGCCCGCTCCAGGAACTCGACCCCCATCATTCCTGGCATGCGCTGATCGCTCAGCAGCAGGGCCACGGGGTCCTGGCGCGTGCGAAGCTGCTGCAGCGTATCGAGCGCCGCCTGGCCGCTGGCGGCACGCAGAACCCGGTACTCCGCCCCATACTGGCGGCGCAGGTCCTGCACCACGGCCTCCAGCACGCTTACGTCGTCGTCTACAGCCAGCAGAATCGGCCTTGCCATACGCAACCAGTCTATCTCGCTCTCAATACGGCATTTCTACGATGCAGGCACACGCAGGACATCCGATTCCGGCGCTCCCCCGGGGTTTTCCACAGAAAACGGGACGATAACTCACTAGATGCCAAAGTTGTAGATTTGGGGCACAGAATCTTCTGTCCATTCATTCCATTGCACGGTAATCTGATGGCAGGCATATTACCTAAGTTAGAGTACTTGAGTACAAACGATAGTTTCTGATGATGAATCCGACCGACTTCCTGTAGAGCGGCTGGCTTCGTCACACGGCGACCGCGAGACTCAGGGCCTGGCTTCAGCAATGTGCTTCGGGCGAAGGCAGAGCCGCAAGGCAATGAGCCTTCAAAATGCTCCCCGCATCGTACGGGAAGTCAGACCTGGATAGGGATTGCGAAAAGGATGAGGCGCATCGCATGAAAAAAATCATTCTTGCCGACTCGCAGGCAATCTTCCGCGCCGGCACAGCCAAGGTTCTCTCCATGGACGAAGATCTCCGCGTCATTGCGCAATGCACGGATGTGGAGCGCTTAATGCACGCCATCACATCGTTTCCCGGCTCGGTCGTGCTCTTCGCCGGTTCGCTGAAGCCCGACCTGACAAGGCTGAAAGTGCTGCTGGATGCGGCAGGAAGCCGGGCCGTGGTCATCGCCGAAAACAA
>JBBIVH010000029.1:0-17932 GCA_037439805.1 Acidobacteriaceae bacterium
TGCTGGGCAGGTCAGGCTGTCGAGCCCCGGCAAAAAAGTGCGCTCGATGGTGACGGGCATGCCCGCATGAAGCAGGGCGGCGTTCAGCGCTCCGGCCATGGCGAGGCTGCGCGCAACCCATGCAGACTGCGCGGTCTTCCACGGAACGAAGAGCGCGGGCCGAGAGGGCGTGATCGACGAGACGAACAGATGAACACCCGAGCCGCTTTCTGTCGCGTGCAGCAGGATGCAGGCCTGCACCCGCGCGTGGTTGGCGATCTCGGCGCGACGATCAGGCAGGAGCGTCGTATCGGATTCGCGCGTGGTGACGACGCCAAATCCACGGGCGGACAGTAGCGACCGCAGTCGAACATTAAAGGCCAGGGTGACAGCCTTCTCCATCTGCCCGCTGGTCAGTTTCCCGCCGCTGTCGTCGCCTCCATGGGCGGCATCCAGCACGGCCACAAACCGGTTTGCCAGCGCAAACTGCGGCGACTGCGCGGCCAGAGGCAGAGCGGCTGACGCCATCCACGCGATGGCCCAGCTAATCCAGCGCATAGATTGTTAACCCACTCAGCAGCTTCGGATAGAAGTCCGTGGATTTCTGCGGCATCACATCCCCGGCAAAGGCAACTTCTTTGAGCTGTTCCATTGTGACCGGGTTGGTGAGAAAGGCGATGTCCGCGTCGCCGCTGCGTACTTGACGCACGGCATCTGCCGCCTCGCGCACATAGCGGATGTTGGTCTGCTGCCGCACCGCTTCCGCGTCGAGCCCCAGCGACTGCTCGAGGATAAGCGTGTGAAGCTGGACCAGGTCCAGCCTGCGTTGATGAGCGGCTAGCGGGTGAAGAGCTTCATTCACCGCATCTTTTCTGGCGCGCAGCAGCCATGCAGCCTTTGCCGTGACAGCGACAAATGCGGTGCCAAGCTCCGCGCGCAGCCGCGTCTGCCATGCCTCCGGGCTGCCCTCGGGCAGATTCTCAACGTCAAAATACCGCTCGACAGACCGCCGGAATACTTCGGGGCTGAAGTTCTTGAGGCTGTGCAGCACGCGATGGGTGGGCAGGATGACAAGACCGTCGGAGTCCATGTTCACGAAGGTCATCATCAGGGCAGACTCAGGCCGCGGCGGCTGAGGCAGTTGCCCGGTGCTGTGCTCCGCAGGAGCCGTGGCTTCGTGAAGATGCTCTCGCGAGTAGTTCAGAGCGGTCTCATAGCGATGGTGTCCATCGGCGATGATGAGTTTCTTGTCTGCCATCGCACTGACAATGAGCCGGATCGCGCCAGGATCGCTGATGCGCCAGAGACGATGGGATACGCCGTAATCGTCGGCGATCTCCACCTCGGGAGCGGTGCTGCCTTCGGCCAGCAGAGTTTCGATGCTGCGCGCGGGATCGGAGTAGAGCATGAAGACCTGGCCGAAGTGTGCGTGTGTCGCGCGCAGCAGATTCAGGCGGTCGCTCTTGGGCTTTGACAGAGTCAGCTCATGCCGAAAGACGACCTGCTCGGCGTATTCGTGCAGCTTGCCAAGGGCAATCAGGCCCATGCGCTCTTTCACGAGGCCGGTGCCCGGCACGGTGAACTTCTGCGAATACGCATACATGCAGGGCGAGTGGTCCCGGATAAGGATGCCTTCCCTGCGCCACGCAGCAAAGTCCCTTGCGGCGCGGGCGTAGACATTTTCTCCACGTTCGGCGTCAAACAATTCAGGCAGCCCGAGAATAATGCGGACAAGGTTATAGGGGCTGCGCTGGTAGTAGGCCTGCTGCAGGGCGGGCGAGATCTTGTCGTAGGGCTGGGTGACCACATCCGCCAGGCGGACTGTCGAAGGATTGTAGCGCCAGGCTCGGAATGGGTAGAGAATGGCCATCCAGGTCGTCGTGCTCCCCGCTGAATCCGCATGACTTGTACCGAAGGCCGCGCGCGACGGTCAGGAACATTGCGGCAGGGTTTACTCAGGCTCGATTGTATCCCAGCCGGAAGAACCGGTCCGTTCTTTGGCCATACGCAAAGAGACCGTCATGGATTTGCAGGACTCAGCGAAAGCGCGTCACGAGCGGCTCGGGCGTGCTAGTATCGGCTCATTCCCTAGTGAGTTGCAATGACCAGGCTTCCCACTGAGCGAGTCAACTCGGGTCGGCAGGAGATCCGCAGCTTTCCCAGCGCAGCGTGTCTTGTGGCCGGGGCGGCGCTTTTTGCTGCCTTGCTTGCGGCCCACCGGTCGCCCGCGCAGGAGGATCCGCTCAACAAAGCTCACGTGCCTCCGCCGGCTTCTTCCACTCCAGCCAGCGGCCCTCCGCCGGGAGCAGAAGCTCCGCCCACGACGGGGACGCCGGCGCTGCACGCTCGGCCGGGCGCATTGCTGCGCATGAATGTGGATATGGTGCTGGTGCCCGTCACGGTGACAGATCCGATGAATCGCCTCGTCACTGGACTGGAGCAGGAAGACTTCAAAGTCTACGAAAACGGCGGCCAGCAGAAGATTCGCACCTTTGCCAACGAGGACGCTCCCGTCTCAATCGGCATCATCTTCGACCTTTCCGGCTCGATGACCTCCAAGCTGATGCGGGCGCGGGCGTCAATTCTGCAGTTCATTAAGACAGCAAATCCGGAGGACGAATTCTTTGTGGTGGGATTCAACGACCGCCCGGAGTTGATTGAGGATTTCACCAGTTCGGTGGACGACATCCAGTCCCGGCTGGCCACGGTGCGCAGCGGCCACCGCACGGCCCTGCTGGACGCCATCTACTACAGCCTGATGAAGATGAAGGACGCCCGCCACGAGCGCAGGGCGCTGCTGATCGTCTCCGATGGAGGCGATAACAGGTCGCGCTATACGGAGGGCGAGGTGCGGGCGCAGGTGCGGGAGGAGGATGTCGAACTCTACTCCATCGGCATCTTTGACACCTACGCAGCCACGCCCGAAGAACGGACTGGCCCGACGCTGCTGAACGAGCTGAGCGAGGAGACCGGCGGGCGCATGTACCGCGTGGACGATGTCTCTGAGATGGGCGACATTGCGGAAAAGATATCCACGGAGCTGCGCAACCAGTACGTCATCGGATATACCCCCAAGGACCTGACCCGTGACGGCAAATGGCGTAAAGTGAAGGTGAAGCTCGATCCTCCAGCGGGGTTGCCGCCGCTGACCGTCCATGCTCGCACGGGATACTATGCGCCTTTGCAATAACGTTCTTCTGTTGTGGGTTCTTGCAGGTGTGGCGATTCCCTTGCCCGCGCAGCAGGCACCTGCGCCGGCAGTGCAGCAGGCTCCTCCGCTCACCGAGGACCGCGATCCGGTGCGCTCACCGGACATGACAGCCCCGGCGACGGCAACCGGCCAGCCACTGGAAAAAGAAGGCAGCCAGTTTGTGCTGCGCGCGGACGTGGAAGAGGTGGTGCTGAATGCCACTGTGCTGGAAGGATCCCGGATTGTTCAAGACCTGAAGAAGGAGAACTTCGAGGTCTTTGAGGATGGGGTCAAACAGAACATCATCAGCTTTCAGCATACGGACCTGCCGGTGTCGATTGCTGTTGTGGTCGATAACTCGGGATCGATGTCCCGTAAGCGGCCTGCCGTGAACAAGAGCGCACTGGATCTGATCCAGGCGTCGAATCCGCAGGATGAGGCCTTTGTCGTGAACTTCTCTGACGAGGCGTATATCGACCAGGAGTTCACATCGGATGTGAACAAGCTGCGGGACGGTTTGTCCCACATCGAATCGCGCGGCGGAACAGCCCTGTATGACGCCGTGGTGGCTTCGGCGGACAAGCTGGCGGCCGATGCGCACAGGCCCAAACAGGTGTTGATTCTTATCACCGATGGAGAGGATAACGCCTCGACGCTGACGCTGGAACAGACCATCCGCCGGGTGCAGCAGTTGTCCGGGCCGGAGATCTACTCGATTGGCCTGCTCTTCGGAGACGAGATGACGCGTGCCGAGGTGCGACATGCGCGGCGGGCGCTGGAACTGCTGTCCGACGAAACCGGCGGTGTTGCGTACTTTCCGCACTCCATGGAGCAGGTGGACGACATCGCCGCCGAAGTGGCGCGTGATATTCGCAGTCAGTACACCATCGGCTACCACTCGACCAAGCCCACCACGGTGCCCGGCTTTCGCCGCGTGATGGTGACCGCGCAGGCGCCGGGCATGAGCAAGCTCGCCGTGCGAACCCGCACCGGGTACTTCCCAACCGTGCGCACACCGGGCAGGAACCGGAAGCAGGCTCAATAGCGCCGCTAGCAGCCCCGCGTCCTGGACCGTGCCGGAGTGCGGCAACGCGAGTGGTCTGCCTGCTTCCGGCACGATAAGCTAGAAGCAGGAGAGTCCAAAAGAACTGCATGTCTTCTTACAAATATGCAACCCTTGCTGTGCACGCGGGGCAGCACCCAGACCCGCAAACCGGCGCGGTCAACGTGCCCTTGTATCTCTCTTCGACCTTTGAACTGACCGGCATCGGAACCGATCGGGGCTGGGATTATTCCCGAGCGGGCAACCCCACGCGCGACCGTCTGGAGACGGCGCTTGCGGCGCTCGAAGGTGGAACAAGCGGCCACGCGTTTGCCAGCGGAATGGCCGCCATTGCCGCTCTGGTGGCGATGCTGAAGGCAGGCGACCATCTGCTCTGCTCACACAACGTCTACGCTGGCACGGTGCGCCTCTTCAATCAGATTGTGAGCGGATATGGCATCGACATTGAGTATGTAGACACGAGCAATCTGAAGGCGGTGGAGGCGGCAATCCGTCCGGCGACGAAGCTCATCCACATCGAAACACCCAGCAATCCCCTGATGGTGCTGAGCGACATTGCGGCCATCAGCAAGATAGCCCATGCGCATGGCATCGAAGTCAGCGTCGATAACACCTTCATGTCGCCTGTTCTGCAGCGGCCGCTGGAGCTGGGCGCGGACATCGTGATGCATTCGACGACCAAGTACCTGAACGGCCACTCGGACGGGATTGGCGGCGCGCTAATCGGCTCGAAGCCAGAGCACAAGGATCGCTTTCTGCTGATCCAGAAGGCGGCTGGTGCGATTCTCTCGCCATTTGAGTGCTTCCTGGTGCTGCGCGGCATCAAGACCATGCCGCTCCGGATTCGCCAGCATGAGGAGAACGGGCAGGCGGTGGCGGAGTTCCTGTCTGCGCATCCCAAGGTCCGTGGCCTGGCGTATCCGGGGCTCAAGAGCCATCCGCAGCATCAACTGGCGGCGCGGCAGCAAAAGGGCTTTGGCTCCATGATGAGCTTCGATATCGGCACGCGCGAGGCGGCAGGGCGCTTTATGGGGGCGTTAAGGATCTTCATCAATGCCGAATCGCTCGGCGGCGTCGAGTCGCTGGCCTCACACTCCGCCACCACGACCCATGCCGCCCTGAGCGACGCGGAGCGCGAGGCGGCCGGCATCACGCAGGGGATTATTCGCCTTTCCGTCGGCATTGAAGACAAGGAAGACCTGATCGCCGACCTCGACCAGGCCCTGGCCAAGGCGTAGCAGGCGGCTATGACGACCGCGCGGCATCTGCTTGGCCATCTGCTTGGCATGGACACCTGCGGCCCGTCGGGATCGGTGGCGCTGGCGCGGTGCGATGCCGGCAGGCTGGAACTGCTGGACCAGGTGGAACTGGCCGGCAGGACCTACTCGGCTACGCTGGTGGGCGCCGTGCGGGAGTTGCTGGCCCGGCGTTCGTTGCGGCTGGGAGATCTGGCAGCGTTGGTGGTCGTCCCCGGGCCGGGGAGCTTTACCGGCGTGCGGGTCGGGCTGAGCGCGGCCAAGGGCTTTGCAGAGCCGTCTGGCTTGCCGGTTCTGGCGGTTTCACGGCTGGCAGTTCTTGCCCACAAGGCCGGAACAGACGCCGCGGCGCTCGACGCCCACAGGGGCGAGGTCTTTTTGCGGCTGCCTAGCGCACAGGAGCCACTGGGCCGGGAGCTTCTGGCGGGTGCCGAAGAGCTGACACGGGAGCCGACGCCGCAACGGATTGCGGTCTGCGATGCCGCGGCCGAACTGCTCCGAACCGCGTGGCCTGCCGTGCAGCAGGTGGTGGTCGCTCCTCCCATGGCGGCGGACGCCCTCCAGTTTGCCTTGCCGCGCGTTGCTGGAAGGGACTTTGACGACGCGGCCACGCTGGACGGCCATTATCTGCGCCGCTCCGATGCGGAGATCTTTGGTAGCGGGATGGCGCCGGAGCCGTCTGCCAAATCGGAGCACCGGTGAGCCCCGCCCCGACGGGGTACGCGATTCGCGCGATGACCTTCACGGACATCGACGCGGTCATGGAAATCGCCGCCAGCCTGCCGGAGGCTCCCCACTGGACCCGCGAGGTATACGAGCGCGGCCTGAGACCGGACGTGAAGCCGCACAGGGTGGCCTGCGTGGCAGAAGATCGACAGACCGGCCAACTTGTCGGACTCGCGGTGGCGAGCCTGACCCCTCCTGACTCGGAACTCGAGAGCATCGCAGTGGTCTCGGCTGCCCAGAGGCGCGGGGTGGGCCGAGGCCTTTGGCAATTTCTAGCCGCTGCCCTCTCCGCCGGTGGGGCGAGCCAGACATTTCTTGAGGTTCGGGCCTCGAATCTGCGAGCACGGGCGTTCTACCGCTCACTGGGATTCACTGAGGTAGGCCGACGCCCGGCCTACTACGCGGACCCGGCGGAAGATGCCGTAATCCTGCGCTGCGATCTGCGCTGAACCGGAACCCCGCCGGCGGGGCAGGGAAGCAGGTGTCCGGTGATGCCCGTCACCACAGTCGGTGCAGCAGCGCAGAGAAATCCACATGCCGAGGTATTTTTTGTGTCCGCCTCGCTTGCGAAGATGCGGCGGGCGGAGCTATATGTTAATGTTCGTTGAACGACGGAGGTGCTGGATGGATGAGATCAAGGATTCCACGCTGAGCGAAGAAATCGAACGTCTGCACACGGAGCATCATCGCTACGCTCAGCGGTTGGAAGAGTTGCTGCAGAAGCCCTATCTGTCCGCCGAAGAGCAGATGGAAGAGGTGCGGCTGAAGAAGCTGAAGCTGCACGCAAAGGATCTTATTTACGCGCTCGAGCACCGCGCAGCGCTTGCGGTGTAGCGGCGCCCCGGATCTGTTGGTTGCATTTGGGCACGATGCGATGGCGTCATCCGCGCTCGCAAAACGGAGTGTGCGAGCGATCCGGCACCTTGTGGGCTTTCAACCGTATAATCGTTGGGGACAATGGTTCGTGACGGTTACATCTACGGTTTGAGCCTCCTGGTGGTTGCCGGGCTGGTGGCGTGGGCAACGGACGGATGGGTGTGGGCAACCCTGCCGGTGCTGCTGGCGGTCTTTTTCCTCTGGTTCTTCCGCGACCCCGGCCGGACTATTCCAGACGCGCCCGGTTTCATCGTCTCGCCCGGTGATGGTCTTGTCACCGAGACGGCTCACCTCAATACCCCGCAGGGCCCCCGCCAGAGAATCAGCATCTTCCTCAGCGTGTTTGACGTGCACGTGAATCGCTCGCCGATTGCCGGACGGGTGAGTTCCGTACGCTATCAGAAAGGGCTTTATCTCAACGCGATGAACCCTGACTCCGCTGACCGCAATGAGCAGAACATCGTCACCATCAGCGGTCCCGGTTACGATGTCACTTTCAAGCAGATCGCCGGGCTACTGGCCCGCAGAATCGTCTGCAAGCTGCGCGAGGGGGACGAGGTGGAGCGTGGGCAGCGCGTGGGGCTGATCAAGTTTGGCTCCCGCGTGGATGTCATCTTGCCGGCGGAGGCGGAGTTGCGCGTGAAGCGGGGTGACCGTGTCCGCGGCGGCGCAAGTGTGTTGGCGGCCATGCCGGAGCAGACCGCGGTGCGGGCGGCCAGCGGCCTCAATCGCACGATGCAGGCGAGGGTGGAGCCCGACACCGAAGCGGGAGGCGGGCAGTGATGCACCGTGAGCCGGAGCAACTGCGGCAGAGCGCGCAGGCGCGCCTGCGCAGAGGTATGTTCCTGCTGCCTTCACTGTTTACGGCCGGGAACATCGGAGCTGGATACTTTTCGATTACGCAGACGCTGGCAGCCATCAGCGGCAATGCGGAGATGCACCTCGACTGGGCGGCTATCGCTATCCTTTTCGCCATTCCGTTCGACGCGCTCGACGGGCGCATTGCGCGAATGACGAACACCTGCAGCGACTTCGGCAAGGAACTGGATTCGCTGGCCGATGTCATCACCTTTGGCGTGGCGCCAAGCCTGCTGGCCTTTGTCTGGGGCTTTCACTACCTTCCCGATTCGGTGAATGCCCAGTTGCGGACTCATTTGATGCAGGCCGGGGCGTTCTTCTGCTTCCTCTACCTCCTCGGCGGCGCATCCCGGCTGGCTCGGTTCAACATCAGCCACGATGCCCAGCCCAGAAATCCCGGACGGCCGGGGCGCAAATACTTTGTCGGCATGCCGATTCCGGCAGCGGCGGGCTTTCTGGCGTCCACCGTGCACCTCTGCTACGGCATTCCGGTGCAGGCGTGGTGGGTGGCGATTCCCTGGCTGATGCTGGTGGGCCTGACGGGCTTTCTCATGGTCAGTACCTGGCGCTTCTGGTCGGGGAAGGAGATTAACCTGGCGCGCAGCCACCCGTTCCAGTTGCTGCTGGTGCTCTCCTTCCTGCTCTATGTCACGCTTCGCTACTCGCAGGTGGTGCTGTTCGCGGTGGCCCTGATCTACATGTTTTCGGGCATCTGGGCGCGCGCGGCGTATTCCTGGTCGCGCCGGCGACGGTTTCCGGCACAGCCGGGCATAGCGGACAGTGCGCAGGGCGAGCCGCACTCCGCAACCCACTCTTAGAGGTGGAACCTTCACACATAAGAACAAGGATCGCTGTGTACAAGATTGCAATTGTTGGGGCCTCCACGCTGCTTGGCAAAGAATTGAAGGACGCGCTCGCGGACTCTCCGCTGGCGGTGGCAACCGTGCATCTGCTGGATGCGGAGAATGCGCAGGGGCAACTGGATCAGGTGGGCGATGAGGCGACCATTGTTCAGGCCATTGGGCCAGACGCCTTCGACCATATGGACTTTACGTTCTTCTGCGGGTCAGAGGCTCTGACGCAGAAGCACTGGCGTGACGCATTGCGTGGTGGTTCCACCGTGCTGGACCTGAGTGGCGCGCTCGACCAACAGACGGGTGTGCTGATTCGCGCTCCCTGGGTGGAACAGGAAGCCCGCAGCGCCGATCTGTTTACGCCGGCGATCGTTCCCGCGCATCCTGCCGCGCTGGCCCTGGCGCTGGTCGTTGATCGACTGCAGCACTTTGCCGCCATCCGCCTTGCAGCGGCCACCGTGTTGCTGCCCGCGAGCGAGTTTGGGCGTGGCGCGATGGATGAGCTGCACCAGCAGACGGTGAGCCTGTTGAGTTTTCAGGGGATGCCGCGCGCGATCTATGACGCCCAGGCTGCGTATAACCTGCTTTCCGGGCTGGGTGATGGCGCAGCCGCAAGCCTCAGAAGCGTGGAAGGCAGAATTCGCAGACACTACTCCGCTCTGGCTGGCCAGCGGTGGCCGTCGATGGCTGTGCAGGCGATTCATGCCCCCGTTTTTCATGGGCACGCATTTTCAATTCTGGTTGAGCTGGAGCAGCCTGTGGCCATCTCGGCGCTGGAAGAAGCGTTGGGTGGCGAGCATCTCGACCTGGTGCTCGAGGATACGGATTCCCCGTCGAACCTGGCCGCAACCGGGCAGAACGATGTGCTGGTGCGCCTGCGCGCGGAGCCTGGCCAGCGCAATCCGGCTGAGGCGCAACGGCTCTGGCTCTGGGCCGCATCGGACAACCTGAGGCTCTTTGCGCAGAACGCCGTGGAGTGTGCACTGGATCTGCGGCGGCTGCGCCCGAAGGGCAGCGTGCAGTAACACTGCTCTCAGCGCGCGCCGCTGCGAAGCCAGCACTGTTCAATGTAGCTGTCGGTCATGCCGGCCAGGTAATCCGCCACCGTGCGTGCCGGGCCTTCGGTTGCAATGTGCGCCCGATGGTCGGCCGGCAGCCGTTCGGGATCGTCCATAAAGTACGCAAACAGACTGGCGACGACCTCGTCGGCGTGGGCGTGCGCCTCCTGCATCGCAGGCGCGTTGTAAAAGTGCGCATAGAGAAACTCCTTGGCCTGACCGCGAGCCTCTTCCATGGCTTCACTCAGCGCAACGAGCCGTTGCGGAGTCCGGCGGACTTCCTCCAATGTCACCGCGCCGGTGCGGCTGACTCGCGCAGCCGTTTCTTCCAGCAGATCGGTCACGAGCCCATTCAGCATCCGCCGCAAGGCCTCGTTCGCCATCAGGCGCGGAGCAGCCGACGTGAAGTCGGCCTGCGCCAGGATGAGGTAGCGCTGGAAGAGTTCGACGCCGTCGCGCACCTGAGGGAGAGTGAGAATGCCAGACTCGAGTCCGTCCTCGAGGTCGGCGGTGAGATAAGCAATCTCGTCGGCCAGGTCGATGAGCTGGGCCTCCAGCGGCGGCCGCAGGTCGAGGAAATACTCTGCCAACTCAGGATGTGTTGCAGCCGAGTAGTCTCTTGAGTGCTTGATGATGCCTTCGCGGACGCCGAGCGTGAGGTTCAGGCCGCGAAAGCCCGCGTAGCGCTGCTCAAACCAGGTGACGATACGCAGCGCGTGCAGATTGTGGTCGAAGCTCAGCCCGTAAGCCTTGAGCGCGCGGTCCAGCGCCTTCTCGCCGGCATGGCCAAACGGGGGATGGCCGATGTCGTGGGTCAGGGCCAGCGCCTCCGCCATTGACGCATTTAGGCCCAGCGTCTGCGCCACGGTGCGAGAGATCTGCGCGACCTCGAGAGTGTGCGTCAGCCGGCTGCGCATGTGGTCGCTTACCTGCTCGGCTGGCAACCGAGTAAAGACCTGCGTCTTGCCCGCCAGGCGGCGGAAGGCGCGTGCATGCAGTACGCGGGCGCTGTCGCGCGCGAACGGTGTGCGGTAGGGATGTGCCGGCTCGTCATGCTCGCGGCGAGCGAGGTCTCCACCGTCTGCGACCGCAAGGGCAGACGGCAGAGCAACGGGCGCATGGGCAGAGGAGGGCATTCGGACGATCCTTCGCGTCTTCAGTCCCGTTATACCGCACTCTGATGCGTTTGCACCGCATGACCGAAATCACGTGAGCGGAATCACTCGATTGGCCAGCTCCGCTGTGCGATAAACCGTTCTGGGCGGCTTGGATTGGACAAGGAACCGGCATCCGGAGTACCATCCAGCCGAACTTCTGGGGCGCTGGGCGAGATAGCCGAGCGAACCCGTAGTGGACCCACAAATGGACCGGTGGAGGGCAGAGATGAAGAAGATCACACAGTTTGGCGTTGTCGTTTTGGCTCTTGGGGCGATAGGTACCGCGGGTTGCGATCGCCATTCCAACAAAGAGGTTTTTTATCTGGTCACGGCAAACTCCGCTCTGCCCTATTGGCAGACCGTCGCATCGGGGTTTAACAAGGCCGGCGCGCAGTTCAAGGTCACGGCAAAAGTTGTCGGTCCGGAGAACTACGATCCGCAGGCGGAGTTGAGCGAGTTGCAGAAGGCAACGTCCGCCAAACCGGCCGGCATTTTGATCTCGGTGTCCGACGCCGGGGTGCTTCAATCCGGTATCGACGCCGCGGTGCAGGCCGGGATCCCGGTCATCACCATCGACTCCGACGACCCGGGGAGCAAACGCCTCTACTTCATCGGAACGAACAATATCGAGGCAGGCAGGCTGGGCGGCAAGCGGCTCATTGAGAAGCTCGGCGGCAAGGGAAATGTGGTCTTCTTCACGCTGGCTGGGCAGCCCAACATCGAGGAACGGCTCAAGGGCTTCAAGGATGTTCTGGAGAGCCGTCCCGACATTCATATCGTGGATGTGATTGACATCAAGAGCGACTCCCGCGTGGCCTTTGATAAGGCGCAGGAGCTGCTGGCGCTCACCGGGCCAAAGAAGATTGACGCATTTGTGTGCCTTGAATCTGCGGGAGGCAAACCGGTATCCGATGCCATTCAGCGCGCCAATGTCACCGATCGTGTTCTGATTGCCTGGGATACCAATCAGGACACGCTGGACGGAATCAAGGCGGGCAGGATCGATTCCACCATTGCGCAGAAGCCATTCACCATGGGCTACTACGGACTGAAGGCTCTGGATGAGATCTTCCACGCGCCGCCAGTGCAGCTCACCAAGGACTATGGCGCAGATCCGTTCTCGCCCTACCCGGTCTTTGTGGATACAGGCACGTCGCTGGTGGACAAGAACAATCTGGATGCCTATCAGGCGGCCGCCGGGCAGGCGAAATAGTCAACCGGCAAAATGAAAAGCGCAGACTCGGGCTCATGGGGCTCGGGTCTGCGCTTTTTGTGCGGCTGTTAGGGCCTTTATTCCGGCTTGCTGGGAGCGGTGAGGCTCTCCTCTTTCGCCAGTTTCACGCGGGCGCTCTCCAGCTTGTGCTGGACCTTGCTGACTTCTGTCGGCTCCACGTCCGCAGGCGCTGACTTGGCAAACTCAGCCAGCGACAGCTCCCACTGCGCAGCAGCGAGCCGAACTCGCCCGGTCTTTTCGTACAGATCGCCCAGGTGATCGTGGACGGTGGGATCGGTCTGGTCTCTGTCTGCGGCCTGGCGCAGATTTTCTTCGGCAAGCTCGTATTGCCCCATCTTGAAGTAGGTCCACCCGAGAGAGTCGAGATACGCTCCGTTCATCGGGTCGATCTCAACTGCCTTGCGAATCAGCTTGAGCGCCTCCGGAAGACGGGAACCCTTGTCGGCAAGCATGTAGCCGAGATAGTTCAGCGTCATCGCGTTATTCGGGTCGATGTCCAGCACCTGATGGAAGAACTGCTCGGCTGAATCGTAGCGCTTCTGCCGCTCGGCCAGTGCGCCGCGCAGGAACAGCAGATACACCTTGTCTTCCTGTTTGGTGGTGAGTGCTGCAGCCTTGTTGAGAGCGTCGTCTGCGTCCTTCCAGCGGCGCAGGCGGGTGTAGGTCTGCGCCAACGTCAGCCACACCACGCGGTCCTTGTCGGAGTTCGTCAGGAGGCTCTTGGCCAGCGTGATGCCTTCTTCCGGATTGTTGCCATCCGCCAGTTCACCGGCGAGCATCAGCTTCAGGTCTGTGTTCGTCGGGTCAGCCGCCACGGCTTTGCGCGCAACCTCGATTGCCTTATCGAACATCTTGGCGTCGCGGTAGGTATCCACCTCGCCCTGATAGCCCCGCAGCGCGTTGTCGCCGCCGAGATCGATGAGCTTCTGGTAGGTGGCGATGGCAAGGTCCGTCTTGTTTCCTTCGTGATAGAGAGCGCCCAGCCGGTCAAGGAAGATGCCGCGATTGTTCTTCTCTTCGGCGGTGTAGGCCCCGTTCGCGTGCGAGGTCAGATCAACCATGTGCTGGTACACCTGCACGGCCTCGTCGTAGCGGCCGAGCACGTCCAGCAGAAGGCCTTCGTTATAACCGGCCTCCAGCGAGTCGGGATCTTTCTTCACGACCTTGCGAATCGTCGCCAGCGCATCCTCATACTTGCCCTGCCGCCGCTCAATCTCGCTGATGTGAATCTGTGCTCCGGCGTCGTCGGGATCGGCGTCAGCAAGATTTTTGTACTGCTTCAGCGCGGCGTCCAGTTGATTGTCGTTAAGCAGGGCCTGCGCCAGAGCGTTGATGGTGCGTACGTCGGAGGGGTCGAGGTCCAGCGCCCGCTGATACGCGGCGATGGCCTGCTTTGGCTGCTTGAGCTGGTCGTAGGCCATGCCCAGCGCCGACTCCATCTTGGCAGTCCGATCCTGCTCCGGCACATTTTCAATGACCTTCGCCGCCTGCGCCACGTCGTTGTTCTCCGCGTAGAGACGGGCGAGGTTGAGGACTGCATCCTCGGAGTCGGGCTCAATGGTGCGGGCGAGCTTGAACTGCTCCTCCGCCTTGGCTGACTCGTGCTTGACGCTGTAGAGCTGGCCCAGGATCATGTGGCTTTCCACGTCCCTGGGCTGCAGAGCAACAATCTTCTGGTACTCAGCGATGGCCTCGTCGAGCACGTTGCCGCTGGGTGAGGCGGACGATACAGCATTCTGCGCCTCGCTCAACTGGCGCAGATAGATCCGGCCCAGAAGCTTGTGGGCATCAAGGTTGTCTGGAGACGACTTCAGCAGCGCCCGTGCGGTCGATTCGGCCTCGCGCGCGCGTCCGACGCGAAGGTAGAGATCGGCGAGCGCATTGTTCAGCGCCGGGGAAGTGGGGTCGGCATTGAGCGCGGCTTTGTACTCCTCAATCGCATGGGCAACATAATCGGGCCGGCCGGAGGCGACGGCTTCATCCTCATAAACAGCCGCCATCGCGTCATGAAAATAGGCTTTGGCGCGGTCGCTGTCCTGCGCTTCGCCCGGCTTCGCAGCGGATGCCGCGGGTGTACCCACTTGAGGCGCCTGGGCGGCATGTGTCGAGGCATTCTGGGCGGGTGCTGCGGAGAGCAGGAGCAGGGATGCAGCAGCAAAAAAGGGCCATGTGACTGTTTTAATTTGAGTTCCGTTCATCATCTTTGGGGATTCCACGCCTTCCGAGCTGCGTGAGCCAGAACCCAGCCCAATTCGAGAGCGCACAGGATAAGATGCGGCTCAGGTTGACCACGCCCTTCTTAATGACGATTTTACCTTCGATTTGTTGCGCTGACGCGCTGGAAAGGGAATTTGGTAACCTCGCTGGCCCTGTACGGACATAGGCGCCCAGGGAGGCGCACGCTCACCCGCCGCCCGCGAACGCAGGTCAGACCCCTGAACTCCGGCCAAACTCAGTGGCGGAAGTGGCGAATGCCAGTCACCACCATCGTCAATCCGAGGCGATCCGCGGCGTCGATGACGGCCTGGTCATTCACGGACCCACCGGGCTGGATAATCGCCGTGGCTCCGGCGGCTGCAGCCGCTTCAAGCCCATCGGGAAACGGGAAGAATGCGTCGGAGGCCGCTACGGTCCCCTGGAGCGGCAGAACCGCCTTCTGCGCGCCGAATTTGGCGGCGTCCACGCGGCTCATCTGCCCAGCGCCGATGCCGACCGTCTGGCCGTCGCGCGCGTAGACAATGGCATTCGACTTGACGTGCTTGGAGACGCGCCATGCAAACAGCAGGCTCCGCAGCTCCTCCGGTGTCGGCGGACGCCAGGTGACCACCTTCAGCTCGGACTCTGTGACGCGCGCCGTGTCGGCATCCTGAACGAGCAGGCCACCGGACACTTGCTTGACGACAAATCGCTGCAAGGCGGGCCGGACCTCGACCAGCCGCAGGTTCTTCTTTGCGGCGAACCGGGCGCGCGCCTCCGGCGTGAAGGACGGCGCTGCGATGGCTTCCACAAAGAGCTTGGCAATCTCCTCCGCAGCGGCGCCATCGACCGGGCGGTTGATGCCGATCACACCACCGAAGGCCGAGACGGGATCACAGGCCAGAGCCTTCTGATAGGCCTCCAGCACCGTCGCGCCGCTCGCCGCTCCGCAGGGATTGGTGTGCTTGATGATGGCGACGAAGGTCTCATCGAACTCGCGAGTCAGCTCCCAGCAGGCGTCCAGGTCCACCAGATTGTTGAAGCTGAGCTCCTTGCCCTGCAACTGCGTCGCGCCGGCGATGCCCAGCCCGGAGCCGTCGTTGTACAGCGCCGCCTTCTGATGCGGATTCTCACCGTAGCGAAGGGACTGGGCCATGGGCAGGTGAATGCGCAGCGTGGAGGGCAGGGCTGCCGCATCGCCCAATGCCGGTTCGCTGGGCACGGGCGCCTCGGCGATGGCGTCGAGCGTGTTGGCGATTGCCGTGTCGTAGGCCGCGGTTGTGGCAAAGGCCAGTTTGGCCAACCGCCAACGCGTTGCGCGGCTCAGGCAACCGCGCGTGGAGCGCAGTTCTTCCATCAGCTCCGGATAATCCGAGACGCGCGTAACAATGGCCACGTCTTCAAAATTCTTGGCCGCCGAGCGCACCATCGATGGGCCGCCAATGTCGATGTTCTCGATCAAATGCCCGAAAGGAACATCAGGCTGAGCGGCCGTCTTTTCAAAAGCGTAGAGGTTCACGACCACCATATCGATCGGCAGAATGCCGTGCGCGCTTACGGCTGCCTCGTGCTCTACATTGCCGCGGATATAGAGCAGCCCGCCATGCACGCGCGGGTGCAGGGTCTTCACGCGGCCGTCGAGCATCTCCGGAAATCCCGTCAGGTCGCTGATGTCCTGCACACCAAGTCCGGCGTCGCGCAAGGCGCGAGCGGTGCCGCCCGTCGAGACAAGCTCGACGCCAAAGCTATCCAATACGCGGGCGAACTCAACCAGGCCCGTCTTATCCGTCACGCTCAACAGTGCGCGTCGTATGCGCTTTTCAGTACCCACTTGCAGACTCCTTCCGGCTTTTCGGGCGAGTTTTAGCGCGCCTCTCTGCCGAATTCCTGGCCCTCAGGGCCAAACACCAGAGTAAACGAAAGGGCGGCAAGCAGCGCCGCAAGTGACTCGGCATTTCAACCCATCCGCACTCCCCAAAGGCGTCACAGCCGGGGCGCAGGAAATGCATTACGATTGAGCCATGGGAACCCCTTCCTCCATGCCAGAGCCGGAGATTCTTCCTCCGGGGCAGGAGTTCAGTGCGCCGCCGCAGCAAGCCCGCCGCAGGCCGCAGTGGGCCACCTCGCCGGCGACGTACGTCCTGGTCGGGGTGAACTGTCTCGTCTTTCTGGCAATGACCGCGGGCGGTGTCCGGCTCTCCGGTCCCACGTCCGACCAACTGCTGCTTTGGGGTGCGGATAACGCCGGCGCGGTGCTGCTGGGCGGTCAGTGGTGGCGCATCGTCACGGCCATGTTTGTGCACGTCGGCCTGCTGCACCTGATGACCAACATGTGGTGCCTCTGGAACCTTGGCCTGCTTGCGGAGCCGCTGCTCGGGTCCTTCGGCGTCTTCGCCGTGTACATTCTCACCGGCGCTGCGGGCAATCTTCTCTCCACGTTTGTGAACTGGGTGCAGTATCACGGCCAGAGCAGCATGGGAATGTTTGCCTACGGTCCTGTCGGCGCGGGTGCATCGGGCGCGGTTTTCGGTATCGCCGGGGCGCTCATCGTGCTCTTGAAGTCGCAGCGCCTGCCCGTGCCACCCAATGAGCTCAAGAGGCTTCGCCGTTCGGTGATCTACTTTGCTGCGATTAACCTCGTCATCGGCTTCTCCATCAGCTTCGGAACCCACGTCTTCGGCTCTGGGCTGAGCATCGACAATATGGCGCACCTTGGCGGCTTTGGCTCCGGCCTGCTGTTTGCCATGCCGCTGGTGCCGCGCTTTGGATCGCCCCGCAAACTCTTCACCACGCGGCTTCGTCTGGCGATCGGAATGATCGTCGGTGTGCTTGTGCTCTTCGGATTCTTTCTTGCGCAACTGCCGGGGTAGCACCGTGGCAGGCGGAATCGGATTGTGCAAGAATGAGGGCGTTCGGTCCCGCTGCGAAACTGGCGGAGGAGGATCTCTTATGGAACGTCGCACATTTCTGCAAGGCGCTGCTGTCACTGCCGCCGCGCTGGCTGCTGCGCATCGCGGCCAGGCCTCCGGCAAGGCCGCTTCCAACCCAATTGCCCGCCGCACACTCGGCCGCACCGGCGAACAGCTTTCCATCATCGGCTTTGGCGGAATCGTAGTGATGAATGAATCAACGACCGACGCCGGCAACATTGTTGCCGAAGCTGTGGATCGCGGCATCAACTACTTTGACGTTGCGCCCAGCTATGGCAATGCGCAGGAGCGGCTTGGGCCGGCCCTGGCGCCGTATCGCAAAAACTGCTTTCTGGCCTGCAAGACCGAGGGCCGCAAGAAGGAAGACTCGCAGAAGCAACTGGATGAGTCACTGCGCCTGCTGCAGACCGACCACGTGGACCTGTACCAGTTCCACGCGTTGACGAAGATGACAGACCTCGACACAGTGCTGGGCCCCGGCGGCGCCATGGAAACGATGGAGGCCGCGAAGAAGGAAGGCAAGATTCGCTACATCGGCTTCTCGGTTCATTCGGC
>JBBIVH010000029.1:18032-20818 GCA_037439805.1 Acidobacteriaceae bacterium
GTCGCCGCGAACTTTTTCACCATCGCCAGAAGCAGCTTGCGGTCGCTTTCATTCAGGTTTGCGGAGTAGCGCCGGATCTGCGTGAGGAAACGCAGTTCGTCGTCAGAAAGCGTCTGCGTATTCAGCGGCCGGCCGGCCGCATCCTCAGAGAAAAACTGCGAGATGGGCAGGTCAAGCGCGACCGCAATCTTCGAGAGCGTGTCCAGCGATGGCACGGTGTGTCCATTTTCAACGCGGGAAAGGTAGCAGCGCAGCAGCCCGGTCTTCTTTTCGATATCGCCCTGCGAGAGACCTTTCTGCAGGCGGTGCGCGCGAATCGTTGTGCCAATCTTCATCATGTGCTCACTCCGGATCCTGCCCGTCGTCATCCATCCGGCGGGTAGCTACCAGTAAGATATTGACTTAATCGTTAACATGCCGGACACGCGATTGCAAGCGGAAAATTTGGCAGTCCTATAAATGTCTGGTCGCGAATGCATGGAGCGCCTGCGCGGGTTCCTGAACACACAAAATCCGTCACCGCGACGAAGGATGCTCGACGGGGTCGCAGGCCTTCCACAGACCTGCGTCTGGATCAGGTGTGAGAACTGCGGTCAGCCCTTTTTCTTCGTGACCAGCCGGAATAGGAAGACCACGAGAACCGATCCGCCGAGGGCGATCAGGATCGTGTAAATCATTCCTCCTGAGCCTGCAAGGCCAAGCATGCGGGCAAGAAAGCCGCCGACTAGTGCGCCCACGATGCCCAGAGCGACATCGGCAAAGAATCCGTAGCCGCCGCCTTTCATGATCTTGCCCGTCGCCCAGCCGGCGATCAGGCCCACTAGAATCCACCAGAGGAGATGCATGCGTCCCTCCTAATCTGTCGCGCACCGCGCAGACCGGATCGCGCCGGATGGGCGCTGCCTCCGCGAAACCGCGCGAGGGTCCTCGCAGCCGCGCTCCGTTTCGTTGCATCGGAACACAACGCCTGACCACGCGCCGCATCGTACAACGTGGCCGCGGCGATTGCACGACAAAAATTCCGGCAAGCTATTTCAGCGGAGTTCAGGTTCTGACTCTCGGTTCCCGGGAGCATTGCCATAAGGGCAATGGCGGCAGCCTGAGCCGCAGCAGGAGCCGCGCTTGAGATGATAGGCCTCGGTAAAGACCACGAAGTCGCCATCGAAGTAGTAATCCTCCGGCGCGAGAGCGGGTGGCGGCGCGGAATCCCTGGGTTCCATCGCTCCATTGTCACGGATGGGGCGGGGAATTGCAGCGGGTAAAATTGGGGTATGACTCTCAGTGCGGAAGACCGCGCCAGGCGGATCAAGATTATTCTCTTCGATGTCGACGGAGTGTTTACCGACGGAACCATCTGGCTGGTGCCCTCGCCTGCGCCCACGGCGGCCAGCGCGGACAGGCAGGCGCAGTTGGATCAGAAGGGCGGACAAATTGGGTTTGGAGTAAATTCCGCGACGATGACCGAGGCCAAGGGCTACAGCGCGCACGACGGTACCGCCATCTCGCTGGCCCGGCTGGGCGGCATGAAATGCGGAGTCATCACTAAGCGCATCAGCGAGACGGTGGCGACGCGCGCGCGCGATTTGAAGCTCGAATTCGTTTATATGGGCGAAGCCTTCAAGATGCGGCCCGTGCGCGAGATCATGGCCAAGGAAGGCGTGACGATTGATGAGATCGCCTACGTTGGCGATGACGTCATCGACCTCCCTGTGATGCGCGAGTGCGGCTTTGCGGTGGCGGTGGCGAATGCCCGGAAGCAGGTGAAGGACGAAGCGCACTATGTAACGCCGAACGCAGGCGGATACGGCGCGGCGCGCGACGCGGTCGAGTTCATCCTCGAAGCCAAGGGGCTCTTGAACAAGGTCATCGAAGAGTACATCGATGAGAGCAACCCCATCTCGCCTTCCATGGACATCGGCAAAGGCGGCGATCTGGCCTAGCGTTGAAGCCGCTTCAGTGCCCGTCGAGCAGGCTGAAAAGCAGCACCGTCAGCACAATCAGGCTGATGATCACATAGAGACGGTCGTGCTCGAGGAAGAAACCCGCGGCCGCCATCACGACGCGCGCCACTGGCGTGGCGATCAGCAGCACCAGGCCCAATTGAATCAACCCGACGCTGCTGCCGTGCAGGGCCAGCAGCCAGATCCCAGTGAGTGAACGGAGCTGCATGCCTTCCACGGCGAAATGGCGGTATGCGACAAGGTCAGCATGGTGCTGCCCCAGATAAAACAAGCCGCCCGCCAGCACCACGGCTGCAGCCAGCAGCACGCCAGCGCGCAGCAGGTTGCCGATGAAACTTTCCAGGCGCGTGTCGTCCATAGGCCTACACCTTCCCCGTGATGCCGTTGACAATCATTTCGATCGCCAGCACTGCGATCACCAGCCCAAAGATGATGCGCAACAAGCGCACTGGAGCATGAACGAGCACCCGTGTTCCCAGAAATGCGCCCGCCAGCACGCCGAGCATCACCGGCATGGCCACGCGTGGGTCAATGTAACCGCGACTGAGATAAACCCCGGCGCTAGCCGCTGCGGTGACGCCGATCATGAAGTTGCTGGTGGTGGCGGAGACTTTGAAAGGAATCTTCATCGCGCGGTCCATCGCAATCACCTTGACCGCGCCCGATCCAATGCCGAGCAGTCCTGAAAGTGCGCCCGCGCCGAACATCAGCCCGAAGCCGGTGGGAACATTCTGTACGCCGTACTCCTGCCGTTTGCCGCCGACCGGAAAATTGCTGCCGAGCCGCAGCCAGCGCGCCAGCTTGTCGGAGTCCACCAGATTGTCG
>JBBIVH010000030.1:0-3234 GCA_037439805.1 Acidobacteriaceae bacterium
GCGCCGATGTTGAGGTGGCCGACTTCGCTGTTGCCCATCTGGCCGTCGGGCAGGCCGACGAAGTGCTCGGAGGCGCGGATGAGAGTGTTGGGAAACTCGCGCAGCAACTTGTCGTAGTTGGGCTTGCGGGCGAGCGCGATGGCATTGTTGGCGGTTTCGGCGCGGTAGCCCCATCCGTCGAGGATGGTGAGAACGAGGGGTTTCCTGGTCACAGGCGGTTCCTTGAGTGGCGGAGCTAGCGGGGCTAGCGGAGTTTGCGGCGTTGGCGTGTTAGCAGGTTGCGCGGGGAGTTAGCACCGAGGAACTTGCGTTGTTCGCCGGCAGAGGATGAGCGGGTTGGGTGTCTCACCCTCTGCATCGGCTGGTCGGGTGCTAGTCGTTGAAGTTGAGGCCTTCGAGGCCGAGGAAGACGGCGCCGGCGCCGAGTTCTTCTTCGATGCGCAGGAGCTGGTTGTACTTGGCGATGCGATCGGTGCGGCTGACTGAGCCGGTCTTAATCTGGCCGACGCCGGTGGCGACGGCAAGGTCGGCGATGAAGGTGTCTTCGCTTTCGCCGGAGCGGTGGCTCATGACCGAGGTGTAGCCGTAGCGACGGCCGAGCTCGATGGCGTCGAGGGTTTCGGTGATGGTGCCAATCTGGTTGACCTTGATGAGGATGGAATTGCCCACGCCCTCTTCAATGCCGCGCTGGAGACGCTTGACGTTGGTGACGAAGAGATCGTCTCCGACGAGCTGAATCTTCTGGCCAAGCTTGTCGGTGAGAACGCGCCAGCCCGCCCAGTCGTCTTCGGCGAGGCCGTCTTCGAGGGAGACGATGGGATACTGACGAACCCAGTCTTCGTAGAAGGCGACCATCTGCTCGCTGGTGAGCTCGCGTTTGTCGCTCTTCTTGAAGACATACTTGTTCTTGTCCTTGTCGTAGAACTCGCTGGAGGCGGGATCGAGGGCGATGGCGATCTGCTCGCCGGGTGTGTAGCCGGCCAGCTCGATGGCTTCGAGGATGAGGTCGATGGCTTCGCTGTTGGACTTGAGCGAGGGAGCAAAGCCGCCTTCGTCGCCGACGGCGGTGTTGTAACCCTTTTTCTTGAGCACGCTCTTGAGGGTGTGGAAGGTTTCAGCGGCCCAGCGCAGAGCTTCGCTGAAGCGCTCGGCGCCGACGGGCATAATCATGAATTCCTGGAAGTCGACGTTGGAGTCGGCATGCGCGCCGCCGTTGAGGACGTTGAGCATGGGCGTGGGCAGAATGCAGGCGTTGATGCCGCCGAGGTAGCGGTAGAGAGGAACCTCGAGGGTCTGCGCTACGGCGCGGGTGGCGGCCATGGAGACGGCGAGGATGGCGTTGGCGCCGAGCTTACCCTTGTTGGGCGTGCCGTCGAGGGCGATCATGGTCTGGTCGATGAGGCGCTGGTTGGCGGCATCGAGGCCTTCGAGTTCGGGAGCGATGATCGACTCGACGTTGGCGACGGCCTGCAGGACGCCCTTGCCGAGGTAGTGGCTTTTGTCGCCGTCGCGCAGCTCCACGGCCTCATGCTCGCCGGTGGAAGCGCCCGAAGGCACGATGGCGCGGCCCATGGCGCCGCTCTCCAGAATTACATCCGCTTCCACGGTGGGATTGCCGCGGGAGTCGAGAACCTCACGCGCGCGAATCGCAACAATCTCAGTCATATCATTCCTCACAATGTGGTGGTGCAGCCTGGCATTCAGTTTGGGACGGCGGTCCACGGCGATGGCGACTCCGGCGGTGCTTCGAATCGATTCCAGAAAGCCTTGCACGTGGGGAAAAACTCCTGACCGTCCAGAAAGGAAAAAATCTTTAAGTTCCGTAGGGATTTTAGCAAATGAGGCGGTGGCGGACGGTGTGGCCGCGGTCACACGGCGATTCGGCAGGCAGAGCGGGTGTGCGCGTTGGGAGGGTGTCGTCTCTGATTCGTCCCTGAATGGGCACATGGGCGTGGTGGGCGATGCGTTGTGTACGCAGCCGCGCGATAGCATTAAGTTGGGCTAAGTTTGCCCGGCGCAGAGCCGGAGCGGATGCGGCCGGAAACATTCAGGCGCGGAGTGGGTCCAAACAGGGGGAGACTGTTCTGCGCGAAGGAGCAATGCAATGAGCCGCTGGCTTATGACAGGTATTTTGGTTGTCGCGATGACGGCAGGACTGCACGCGCAACAGGCGAGTTCGACGGATTCCTATGAGGGCGTTTCGCATCCCCCGGCGGACGACGCGATTGTGACGACGACTGCGCCGGAGATCAAGATCGCCAAGCCCTCGGCGGCGCATCGCGCGGGGACGGAGGCGGTCTCTGGCGCGAGCCAGACGCAGGCAGCGCCGCAGACAACGGCGAGCGCGCTGAGAGTTGCGACGGGACCTGCGCAGGTGGACGGCACGGACGCCGGCCTTGTGGTGGTAGGGCAGGCTGCGCCGCCGACAGTGAAGCGGGCGGAGCCGCAGTTGATGGAGCGCGCGACGGCGACCGATCCGGACAGCGACATTGTGCATCCTGCGCCACTGCCGCCTGATGTGCTGGGCGAGGGCACGTCGATTCGCGTGCGGCTGACGCAGGACCTCTCAAGCAACTTCAGTGAGGCGGGCGAAGCCTTCAGCAGCACGGTGGCGACGGACGTGCTTTCGGGCGACCAGGTGCTGATTCCCGCCGGCTCCGAGATTGACGGCACGGTGGTGCATGCTTCTGCGGGGCACTTTGCAACGTATGGATCGCTGCAACTGCGACCGGAGAAGGTGAAGCTGCCTGGCGGCAAGGTCTACCGGCTGGACGCGACGGTGACAGGTGCGCCGGTGTCGAAGAACATGGTTCATGCCGAGGGGATGGTGGGGCCGGGTTCACAGGTGCGCCGCGACAGCATTGAGTATGGCGGAGCGGTGGGCACAGGCGTTGCGGCTGGCGCGTATCTCGGCGGGCCGGTGGGCGCGCTGGCAGGCGGGCTGATCGGGGCGGGGCTGGTGACGGCGCATCTGCTGGTGAGCCATCCGCAGGCGACGCTGGATGCAGGGACGCCGCTGATTCTGACGCTGAACGAAAACATGCGACTGGCCGCGACCGAGCCACAGCAGAACTGAGCGAAGCTGGTTTGGTTGACTGGGCGCGGTGGCTGTTCGTCGCTGCGCCGGGCGGCGGATGCCTGCTACACTCCCGAGGGGTAAGAGGGGAGTGGAGCGGCGATGGGCGAGTTCACGACTGTAGGCGTAGTCGGCGCGGGCACGATGGGATCGGGGAT
>JBBIVH010000030.1:3334-20775 GCA_037439805.1 Acidobacteriaceae bacterium
GGCCTGCGCAGGTCATCGGGATGCACTTCTTTAATCCTGTGCCGGTGATGGCACTGGTGGAGGTGGTGCGCGGGCTGGCAACGAGCGATGCGACGTTTGCCGCGGTGCAGGCACTGGCGGTGCGGCTGGGCAAGACGCCGGTGGAGGTGAACGATGCGCCGGGGTTTGTGTCGAACCGCGTTCTGATGCCGTTGATTAACGAAGCAGCCTTTGCGGTGATGGAGGGCGTGGCGACGGCGGAGGCGGTGGACCAGGTGTTCAAGCTGGGGATGGCGCACCCAATGGGACCGCTGACGCTGGCGGATTTCATTGGACTGGATGTGTGCGTGGATATTCTGCGCGTGCTGCAGGAGGGGATGGGCGACCCGAAGTATCGGCCCTGCCCGCTGCTGGTGCGGATGGTGGATGCGGGCTGGCTGGGGCGCAAGTCGGGCCGGGGCTTCTACCAGTACGCGCGGGGGTGAGGCCGGGCGCGGTCAGCGGCGGGCGTGATCCTGGATGAGGCGGTCGAGGAGGGCGTCGAGCGACTCGCCGGTGCGGTGCAGGACGAAGGCTGCCGAGGCGGCGTCCCAGTCGAGCTTGAAGCTGGTGGCGAGGGCGGAGATCCATATCTGGCGGACGGGTGTGTTGGGCGTAATGACGAACTTGCCCGCAGGCTCCTCGAAGAGCACGTTGAGGACGCCGTTCTGCTCCTCGACCTCGAAGTCAGCATCTTCTTCTTCTTCGCGGGCGATGAGGCGGCGCTTGAGGGCATCGAGTGCGCCTTCGGCGGCGCGGCGGAACTCCTGTTCGTCGATCATGGCCCCAGTGTAGCAACCGGCGCGGCGCGGTGGTGCGGGTGATGAGACCGCTGATTCAAGCCCGCGGGGTTTCTGCCGATGCACCGTTGGAGGGCGGTCGAGAAGGCGAAGGCATGGAGATTGGTCCGATTCCGGGGGTTCGAGCTGTGAGAGTGGTGAGCGCGCTGGAGCGGGAGAGCGTGCATCCGCTGGACGAGACTCTGGAGGCCGTGGCGCGGCTGGGAGACGACACCTATTCGGGCAACGGCGATGCGCCGGAGCGAGGACTGGAGAGCGACGAGGATGGTCCGGAAAAGGGCACCGCGGGCGAGCGGAGGACGGGAGGCGATCAGGGCTGGGATGGGGTAGAGGGGGACCATCATTTGGATGTTGTCGCTTGAATCGCCTGTGGAAATTGGCTGGAATGGGGCGATTGAAAACGTTAGAAATATATTGAGGAAAAATCTCATAAGTGAAAGATAATAAATTGATTATGTGTATGTTTATTTGGTTCTTTCGATTTTCTTGTTGCGTTCAGTTGGGCGTTGGGGTTAATTTACTAACTGGTTAGTTAAGCTATGGCGAACCCCACGTTACGACCCCATACGGACCGGGCCACGGAGACGCGGAGCCGGATTCTCGAAGCTGCTCTTCAGGAGTTCAGCGCCTTTGGTCTGGTGGGGGCGCGGACGGAGCGGATTGCCACCGCGGCGGGCGTGAACAAGGCTCTTCTCTACTACTACTTTGAGAGCAAGGACAACCTGTACCTGGCGGCGGTGGAGCTGATCTCGGACAAGATTCGGGACCGCTCACTGCGCGTGATGCGGCGCGCGGCGACGCCGGGAGAGCGGCTGCTGCGGGCGGCGCTGGACCACTTTGACCGGATTCTGGCGCAGCAGGAGTTTCAGAGCCTGATGCAGCACGAGATGATGCGGCACCACAAGGGCGAGTCGGCGGCGATGCCGCTGCTGGTGGAAAAGGTCTTTGCGCCGTTGCAGGCGATGTACCAGGCGACGCTGCGGGAGGGGATGGAGACGGGCGAGCTGATCCGCGCGGACTGGCTGCAGATGGAGTTGGCTGCGCTGGGGGCAAACGTCTTTTATTTCCTGAGCGCGCCAGTGTGGCGGATGATGCTGCCGTTTGAGCCGATGGCGCCGGAATCGCTGGCGGAGCGGCGAGTGGCGCTGGTGGAGTTTCTGGGGCAGGCGGTGTTTGTGGACCGGAGCCGCGGCGGGGAGCTGGCTGCGCGGGTGCTTGGGGATTCGCCGATGCCGGAGGTGAAGGCGGATTGGATGGGGATGCGGAGGAAGAATGAACGCGCGTAATCGAGTGTTTCTTATTCTTGGGGTGTTGCTGCTGGGGTCGCTGGTCTGGTATCTGCTGACGGCGCGAGTCTCCGGCGATTTGAGGCTGATTGGGACAGTCGATGCGAATGAAGTGATGGTGAGCGCAAAGATTCCGGGGCGCGTGGAGACGCTGGCCGTGGATGAAGGGCAGCAGGTGCAGGCCGGGCAACTGGTAGCGGTGATTGAGAGCGACGACCTGGCAGCGGCGCACAAGGCTGCGCAGGCGACAGTGGAGAGCAGCCAATCCAAGCTGCATGAGACGCAGGAGACGCAGCGGCAGAACGCGGGCGAGGTATCGAATGCGGCGGTGAACGCTGCTGCGCAGTTGCAGGCGGCGCATGCGGCGCTGGCCCAGGCGCAGGCGAATCTGGACCACCAGAAGGCGGACACGACGCGGATTGTGGCGCTGGCGCAGCAGGGCATTGCAAGCGCGCAGTCGCGGGACGACGCGGTGACGAGCCTGGCGGCGGATGAAGCGGCGGTGCGTGCGGCGCAGCAGAATGTGGCGGCGGCCGAGGCGGCGCTGAAGCAGGCGCGGGCGCATGAGCTGCTGGCGGTGGTTTCGCAGCGCACGGTCGATTCGACGCGGGGCCAACTGCAGAATGCGCAGGCGCTGGAGGACCAGGCGTCGGTGGAACTGGGGTACGCAAAGGTGTATGCGCCGGTGACGGGACCGGTGAATGTGCTGGCGTCGCGGCAGGGCGAGGTGCTTCCGGCGGGCGGCACGATTGCGACGATTATGGATCTTTCGCAGACGTGGGTGTATGCGCCTCTGCCGGAGACGCAGGCCGATGCGGTGCAACTGGGCGACAGCCTGCGGGTGGTGATGCCGAGCGGAGCGACGGTGTGGGGCAAGGTGATTGTGAAGTCGGCGGAGGCGGACTTTGCCACGCAGCGGGACATCAACGGCGGGCGCAAGCGGGACATCAAGACGGTGCAGATCAAGCTGCTGATTCCGAATGCGGGCGAGCGGTTTGTGCCGGGAATGATCGCCGAGGTGTACATCCCGAAGAGCAAGCTGGTGAAGCAATGAGCGGTGGCGGTCCAACTGCGGGGAGCGGCAGGAACGGCGCGGCTCCGGCGGCGATTGCGGTGGAGAAGATCGTCAAGAAGTATGGCGCGTTTGAAGCGGTGAAGGGCGTGAGCTTTTCAGTGGCGGAGGGCGAGATCTTCGGACTGCTGGGTCCGAACGGAGCGGGCAAGAGCACGCTGATTCGCATGATGACGACGCTGATTCCGGTGACGAGCGGGCGCGCGGTGGTGGCCGGGCACGACGTGATGAAGGATGCGGACGCGGTGCGGCGGGCGATTGGGGTGATTCCGCAGGCGCTGACCAGCGACCAGGATCTGACAGTTGAGGAGAATCTGAGTATTTACGCGAAGCTCTATTCCGTGCCGCGGGAGCAGCGCGAGCGCAATATCGCCGAGGTGCTGGAGGCGGTGGATCTGACGAAGTGGCGCAAGGCGGAGACGAAGACACTCTCCGGCGGCATGCGGCGGCGGCTGGAGATTGCGCGGGGACTCGTGCATGATCCGCGCATTTTTTTTCTGGATGAGCCGACGACGGGGCTTGATCCGGTGTCGCGCATCGCGGTGTGGGAGATGCTGAACAACCTGAAGAAGACGCGCAACCTGACGATGCTGGTGACGACGCACTACATGGAAGAGGCGGACCGGCTGTGCGACCGGATCGCGATTGTGGATCACGGAACGCTGGTGGCACTGGGGACGCCGGTGGAGCTGAAGCAGAGCGTACCGGGGTCGAATGTGGTGGAGGTGCAGTTTGCGCGCGAGTCTGACGCGTGGATGGAGCGGCTGCGGGCGCTGCCGGATGTGACGGAGGTGCAGTCGCAGTCGGCGGGTGTATATCGCGTGCTGACGTCGAATGGCTCGCAGACGACGACGCAACTGGTGGAGATGGCGGCGTCGATGGGCGAGCAACTGACCTCGCTGAGTGTGCAGAATACGTCGCTGGACGATGTGTTTGTGCACTACACGGGGCGGCAGTTGCGCGATGAGCAGGTGAAGTCTGTGTTTATGATGCCGCAGCGGCCGGGAGGCAACGCATGAACCGAATGTGGGCCATCGTTGAGCGCGAGATGCGGAAGTTTTTCCGCTCGCCGGTGCTGATGATCATGTCGATGATGCTGCCGCTGGTGCAGCTTGTGATTCTCGGCAATGCATTCGGCGGAAAGATACGCGGGGCGCGAGTCGCGTTTGTGGACTATGACCACGGACCGGAGTCGGTGAAGGTTCGCGAGGCGTTTGACTCGGTGGCGGCGAATATCGCGACGTTCAACGCGGTGGAGTACACGGACGAGAACCAGGCGCGGGACGATGTGCGCGAGGGCAAGGTGGATGCGGCGGTGATTATTCCGGCGCAGTTTTCGCGGCGGGTGTATGCGCAGGATGCGCCGCGGCTGGGGCTGGTGGTCGATAACTCGGACCAGTTCATGAGCGGCAGCATCGAGGGCGAGATGCAGTCTCTGGTGGATGCGCTGAATCAACCGGTGATTCAGCCACGGCTGGTGAAGAGCATTGCTCTGGAGATTGTGGAGCTCTATCCGTTTGTGGAGTATATGAAATTTCTTCTGGCGGGCTCGATTTCGCTGGCGATGTATATCTCCGTGATGATTGGCGGGGGCATGCTGTACATCGACGACAAGGCGCGCGGAGTGCATGAGGGCTACCTGGTGACGCCAATCAGCAAGCTGGAGCTGGTGATGGGGCTGAACATCGCCGGTGCGATCAAGGCGGTGCTGAGCGGGATCTCGCTGACGGTGATTGGGTCGTTGATGGCGGGGCTGGGCGTCATTTTTCATCCGGCGGCGCTGGTGCAACTGCTTGCGCTGATTCTGGGAACGTCCATTGCGTTCAACGGAATGATGTTCCTGATGATGGTGCGGGTGGACGATCCGCTGGTGCCGCGCGCGATGTTCGGGGTGCTGAATACGCTGCTGTTCTTCCCGTCGGGTGCCATTTATCCGATTGCCGCGTTTCCTCCGTGGCTGCGGGCGATTGCGATTGTGGACCCCTTCACGTATGCGATTCACGGCTTCAAGGCGATCCTGCTGAAGGACGGCGGATTCGCGGCGATCAACGGGGACCTTCTGTTCCTGTTCACCTTTGGGATCGGGACACTTCTGCTGGCGACGCCGCTGTTCAAGCGCACGCTGTAGCGCACGAAGCAGCGGCGCGTCTTGATGGGCGCGGCCGAATAGTTTCCGTGGCTCGCGGCGCGATCAGGCGGGATAGGCGCCGGAGATGTAGCCTTCGAGAGCCTCGATGGCGTGCGCCTGCCCGGAGATGGTCCATTTGACGAGGTCGCCGATGGAGATGAGGCCGATGACGGCGTCGCTCTGTACAACGGGCAGATGGCGGAAGTGGTGCTGGGTCATGATGGTCAGGCACTCATCGACGGTCTGCTGCGGCGAGACGAAGGTGACGGGGCTGGTCATGATGTCGCGGACGAGGGTTTCTTTGGAGGCGTGGCCCATGAGGATGCCTTTACGGGCATAGTCGCGCTCGGAGAGGATACCGACGAGGCGGGAGTCGGAGAGGACGAGCAGAGCGCCGACATCGTGGCGCGCCATGATCTCAAGAGCTTCGTAGACGGTCTGTTCCGGGGTGATGGAGAGGATGGTGTTGATGGCCTTGTTCTTGAGTACGGTGGCGATGGTGTCGGTGACTTTCATGGACCCTCCCGATGATGCGATGGGTGTTGCCGAAGGCGGACACTTGGTTGTGCGTTCTGAGGCGATGGATAACGAAGTGTACCGCAATTTGTGTGCGATGGACGAGAGGGTGGATGAGAAACCGGGAACGACGAGCTAGCTGCGGCGGTTGACGGAGCGGTTGCGGAGCCACTTGGCGATGCCGAGCATGAGCAACAGGCTGCCGAAGGGGATGCACATGAGAGCGACGATGAGCGCGAACCAACCGGTGTTGGTGGTGGCTCCGGTGGGCGTGAAGCCGCCGAGGACGGTGAGCAGCAGGAGACCGGAAAGCAATCCGGCGCCGACCATGGAGCCGCCCCACTGCAGAAGCTGCCGTGTGCCGTCGTCGGGTAGGGGAGTCCGAGGGGAAGCGTGCATGGCCGATGGTTATCCTTGCGCGAGGCGGAGCATGACGAAGGTGAGAACGCCGGTGACGGAGACGTAAAGCCAGAGCGGGAAGGTCCAGCGGGCGACCTTGCGGTGCTGGGGGATGCGGCCGGAGAGCGAGAAAAAGAAGGTGACGAGAACGAGGGGCAGAGCGACGGTGGCCAGGATGATGTGGCTGGCGAGCAGCGAAAGATAGAAGGTGCGGAAGGCGGCGTGGAGCGGGTAGCGGACATCGCCGTGCAGGGCGTGATGGGCGATGTAGCCGATGAGGAAGAGGGTGGAGAAGGCGAAGGCGGTCATCATGGACGCGCGATGGGCGGCGATGCGGCGGGCGCGGATGAAGATGTAGCCGATGAGCAGCGCAGTGGCGCTGAGGCCGTTGAAGACGGCGTTGAGGCCGGGCAGGAATGCGAAGCGCGTGCTGGCGGCGTCCGCTGCGGGATGGATGTAGATAAGCCAGAAGAGAAAGAGCGTGGCGGCTGCGCTGACGGCGAGGATGGCCGCGATGGCGGCGCGTGAGCCGGAGCGGGATGCGGGAGCAGGGGCGACGGTGTTCATCGAGCCTCAGTGTTTTGCGATGGCGCCAAGCATGAGCGAGGTGAGCAGCAGGGGCAGATAGATGACGCTGACCTTGAGCAGATCGCGTGCGACCATGCGGCTTTCTTCAGGGGGAATATCGCGCAGAATGCGGGTGAAGCGGATGGTGTAAGCGAGGTAAACGATGCCAAGGGCGAGGGCGATGACGGCGTAGGCGGGGCCGGTCATGCCGAGACGCCAGGGCGCAAGGCTGACAGGAATCATGACGATGGCGTAGAAGAGCGCCTCGACGACGGTGGACCAGCCATCGGGCTGGACGACGGGCAACATGCGAATGCCGGCGCGGGCGTATTCGTCGCGGTACATCCAGGCGATGGCCATGAAGTGAGGGAACTGCCAGACGAAGAGGATGGCGAAGAGCGCGACGGCCGGCCACTCAATGCGTCCGCGGGCGGCGGTCCAGCCAAGCATGGGACCCATCGCGCCGGGAAACGCTCCGATGAAGGTGGCCATGGTAGTGACGCGCTTGAGGGGCGTGTAGACGGCGACGTAGCTGAAGGCGGTGAGCAGCGCCAGCGAGACGGTGAGCAGGTTGGTGTGAAGCAGGAGCCACCACGCTCCAAGGCCAAGCGCGCCGAGGCCGAGAAGGATGCCGATGGAAAGCGGGACGCGTCCGCTGGGAAGCGGTCGGTCGGCGGTGCGCTTCATCAGGGCGTCGGTGGTGCGTTCGAGGGCCTGGTTGAGCGCGCCGGAGCCGGCGGAGACGAGGCCGATGCCGAAGAGGGTGTCCAGCAGGCCGCGCTGGAGGGTGGAGATGCCGGACTGCATGGAGCCGAGGTAGAAGCCCGCCCATCCTGTGACGAGGACAAGGCCTGTGACGCGGACTTTGAAGAGTTCGCGAAAGTCCTGCAGCAGCAGGGCGGTGACGCCGGGGCGCGGGGCGTGGAGGGTGGCGTGCGCGTGATGCTCGGCGTGCGAGGCGAGGTGGGCCGGTGCTGCGGCTTGCGAGGCAGGAGTCATGGAAAAGGGTGCGCAGCGGGAGCCGTGAGGCAGGGAGCTGAACGCCTGATTCGATGATACCAAGGCGGGAGGCGCGGCGCCGGGCGGGAAGGTCCGGCGTGGTCAGAGGCCAGCGGCCGCAAGGATGGCGTCGGCGACCTGTTCGGGCGTGAGTGCGTCGACGGCGATGGAGATGTGGGCGGCGCGATAGAGCGGCAACCGGCGCTGGTAGCGGGCGGAGAGGTTGGCCTGATCTGCGAGGATGGGGCGCGTAGCCTCGGTGCCGCGGCAGCGGGCGAGCGTGGTGGGGAGCGTGACCTCGAGATGGACGAGCAGCGTGCCGGGGCTGGTGAGGAGCAGAGCGCGGGTGTCGGCGCGCTCGATGGCGCCGCCGCCGAGGGCGAGGACGAGAGCGTCGCTGGTGGCGAGGCGCGCGATGGTGGCGTGCTCGCGGTCTCGGAAGGCAGGCTCGCCGTGGCGGGCGAAGAACTCGGCGATGGTCATGCCGGCCTCGGCTTCGAATACGTCGTCGGCGTCAAGAAAGCGCCAGCCGAGACGCCGGGCGACGAGCGGGCCGACGGTGGATTTGCCGGAGCCCATGAATCCGGTGAGGACGATGCGGCGAATGGGGAGAGACTGCGGGCTCAACGGAACCTTTCAGAAAGTGCGGTGACGTTCCATCCAGTATAAGGATGCGCGCGGACTCAGCCGAGGACCATGACGATGGCTCCGGCGGTGATGAGCAGGCCGCCGGCAACGACGGGAGCCGTGAGCTTTTCGCCAAGCAGGAGCCAGGCGAAGAGCATGACGAGGGGGACGCTGAGCTTGTCGAGGGGCGCGACGCGCGAAGCGGGGCCGAGCTGCAGGGCGCGGAAGTAGCAGAGCCAGGAGAGTCCGGTGGCGAGGCCGCTGAGAGTGAGGAAGAAGACGGTGCGGCGGTCGAGGAGGCGAATCTCGCCGTGCTTGCCGAGGCCGATGGCGATGGCCCAGGCGAAGACGACGACGACGGTGGTGCGGACGGCGGTGGCGAGGTTCGAGTCCACATGCGCAACGCCGACCTTGGCGAGGAGCGCGGTGGCGGCGGCGAAGAGTGCGGAGAGGATTGCCCAGCCAATCCAGCTCATTCCGATGGAAGTCATACCGCTCATGGTACGCCGCGCTGGAGGGGGATTTTGGGAGAGCATGTAGACTCGACCTGATGCGAAGCGGCAAGGCGAGCAAGACGGCGCTGCGGGTGGCGATTCGGAGAGCGGCGCACCAGTTGATGGAGAATCCGCGGATTCTGGAGGACCCGATTGCGCTGCCGCTGCTGGGTGGTGGCCATGCCCGCGACATGGAACGGGCGATGCATCCGGTGGCGCGAGACTTTCGAGCGTTTATGGCAGCGCGAAGCCGGTTTGCCGAGGACCGGCTGCGGGAGGCGGTGCAGGCGGGGGTGCGGCAGTATGCGGTTCTGGGGGCGGGGCTGGATACCTTTGCGTATCGGAATCCTTTGCCTGCGCTGCGGGTCTTCGAGGTGGATTTTCCGGCGACGCAGGAATGGAAGCGGGAGATGCTGGCGGAGGCTGGGATTTGCGCGCCGCGGAGCCTGACGTATGTGCCGCTGGACTTTGAACACAAGGGGCTGCGCGAGGGGCTGGCGGAGGCAGGGTTTGATCTGGCTGCGCCTGCATTTTTCACGTGGCTGGGAGTGACGCCGTATCTGACGCGCGCGGCCTTTCGAGCGACGCTGGCGGCGATTGCGGCGATGCCGCAGGGGACTGGCGTGTGCTTTGACTATGCGCTAACGCCAGAGTCGCTGAATCCGGCGCGCCGGGCAATCTTTGACCGGCTGGCGCAGCGGGTGGCAGCGGCAGGCGAGCCTCTGCAGCTTTTCTTTGCGCCGGAGGAGATGGACCGGGAGCTGCGGCATGCCGGATTGCAACGCGCGGAACAGGTGGGTACGACGGAACTGAATGCGCTATTTTTTGATGGCCGCGAGGACGGGTTGAGGCTGTCCACGGCCGACCTGGGCCGGCTGGTGGTGGCGTGGGTGGGAGCTGCGACCGCACGGTAAGATGAGTCATGCGCTTGATCGGATTTGCGGCTGCGCTGTTGGCGCTGGCTGGCGTTGCGGGGTGCGGCTATCACACGCTGGGGGCCGCGGCGCATCTGCCGCCGGATGCGAGGACACTGGCCGTGCCGGTGTTCGCAACAAAGACAAACACCTACCACACGGAAGTGGCGATGACGAATGCCGTCATCCGCGAGTTCACGGAGCGGACGGCGCTGCGGGTGACGCCGGACGCGAGCAGCGATCCGGATGTTGTGCTGCATGGGACGATTTTGCAGGAGGTGGTGGCTCCGCTGACCTACAACACCGCGACGCAGCAGTCGTCGAGCTATCTGCTCACCGTGGTCGTAGCCGTGCAGGTTACCGGTCGAGAGGGCAAGGTGCTGTACGAGAACAAGAATTACGTTTTCCGGGAGCAGTATCAATCCACGACGGACCTGACGTCGTTTATCGATGAAAGCCCGGCGGCAGTGGAGCGGCTCTCGCGGGATTTTGCGCGGGCGCTGGTGGCGGATGTGTTGGAGGGGCTGTGAAAGCAGCCGATGGAGTGCTGAACGCCGCTCATCGGCCGCATTCATTGGGGGAGGGCCCAACTCTGGAGAGCCTTCCGAGCCAGTTTAAGAAGGCGTTGGATGGACCGCAATCGTTCTGCTGCTGCAAGACTGTCGCGCATGGTTACGAAGGTAGGAGACGGGACGGACTGCGGCGAGCGGGTGATTCGCTTGCGGGCGGGTAGCAGAAGGCGCCATTGAGGAAGTCGGCACCCGCTAGAAATGAGGATGGTGCCGAGCAGTCCGGGCGGATATTCTGGAGCGGAATGAGCATGCAGATGCCAAAGCGGAGCAAAGAGCAGTGAGCGGGGCGCGCTGGGGCGCGGGGTTCACAGCTGTGGGCCGCTTTGTGGCTGAGGTGGAGGCTGCGGCTGCAGGGCAGGGTGCTCTGAAGCCGGGCTATGTGCTCGCGGGCGATGAGACGTTTCTGCTGGACCGATGCCGCGCCGCGGTGCTGAAGGGATTTGTGCCGCAGGAGATGCGGGATTTCTGCCTTTCCGATCTTGATCTGGGGAGCACGACGATCTTTGAGGTGCTGGACCGTGCGCAGACGCCGTCGCTGATGGCGCCGTTCCAGGCAGTCTTTGTGCGCAACGTGAAGCAGTTGTATACGCGCGGGGCGAAGAAGGAAGAGTTTGCCGCGCTGGAGCGCTACTTCAAGTCGCCGAACCCGCAGGCGGTGTTGCTGTTCGTCGCGGACTTTGTGCGGATTCCGAACGACGTGCGACGCATGGAGATGGACGACAAGAATCGCTATGAGCGGCTGGCGGAGACGCTGGGCGCGCACTGCGGCATGGTGGAACTGGCGCGCGTGGGCGAGGAAGATGCGATGCGCTGGGCCGCCGTGACGGCGCAGGAGGCGGGAACGCGGCTGGAGCCGGATGCGGCACGTGAGCTGGTGGATGCGCTGGGTGCGGACATGATGCTGATTGCATCGGAGCTGGAAAAGCTGGTGCTCTACACGGAGGGACGAGGGCGTATCACGCTGGGCGATGTGGAGACGATGGTGCTGGCGGCCAAGCAGCGGTCTCTCTACGAGCTGACGGACGCCATCAGCCAGCACAACCGCGCGCGGGCGCTGGCGATTCTGCATGGGCTGCTGAACAGCTCGGATGCAGGCGAGGATGCGGCAATCGGGCATCTCTACATGCTGGCGCGGACCTTCCGGCAGATGCTGGTGATTCTGGAAAAGAATGTGCGGGATTCGCGGGCAATCTGGCAGGCGCTGTGGCAGGGATTCCGGATTCCGCCGTTTGCTGCCGAGGATTTGATTCGCCAGGCGCGGCGGTACAAGAGCCGGCGGGAGTTGACGCGCGCGCTGCGGCTGATTGCCCGGGCCGACCTGGAACTGCGGTCGTCTCCGCCGGACAAGCGGCTGGTGCTGGAGCGGCTGGTGTATGACCTGGCGTCGGAGCCCAAGGCGGCGCAGACGGGCTGGGGCGCGGCGCAGCTCTCGTTTGAGATGTAGGCGTCAGCGCAGGCCGCGGGCGTGCATCGCCGTCGCGTAGCCGCGATCTTCCTGCTGGATGTGCTGCGTGAGCCAGTCTCTCAAAAAGTGCATCAGGTGAAGGTTGAGGGTGATTTCGCCGTGCTGAAAGCGGGCGATGTAGCCTTCGACCTGGCGGGTGAGATCGATGTGGCGCAGCTTGTGCTCTTCGAGGCCGGGATAGGCGGCGGTAGCCATCATCGCCTCTTCTGCACTGAAGTGATCGCGGGTGTACTGAAGAAGCTTCTCCAGAATGGCGCCGGTAATCTGCCGGGCCTGACCGCCGAGCATGGCGTGGTGGAGTTCGTTGAGGGTATCGACGAGCTTCCTGTGCTGGGCGTCGATGGTGCGGACGCCGACGGAGAGGGAATCGTTCCACTGAATGAGAGGCAAACCGGATCTCCTGCCGCGGTCGCGGCAAGATGATTATCGGCAGCGGGCAGGGTGAGTTGAGCGTGAGCCATCGCGCGATTCCGAGCTATTCGAGGATGAACTCAGGCTGCGGCTCGTGGCCGCGGGTGGTGAGCACGATGGCCGCGCCGAGGATGAGCGCTCCGCCGGCGAAGGCGTGGGGACCGAGGCGCTCGCCGAGGAGCCGGACGCCGAGGTATGAGCCCAGTGCCGGCTCGATGTTGAGAAAGACGCCGGCGCGCGACGCGGGCACGTGGTGGATGCCCCAGTTCCAGAGGAATGTGGTGGTGGCGGTGCAGGCGAGTCCGCTGATGGCTAGAGCCGTCCAGGCGACTGGGCTGACGTGGGCGAAGGCGGGCCACGGGTGCGGCGTGGCGCGCCATGGATTGAAGAGGCAGGGTCCGACAATCCAGAGGGCGAGCATCACGGTTCCCGAGAGGATCGTATAGGCCGTGACGACGGGTGGGCTATGCGTGCGCATGAGCTTCTTGCTGAGCAGAATCCAGGCGAGGGCAGTGCAGAGGGAGAGAACGACGAGCAGGTCGCCGGTGAGCGAGGGCTCGCCTTGCGCGGCCGGGCCGCGGTGCCCGCCGAGAACGATGAGGGCAGCGCCGGCGGTGGAAGCGAAGAGCGCCAGCCAACCGGCGGCGTCGAGGCGCTCGCCGGCAAAGATTGCAGCGGCAACGCCGAGCAGAACCGGCATTGAACCGACCATGAGGGAGGCGTGGCTGACAGTGGTGCGCGCGAGGCCGTGGAACTGAATGAGGAACTGGACGGGGATGCCGAAGAAGGCGGAGATGAGAAGGATGCGCGTCTCCGGCCAGGTGAGGCGGACGCGGTGCAGCAAGGCGACGGGCAACATGCCGATGCAGGCAAAGAGAAAACGGTAGAGGACCATGGATTCGACGCTCATCTCGTTGAGCGCGAGACGGCCAAAGTAGAAGCCGGTTCCCCAGAGGCAGCCCGCGAGGGCGCACGCTCCATAGCCGAGCAGGCGGGTGCGGGCGTTGAGGGGGTTGGGTGGTTGCATGGCCTTCTTTTACTTTCGCACAGAGGAGACGGCGGAGTGCGAGATGCGGAAAGGCCGCGGCATCGGCGAGAATGGAGTCCGATGAGAGTGGGGCTCGTGAGAGGAATGAGAGGCTGGCGCGCGGGCGCGGCGCTGGCATGTGCGGCGGCAATGCTGTCCGCGCCGGCATGGGGCGCAGGCGGAAAGAACAAGAAAGATGCGCAGGAGCCGCCGCCGGGGAAGCGGCCGTGGATGCTGGCCAGCGAACGGCCGGAGATGACGGTGGCGGTGGAGCCGCTGGGGTTCAATCCGCCGGGTGCGTACTATCAGGGACAGCGGCAGAGCCTGGTGTCTGTGGATTTTCTGGATGAGAACCGGCTGCTGTTTACGTTTCACGCGCCGGGACTGATTCACCGGTCGGCAAACTCGGACGAAGAAGAGCGGCAGATTCGCGCGGTGGTGTTGCGGCTGCCGGCGGGCACGGTGGAGAGCGAGGCGCTGTGGACGCTGCACGACCACGCGCGCTACCTGTGGATGCTGAAGGATGGGCATTTTCTGCTGCGCGACGAGAACGACCTGAAGGTGGGCGATGCGTCGCTGGCGTTGAAGCCGCTGCTGCACTTTCCCGGTCCGCTGCTGTGGATGGAGATGGATCCCGACCAGCAGTACATCGTGACGGACTCGCACGAACCTGCTTCAGACGCCAATGCCGCGGCTGGAGCAGGAAAGCAGCCAGAAGAAGCGAATGCTCCGGCGGAGGCCGGCGCGGCGGAGATTGTGTTGCGCGTGCTGCAGCGTTCGAGCGGGCAGGTGATTCTGGTAAGCCGGGTCCACAATCCTGTGTATCTGCCCATCAATTCCACGGGCTACGTGGAGACGGCACAGACGAATATGCGGCAATGGCGGCTGGACCTGAACCAGTTTGCGGGAGGAACGCGGACGGTTGCGGCGCTGGATTCAGCTTGCGATCCGCGGATTGATTTTGTGACCCAGAAGCAACTGGTTGCGACTGCCTGCAACATGGATGGCACCCGGCGGCTGGTGGGGTTGGGGATGTACGGACGCAGGCAGTGGGATGCGCCGACGGCGCCGAATCAGGTGTGGCCGATTCTGGTGATGTCGCCGGAGGGATCGCGGATGGCGCGGGAGACGCTGTTTGTGACGCACCCGATCGATGCCTATTCGCCGCTGAGCTTTGACGATGTGGTGGGGCAGGTGGTGGAGGTGTACGACACGGCCACGGGGAAGGTGGTGGTCCGCGTGCCGGCGAGCCCGGTGCTGGATGGGGGAGGGAATGTGGCGATTTCGCCCTCGGGCAGGCGGCTGGCGGTGCTGGATGAGGGACTGATTCAGGTGTACGACCTGACGGGAAATGGGCCCGTGCCGCCGATTTCAGTCCATTAGCGCGGTGAAAATTGCGCTGGCGAAGTCCGAAGGCCTGTGTACACTGGTGGATGGGGGTTCCATCGTGGCCACTGCGGTTGTCCGCTCCATGGCTTCAGCTATCACCGACAGAGGACGGAAGCGGCCTTCGAATGAAGACGCATTTGGCTACTCTGACGAAGATGGCGTGTATCTGGTGTGCGATGGGATGGGCGGCGCCGCGGCGGGCGAGATTGCAAGCTCGCTGGCTGTGGACGAAGTTCTCCGGCTGACGGAAGAGGCCGGGCATGAGGCGGATGGCGCGGCGTTTCCTGATTTGCTGGAGCGCGCGATAGCGGCGGCGAACGAGGCCATCTACACGCGGAGCCAGCGCAATCACCGGCTAAGCGGCATGGGAACCACGATGGTGGCGCTGGGCGTGCGCGAGTCCCACGCGTGGGTGATGAACATTGGCGACAGCCGCTGCTACCGGCTGCGCAACGGACGGCTGGAGCAGATTACCGCGGACCATTCACTCGTGGAAGAGCAGGTGCGTGTTGGCCGCATGACGCGCGCCGAGGCATTGCGCTCTCCTTTGAAGAATGTAATCACGCGCGCGCTGGGCACGCAAAGCCGGGTTACTCCCGATGTGTTTGCTCTGGAGCTTGAGCCGGGCGATACGTTCCTGCTGTGCACGGACGGGCTGACGCGGGAACTGACTGATGCCGCCATCGAGAGTATGCTTTGCAACAACGCCAGTCTCGCGGAGCAGTGCGCAAACCTGGTGGAAGCCGCCAAGAGAGCCGGCGGGCATGACAATGTGACGTGCCTGCTGGTGCGGGCTGCAGGCTGAATCCGCCGGGAGCCGCATCGAGTTCATTCCTTCAGATTTCCAGATTCAATCGAGCTAACGGAACATTGCGCCCATGTTGGCGCGAATGACTGGATTTTGCGCGGTTCCCGTGATGGTGAGCGGGATGCCGTTGCTGGTGTTCTTCTGAAACTTGCTGCCGAGGAAGCCTCCCAGCACGTTGATGGCTTGATTGGCGACCGCGCCGACCGTGTTGGAAGAGGTAATCTTTGCCTGCATCTGGAAATTGAGCGCTCCACTGGGCGCGAAGGTGCCGCTGCCGGTGGCGGAGCCGATCTGGGGCAGATTGCCGAAGATGTTGGAAAAGGTAGTGAGCGCAGGGGTTGAGCTGACGTCCGTGCGGATGACCTGAATCTGCGTGCCGCCATTGGTCTTGCCAAAGAGATTGAGGCCCTGGAGGCGGGAACCGAGGTCAAAGCCGGCGAGGAGGGTGTTGTCGATCTCGACCGGTCCGGCAAGGCTGAGCGCGGTGGCCGGGCCGGAGATGGCGAGGCTGGTGGTGAGCGTTCCTCCGCGCAACTGGGAACCGGAGGGGAGTTGGATGCCGACGACGGGCAGAAGCTCTTCCAGTTGATCGATGGGCAGACTGGGCGCGTTGAGGTGGAGGTTGAGCAGGACGGTCTGAGGCGTGAGGTGAAACGAGCCGGAGGAGTGAACGGCGACGGAGCCGGTGTGGATGGCGAGGTCTGCAATCTTTCCCGAGCGCGCGTCGAGGTCGTCGGTCGCCGTGAAGTCAACCTGCACCGGATGCGGAGCAGGCGAGCCGCTGCGCGAGAGCTGGAGACGGGATGCGGTGACTTTGCCGCTGGCGGAGAGGTTGTCTCCGTCGGAGCTGACCTTGGCGTCTGCGTCAGCGAGCATCGAGATTCCCTGACCCGGTTCGATGACTCCCGCGGCGACGGGATCGAAGTGCTTCAGCTGCAGCGTGGCGTTGAAGGGGGTATCGGCGGCGTCTTTTTGGGAGAGCGGCCCACCCTGGCCGGAGAGCGTGAGCGACCCGCCCGCGGGAAGGCTGGCGGAGAGATCAAAGGGCACGGAATGCAGAAACGAAAACTGCTTCACGGTGAGATTGAGGTTGGAATAGACGAACGGCTTGCCGGTGGCGGGAAGCGAGGAGAGGGTTGCCGTGCCGTTCTTGATGAGCAGTTCGCCCACTGTGAGATCGGGCAGAGGGGCATTTTGTTGCGAGGGCGCGCGGGATGAGCCGGCAAGCGAGGAGAAGTTCCATTTGCCGTTGGCTGCATGGATGAGTTGGATCCTGGGCGAGTCGAGGACGAAACTGGTGACGCGCAATTGCCGATGAAAGAGCAGGGGAGCGACTTCAACGCCGATGGCGAGCTTGTGGGCGGAAAGAAAAGGACCGGTGCTGAAGGCGGGGTCGTCTGCAATGGCAATGTCGCTTGCCTCCAAACTGCCTGAGAAGAGGGAGAGGCTGAGGTGGCCGAGCGTGACCTGCCGGCCCAGTGCAGCGGAGGCTTTTTCCTGAAGAACTGGCCGGAAAGAGTCGGCATTGACGAAGAATGGAACGATGACGAGGACTGCGAGAAAGGCGACGACGAGAATGGCGAGCACGGTCCAGCGTTTGCGCATAGGTCTCCTCCGGCAGGGTTCAACGCACGGGGCCATTGTAGCGCGGCGGCAGGAAGGAGATGCGGAGCTAGGGTGATGTGAGGATGGATTGCGCCCACTCGATTGCCTGGAAGCTGGCGTCTGCAACGAACTCTCCATCGAGATGGAGGGCTTCACAGAGGCGGATGGTGGCTCCCCACGCGCCGGCTTCGACAGCGAGAATCAGGTCGTAGAGCAGGGACATCGGTCCCTGATGATCAATCAAGGCGCTGCGCATCTCGGGGCTAATCGCCACGCCTTCCAGCACGTCGCTCATGGGGATCTCCAGGATTGCGTCCATCAGGGAGAGTAGGCCGAGCAGGAAG
>JBBIVH010000031.1:0-9764 GCA_037439805.1 Acidobacteriaceae bacterium
GGGGAAGTGACCTCATGCAGCAGTTGCAGGTCGATGTAGAGCAGTGTCGGTTCGCCCTTCGGCTCCACCACCACATGCTGCTCCCAGACCTTTTCAAAAAGTGTCTTTGGTTCGGAACTCATCCGTTATCCTCTGTGTGTTGTCTTGCGTTATGCGTTCACCAGCAGCGCCTTCACGGTTTCGCGCACTTTGGCGCCCATCTCTTTCGTGGAGAGCACCGGATAGCCCTGCGGATTGCTGCGCGCCAGATCCGGCGTGCGGAAGCCCTGCTCCAGCACCTTGCGCACCGCGTTCTCAATCGCCGCGGCCTCCGTCTCCAGCCCTGCCGAATGGCGCAGAATCAGCGCGCCCGTCAGAATCGCGCCCAGCGGATTTGCCAGTCCCTTGCCCGCAATATCAGGCGCCGAGCCATGCACCGGCTCATAAAGATTGACCGTGCCGCCAATCGTGGCCGAGGGCAGCATCCCCAGCGAGCCCGTAATCACCGCGGCCTCGTCGGAGAGAATATCGCCGAAGAGATTTTCTGTGACCACGACGTCGTAGTTGCGCGGCTGATTCATCAGGTGCATCGCCATGGCATCCACATACTGGTGCTCCAGCGTCACGTCCGGAAACTCCTTCGCAACCTCATCCACCGTCGCGCGCCACAGTTGTGAAACTTCCAGCACATTCGCCTTATCGACGCTCGTCACCTTTTTACGGCGTTTCTGCGCCAATTGGAAGGCGACGCGCGCCACGCGCGCCACCTCGTCTTTGGTGTAGCGCATCGTATTCCACGCTTCGCCGCTCGTTCGATTCCACTCGCGCGGCTTGCCGAAGTACAATCCGCCCAGCAGTTCTCGCACAAATAAGATGTCGGCTCCGTCAACTACCTCCGGCCGCAGGGGACTATTGACCGTGAGCTCCTTGAACGCGAACGCCGGGCGCAGGTTGGCAAATCCGCCCAGCTCCGCGCGTATCTTCAGCAATCCCGCCTCTGGCCGCTTGTCGGGGGGCAGGGAATTGAACTCGTTGCCGCCCACCGCGCCCAGCAGCACGGCGTCGCTGGCCAGCGATTCCTTCAGCGTGTCTTCAGGCAGCGGCGTGCCATCCTGCAAAATGGCCACCCCGCCAATGCGACGCTCTGTTATGTGGAGGGTGTGCCCGCCCAGCGCGGCCGCTTCCTGCAGCACGGCGACCGCTTCATTTGTGACTTCAGGCCCGATGCCGTCACCGGCGACAACTAGAATCTTCAGCTTCATTCCTTCTCTCGTGGTGGTTGTCTGTGCCTTGTTGTTTGCTTGTGAAATTAGTCCAGTTGCGCAACCGGCATATTCCGGCGCTCGCGAATCGGATCCGGCAGGAGTCCGATCAGATCCTGGTCGTAAATGTTCTTCTTGCGGTCTGCCAGCGCGACAAACCGGTAGTACACCTGCTGCAGCTCCTCGCGGTCGAGCGTGAAGCCCAGTTGTTCCAGCCTGTGCCGCAGCGCCGCGCGCCCCGAGTGCTTGCCCAGCACCAGATGTGTGCGAGAAACCCCGACCAGTCCTGGCGTCATAATCTCGTAGCACAGCGGATTCGCCAGCATCCCGTGCTGGTGGATGCCCGACTCATGGGCAAAAGCGTTCGCGCCCACAATCGCTTTGTTAGGCGACGGCTTAAAGGTAATAATCTGTCCGAGCACTTCGCTCGTCGGGTACAGCTTGTCCAGCTTGATGCTCGAGTGCATGTCGTACCGGTCCGAGCGCACATAGAGCGCCGCGGCAATTTCTTCAAGCGACGCGTTGCCCGCACGCTCGCCGATTCCGTTGATCGTGCACTCCACCTGCCGCGCCCCGTTCTGGATGGCCGACAGCGAGTTCGCCGCTGCCAATCCCAGGTCATCATGGCAGTGCGAGGAAAGCACAATACCCTGCGCATCGATGGCCGGAATGCGCTCGCGCACCTCGCGGAACATCGCGCCGTACTCTTCCGGCGTCGAGTAGCCCACCGTGTCCGGCATGTTGATCGTCGTCGCACCGGCTTCCACCGCCACGCGCACCATCTCCACCAGAAAGTCGCGTTCCGACCGCGTCGCATCCTCTGGCGAAAACTCCACATCGTCCACCATCGAGCGCGCCAACCGCACCGATTCCGCCGCGCGATCCAGTGCCTCCTGCCGGCCAATCTTCAGCTTGTATTCCAGATGCAGATCGCTCGACGCCAGAAAAACGTGAATCCGCGCGCGGTCCGCAAACTGCAACGCACGCGCCGCCATCTCAATGTCTTCCGTCTTCGCGCGGGCAAGCGACGCAATCCGCGGCTTCCGGATCGCCTGCGTGATCGTCGCGATCGCCGCAAAGTCGCCCTCCGACGCCATGGCAAAGCCCGCCTCAATGATGTCCACGCCCAGATCCTCCAGCGCATGGGCCATCGTCAGCTTTTCCTGCGTCGTCATGCTGCAGCCCGGCGATTGCTCGCCGTCGCGCAGAGTGGTGTCGAAGAAGACTACATGATTCGTTGACTTTGAACTCATACAAGCGCCTGCCGGGGGAAACCTTGTCGAACACGACTATTCTCTCTCAAGGAAGTACTATAAGGCAAAGTTATTATTTTTTTAGATTCCATTACAATGCATTATAGACAGGGCCGACCTATCATGCGAGGTAAACCATGGACCTGAGCCAGCTTGAGACCTTTTTGGCCGTCGCGGAGGAACGAAGCTTCTCCCGCGCCGCCCAGCGCCTGCACCGCACCCAGCCCGCCATCAGTCAGGTCATTCGCAAGCTCGAAGCCTCGGTCGGAGAAACCCTCTTTGACCGCGCCGCGCGCGACGGATCCCTCACTGCAGCGGGCCAATTGCTTCGCGAATATGCCATGCGTCTGCTCGCTCTCCGGCGCGAGGCCTCCAGCGCACTGGATGAGTTGAAGAACCTTGAGCGCGGGCATCTCCAGCTCGCGGCGAACGAGTACACCTGCATGTACCTGCTGCCGGTGATCGACGTGTTTCGACGCGAGTTCCCGCAGGTTCATGTCAATGTCCACCGCATGCTGGCGAGCCGCATCCCGGAAGAGCTCAGCCTCCGCACATTTGAGATTGGCGTCATCTCTTTCCGTCCAGACCCAGCTCAGTTCCGCACCATCGCCGTCTACGCGGATAGCCTTGCCCTGATCGCAAGCCCTGGCCACGCCCTCGCCCGCGCCAGCCGCGTCTCCATCACAGAACTCGGACGCGAAGACTTCATCGCGCACAATGTCACGTCGCCGCTCCGCCGCAAGGTCATCGAGACCTTCCAGCGCTTTCGCACGCCTCTCAACATGCGCATCGAGCTGCCCACCATCGAGGCGATCAAGCGATTCGTAGCAATGGGAAATGGAGTCGCCCTCGTTCCGCACCTTACAGTAGCCCGTGAGCTTGAAACCGGCGACCTCGTCCGCATTAAAGTGGATGAGCTCGAGTTCAAGCGCATTCTCCGCCTTGTCCACCGTCGCCAGGCTGCACTTTCCTACGCCGCGCAGGCCTTTCTGCGCGCCGTCCGCACGCTTGCGCAAAAGCAGGGAGCGCCGTTCTACTATCAACTGGAGCGTCAGGGCTAACAGTCGCAAGGGGAGCCGCCAAGCGGACATCCGGTCGTCTGCTCCCCTTTTCGTTCCATGCAGTCTAAGACTCTGTGTCCTTCGGAATCGGGCCAGTACGCCGTAACCCGTTCCGGCCATTTACAATGCAGAGAGCGGGGCCCGGCACCAACCGGAGCACCGGAAACGACAAGCTGGTTGCCGGCCGGACGGTTGGGCAGTCGCGAGGTTCTTGACCGAATGAAGAAGATCGCCTTTCTTACAATTCTGCTGGCCTTGGGTGTGGCAGCGGGTCGCGCTCAGGAGAGCAGGCAGGATATCAGTATCAGTGCGACTGGCATCGTGGAGCCGTTTATGGCCTCTTCCACCGATGTCCAGGTAAGCGCCAACCGCGGTTTCGGCGCGATGCTCAGTTACCGCTTCATGCTGACGCCGTCCAGCGCGCTGGAAGCCAACTACGGAATCGACTACGAAAACAAGATTCACTACATCGTCAGCAACACAAACAACTACCTGGTCAACACGCGCACCCAGGAGATTTCATTCGCCTACGTCCGCAGCTTTACCTACAAGAAATACAACCCGTTTGTGGAGGGAGGACCGGGCGTTTTGATCTTCCTGCCCATTCGAGATCAAACGACGACTTCCCTTGACGTGAAGCAGCAGACGGGCCCCGGGATTCTGTACGGAGGCGGTATCGCCTACGAACTCAGCCCCAGTTTTGACCTGCGCGCAGAGTTTCGCAGCTTTATCACCAAGGTGCCGGATATGGGTTATCCGCAGTTGAGCACCAAGCGCTGGTACAACATCTTCTATCCGGCCGTCGGCGTGGCGTACCACTTCTAAGCAGCGACCGTTGCACCCAGCAGGGCAAAAACGCGGAGATGCGAAAAGGCCCTCCGCGTTTTCCTTGCGCTTTGTGCAAGCCTGCTCGGCCGCTACCGGGCGGCCTCAGGGTAGCGGCCTAATTCCTTTACCATGGCGCAGTGCGGAGTCAGCGCCTTGAGGGCGAGGTCGACCTCATCCGCATTTCGTATCTGGCAATCCACATAGAAGATGTATTCCCACGGCTTGCCGTGGACCGGCCGCGACTCGATCTTCGTGAGATTGGTGCCGAGACTCGACAAATCGGCCAGTGCGGCTACCAGGGAGCCAGGCCGGTTTTCCACCGAGAATGCGATGCTGACCTTGTTGGCGTCGGCCCGCGTCAGTGCATCGTTGCGCCGGCGCACCAGGAAGAACCGCGTGAAATTCTCGCGATTGTCTTCAATGTTCGCTTCAAGAATTTGCGCGCCGTAGTATGCCGCAGCCGCTTCGCTGGCAATGGCCCCCGCGTGACGGTCCTGAAGTTCGACAAGCTGTTTCACGCTTCCGGCAGTGTCGTAGAACGAGAACGCTTCCATCTGCGGATGATCGGCAAGAAAATGCCTGCACTGCGCCAACGCAACGGGATGTGAAAAGACGCGCTCGATGCCAGAGATGTCGACGCCGGGGAGTGCGATCAAGTTGTGATGAATCCGCAGCAGCGTCTCCTGTTCTACGCACACGTCATGCTTTAGCAGCAGGTCAAAGTGTTCCAGCACCGATCCCGCGAGGCTGTTTTCGATCGGAATCACGGCCGCATCGATCTGCTCGCTGGCAAGCGCCGCAAACACATCCGCAGACAATGTGAACGGCACGACTCTGCAAGTATCCATCAGTTGCTTTGCTGCCTGATGACTAAACGACCCGGGTTCGCCCTGGATTCCGACGCGCAATCCATTCCCGCCGGGAACCTCGCCCTGAGTTTCGATTGCTTCGCGCGGCAGCTGCCCTTGCCTGCGCGAAACGTACCAGAGCGCCGCTGCGGCCTCACGCGAAACTGTCTCAGCCGACATCCGCCCTACCTCCGCAGCCACAGATCGGTGGCGACAAATCCAAGAAACACCATCGCAATGACACCGTTCATTGTGAAGAAGGCAGCGTCGAGCCGCCGCAGATCCCTTGGAGACACAATGGAGTGTTCATAGGAAAGCAGCAGGCTTACCGCAGCCACGCCAAGCCAGCCGGTAACTCCGAATTGGAAGAGCAAGCCGAGCCAGACAAGCAGGCAGAGCATAGCGAGATGCATCAGCCGTGCTGCCCAGAATGCTGCGGGAATGCCAACCGCCTGCGGAAGGCTGTGCAGGCCGGCTGTGCGATCATGGTCAAAATCCTGGCAGGCGTAGAGCACGTCGAAGCCGCCCACCCAGAGCGTTACAGCCCCCGTCAGCACGAGGATGCGCGCGTCCAGACTTCCGCGTACGGCGATCCATGCCGCCGCGGGCGCGAGTCCGAGCGCCAGCCCCAGCACCAGATGCGACCAGCGCGTCACTCGCTTCATGTAGCTGTAGCCCAGGAGAACGAACAGCACAAGCGGCGACAGGTACAAAGTGAGCCGATTCAGTTCCGCGGCTGAGAGGACGAATGCAAGCGCCATCAGAACGGTGAAGCCCAGGACAAACTCAGGGGTAAGCAGGCCGGCTGGAATGGCCCGGCTCTTGGTGCGTGGATTGGCGGCGTCCAGTTCGGCATCTGCCCAGCGGTTAAACGCCATTGCAGAGGAGCGCGCCGTCACCATCGCGGCAAGTATCCACCCGAGCGTACGCAGGGTCGGCAGGCCATTTGCGGCCAGGATCGTTGCGGTGAGGGCAAACGGCAGGGCGAAGATCGAGTGCTCCCACTTGATCATCTCCAGCGTTGTCCGCATTTTAGCCACAAGGCCCACTGCCTTCACCCCCTCACAAGTGTACTTGAAGCTTGCGGAGCGGTCATCGCTGCCGCAGAGGCAGACGGCGCGCAGAGCAATCTTCAGTGCAGACGTACGAGTGCTCTCAGCGATAGCGACGGGTCGCCTTGATGACCATGGAAAAGACTTCGGACTCGTCCCTCGCAATGAGCAGGGAGACATGCCGATTGATGGCAATCTCTGCCTGCAGCAACTGCTGTGCGGTAGTATCCACATCGGTTGCCCAGGTCAGCGTGACGTAGCGTCCCACTTGCTCCTCTACGGTGATGCGTGTCGTCGAGTTGCCGAGCAGGCCGAGGTAGCTGGGGTCCACTTTCACTGAGCCGGCGCCAAAAAGCTTTTGCACGCGGCTGCTGACCGTGGCGTTGAGCGCGCCGCCGAGCAGGGCGTCTGTCGCGGGATTCGATGCAAGCTGCTCCTGCTGCTGTGTGTAGATTCGCTCCTGGTTCTGCGTGCGACCCAGAGCCAGGAGCGCCACTACGTCGGATTCGGGCAGTGGAGGATCGCTGCGATATGTTACCGACATCTTATTCAGCGGGCCGTGAATGCCCAGCGCGATGTCGTAGTCTTCTACCCGCGCTGAGGCGTTCAAGTCGATGGTCGGCTCAATGCGCACCGGGTTTGTAAACGTGATGTCGCCCCTTTGCATGTCATAGCGTGTTCCGGCAATGGTGGCGCTGCCTTCGGTAATCGAGATGCGGCCCAGCAGCGAGGGAGTGGCCAGCGTACCGCGCAGTCGCAGATCGATGTCGCCGGCCAGCTTGGCGTAAGCGTTCTGAAAGTTGAGTTGCGGCGACGACTGAATTCTTACGTCGAGACGGATGTGATTGGACGGGGAGTCGGCGGGGATGACCGGCTGGACCTTCGTAGCCTGGCTGGCAAGGCTTGCAATATCGAGATCCGGGCTCACCGTGAATCTGGTGACGAGCACGCGGCCGCTCAGCAAGAGGCTGTTCGGTGTGCCCTGAAGTTGCAGATTCGCGTCGGCCAGCGAGCTTACCCCATCCGGATAACGGACTCTGACCCCCTGGCCGGTGAGGCTCAGCGCTGCAAACAATCCGTTTTGGTATGCAAGGTAGCCGCCTACGCTCAGCGAGCCGCCGCCGGTGCGCGCCGTGAGCGACTGGACCTCAAGTCGGTTCTGATTAAAGACCAGCGTTCCCTGCAACTGGCTCAGGCTGTTGGGCAGGTCCTGCAATGCCAGAGATGCATTTTCAAATTGAATACGGCCTGTCAGCCGCGGATTCTCCATCGTTCCGCGCGCCTGGACTTCAAAGCGCGTCATCCCACTTGCGGTGAGATCGGGATCGAGAGTCTCAGCCATCTTGAGATTGATTGCGCCATTCGCATCCAGATTGAGCTGCCGCCTGGCCTTCAGATCAATCGTGCCTCCGGCGCGGAGATCCGTTTCTTCGCCGGTGATATGAACCGGGTCGAGCACGATCCTTTCATCGGCAAGGGAGGCGTGGAGCGGGCCCTCACTGCGAAGATGCACGCCACTCACCGTCAACTCCGCGGCGCGCAGTAGCGCATCTCCACGCAAATCCTGCGGCTTGCTCAAAGGACCCTGAATCTGGATCGTTCCGGCCAGCGAGGACTTACCGGAAAGACCCTGCACGTGGGCCATCTTCAGCAGAGCGCCAATGTCGAACTGCGAGAGCTGCACCGTTGTCTTTGTCTCGAATGGCTCCCGGAGTTCCGTCTGTCCATGCCCCTGCAGCATGGCGGATGCAAAGCGCGTCTGTACGTCATACAGAAGCGCATGATTCTGTGTGCGCGCGGTCAGGTCCACATCGCCAATCTCTTCTCCTCGCACAATCAGAGAATGTAGAGTCCCCGAGCCGGTCAGATGCGGATCGTCGAGGGAACCGTTTCCCGTGATCTGAAAGTTCAGCATGCCGCTTGCGCCGAGGTTGGATTCCTGCACTCGCTGGACCTGCGCGAGCTGTATGTTGCTGCCGCGCGCCTCCACCTGGAACTGACGGGTCTGCAGGTTATAGGACCCGCTTCCCGTCGCCTTCGCCGCTCCATCGCTGATGTTGAGCGCATTCAACTGCAGAGTCTGGTTGGCCAGCTTGCCCTGCACTCGGATACGAGCTATTGCTTGATTCCAGACAGTCCCTTTGTCGAGCTCCAGTGTGCCCGAGCCTTCGAGCGCGTGGAGAACCCCGTCCGCCTGGATTGTCCCGCTCAACTGGCCGTGCACAGGAAGACTCATCCCCAGCAGAGGCAGCAGATCGTCCGCTTTGAGTTGGTTTGCTTCAACTTTTGCATGGATTACTGCGTTCTCGTCGAATCCCGGAACGCCAGGTGTGCGCGTCATCGCAGCGGTCAGATTCCCGCTCGCTTGTAGTGTGGCTTCGCCGTGGCGCATGTCTGCGCGGTCAATTGCGATCCTGTTTGCCGAGTAGCTCCCTTTCGCCTGCAATCCATCGAGATGGACGAACGTCGATGCGCCTTTCGCATCGGTTGCGCGCCGAGGAACTTCAACCGTCAGGTCATTTGCAGAAAGCGCACCGCTCAAATGGGGGTCCAATAGCGACCCGGTCCAGGTGCCTGAAAAATCTGCCCTACCTCCGAGAGAGACGGGCAGCGCCGCGCTGCCTGTCTTGCCGTCCCGCGCGAGCCCCATGTCGCGCAGAACCTTGTCGAACTCCGCAAGATTGTGTGAATGCACCTCTATGGAAATCACTGACGGACTCGTCATCGGGAAGGCTCCGAGGTGGCCTTGCGCATCGGCGGAACTCCCCGGCATTGCAAGATGAAGCGCGCGAAGGTCGACAGCGCCGTCCTTCTGCGTGTAGGTGCCATCAATCATTCCGGTGACGGGTACTTCGCCGGCTGGAGATGGGCCCTGGCTGGAGACGTTCAGTCTTGCTGCCACTTCCAGTGTGCCCACGTCGCCCTTGGTCCACGTTGCGGTCGCAGGTCCGTCGATGTGTCCAACCATGCCCATCCGCTCAAAAGGGCCTTTGCCCACGATGTCCATGATTGCGTTGATCGGCACGTTTTCAAGCTGGGCGCTTACCTTTCCATCGACCAGAAGAGGCGATGGTTGTGTGGAAGGCACGGATGGCGTGGGCTTCGTAGGTGGACGCTTACGGCGCTGCCAGAAATGCTTGGCCGGAGTTGGAGTCGCCTGTTCCAGTACCGTGCTCCCTGGGATAGGCGGGAGCCAGTGGTCGAGCGCGACTTCGCCTTTCAGGTCTCCGCCTTGTGCGAGCCGCGCCACTACGGACCGGATGATCAGCTGATTTGGATCGGCATGTACGACCGCGTCGAGTCGTACCCCGCGCGCATCAATTCCCGGAGCAACGTACGCTCCATCCTCAATATGGACCGGCCCATCCACGTGGAACTGGCCGTCATAACCGCTTGCCTCCATATGCAGGCGGGCGATGCCCTCCGGAGCATTCGGAAAGCCGGTGAAGGCTTCGAGAAGGCGCATATCGAGCTCGCCCTG
>JBBIVH010000031.1:9864-20350 GCA_037439805.1 Acidobacteriaceae bacterium
GGGAGCCTGACGGTTTTGAAAATCAAATGCGGCGGCTCGATTGTCATAGTCCACCACGCCTTGCTCCACGGTGATGGTGCCCGCTTTCAAGTCAAAAAATGTATCCAGCATCGGCCTTTGCGGCGTTGCCGGGCGTCGCGGCTTTGGCTGGTTGGTCGTTCCATCGGGATACACGATGATGTGGAGGACGGGATGAACGACGTTCAGCGTACGCAGCTCGATGTGCGGACTCAAGAGGTTGAGAATACCAATCTGGATGCGCAACGCATCGATGCTCGCATAAGGAGCCTCCTCTGCGCGTTCTCGGCCGTGAACCACTACGCCTTCCGCGTCTGCTTCCAGGTGAAGCAATCGCCAATGGAAAGCCTGCACCTCAATGCGGCCTCCCAGCGCAGCCTCAAGGCGCGCAACCATCCTTCTACGTACGAAGTCTTCGCCGGACGCGGAGTTGAACCAGATGACTGTCGCCGCCACAATGAGCGCAAAGACCGCAAGCGCGACACCCCCGGCGATTAGCATTCGCAGCTTCGGACGCATTGTTTCAAGCGCAGGCAGTATGCTCATCGGGTTCCAGCTCCCGAAGTCGAAGCAGTCATGGCGCCTTCCAGTTGCGGGTCCAGCACTTCAATCTGGCCCTGCTTGCGAAGATTATCGAGCCAGTCGCTAAAGAGCGCATTCACGCGTTGTTGAAGAAGAATCTCCTCAATGCGCGGCTCGACCTGGTCAACCGGAGGCGGCTTCTCACCCTGCGCATACTGCGGCACGAGCATGTCGTGATAGTAGCTTTCAACCTCCTCGTGCGAGATGCGGATTCCTGAACGAAAGCGCAGCTCGATGAAGTGCAGGATCGCCAGCCTGTTACGGAGATAGTCGTTGACTTCATCTGCGGTCAGGTCGTGGCTGTGCAGGAACTCGTTCCATCCGGCATCTGTCCTGCATCCGAACCGGGAGCACTCGGGCAAATCATTGCGCAGCTGTTGCAGGCGCTCCGCGATTTCTGCCGGAGTAATTGAATCCACCTGAGCGCCTTCTTCATTCATCTGCTGCCGAATGAGCGCCCGGCTGATGAGCCGCTGCAGAGCGTCGAGTTGTGTCTCGGTTGTACCAGATTTTCCACCTGGTTCGAGCGCAGAGAGATGGACTTCATTTTCAAGATCACTTGCAAGAATCGCTTCGTTATTGACGACGGCGACCACGCGATCCAGAACGACGGGTGCGACTGGCTGACTTTGCGCGAACACTGCATGAGACACGACGAAGGCAGCGCAGGCGCCGAAGAGCGTTCTCCCGAGCCGCCTCGTGGTTGTCCTTCTTGCGTTTATGCAGCGCCGTGCCATCAGAACGTCTGTCCCAGGCTGAAGATGAAGTTGAAGTGGCGCGCCTCGCCCACACGAGGTTCAGATGCAGGTCGCGCCAGCGAGTAATCAATGTTGACAGGGAAGATGGGCGGATTCAAGTTGTAGCTGAAGTCGAGCCGGATGGGACCCACCGGAGTGTGATAGCGCAAGCCCAGACCCGGCTCATGCGAGAAGTAGTCAAAGCTGCACTGACCCTGGACTCCCGTGGAGGTGGAGGGGCCGCCCGGAATCGGGTTGTTCAGGTTCGTCGTGTTGCCGCTGTTGTTCAGAACTTTACAGGCGTCACGATTGGGTTGTCGCAGGCGGGCGATGCTCGCCCACGCATCTCCTGCATTCGTGAACACGTTGCCCATGTCGTGGAAGACGACAAAGCTCAGCGAGGTGCCGAACCACGGCAGATTGGGTGGAGGCAGGCGCAGTTCAGTGCTGTTCATCAGGGCGCCCGCTCCGCCAATCGGAAAACCTGTCTCCGGATCGCGGGGGCCGGCGGCGTTGACCGAAAAGCCGCGTAGCGAGATGGGGCCACCGGCATAGATTCGTTCCGGCAGAGGAATCAGTTCGTCGGACGCCGGGCCGTAGGCGCGCTCTTGCGCATAGCGTGTGTTGCGCGCCAGCACGATTCTTCCATGGTCCAAGCCAAAATAATTTGATTGCGAAACATCAAGGCGGTTGAACTGAGCTTCAGCTCCGAAGGTGTGGTTGGAGATAAATTCCTGAAAGCTCAAGTACGTTCCGCGGTGCGCATCAAGAGGCGAATCGCGTGTGTCGCGAATCCAAGTGAAGCCTGGCCCTCCAACGCGCACTGCGGCAGCCAGTTGAGGAATCGCCGCCGGGTACACCTGCAGACTATCGGATGCGACTTTGACGCGCCGAAAATCGAATTCATAAATGAACGTGTTGGCGCGAGAGATTCCTGCGCTCGGCGAGTTGAAGTTCTCGGTCACGCGCAGGCCCGCATCCAGCTTGGACGCGACGTAGGTCGTCACGTCCTGGCTGTTCGCGTATCCGCCTGTGAAGGTGAGGCCGAAGTTGCGGTTACCGTGGAAGTGCGGATTTTGGTAGACGAGATTAATCTCCTGCTCCAGCAGGCCGTAGGTTCCCTGAATCGATGCAGACTGCTCCCGGCCAAACAGATTGTTCCGCGTAACACTGCCCAGAACTCGCGGGCTGATCCCCGTCTTGCCGTTGGGATTGCAGGGCGTGCCTGTGACCTTGAAGCCGGCGCAATTATTCTGCGGCTGGCCTGTCTGCGTCTCAAACCCGAATCCGTAGGTGAGCGCCCAGCGCCGGGCCTCGGTTGTTTGCACCAGGATAGTCTTAAACTGTTCGCTTCCGCGTGGGTTTTGCGTCGCCATCCGGACTTCATTGAACAATGCGAAGTCATAGAGGTTGCTTTGCGTCTGGGCCATTGCTGATTGGTTCAGAGGATCTCCAGGATGCAAAGTAATGGCCCGCGCTACAGTAGACGGGCGCGTGAAGTGAAGTCCCGTGAGCAGCACGTTGCGGACGAAGACCTGCTGTCCTTCTTGAATGTGAAAGGTCACATCCACCCGGCCTCCATCGCTCGCGTCGGGCTGCTGCGAAACAGTCACATCCGCCTGCTCGAAACCGCGCGCCAGATAGTTCGTGAGCAGGGCGTCACGGTCGCCGGCAAGGTTCTGTGGCGAGAGCAACTGACCCGACGCCGTGTTGATCAGCTCCAGTAGATCCTTTGTCGCCACGTGATCGTTTCCGGTAAAGTTCACCGCACCCACGCGTTGTTGCGCGCCTTCCACAAGGTTGTAGACGATGGACAACCCCGATGGTTTGTGGCTCGTTGCTCCGCGGCGCGACATTATCTCGCTCACTGCGGGATTGACAGTTGCCTGGGAAAACCCGTTGTTGCGATAGACGCTCACCAAGGCGCTCACATCTGCCGAGACCAGCGCCTGGCTGTAGCTGCCATGGCGATCCAGGTAGTCCGCCGCACGCACACTCAGCAGATCGTTCAGCGTGGCTGAGTCAAAGTAGTGGTTCCCCGATACACCGACCTTCTCCACCCGCCGTCTTGCGCCGAGCTCGACATGGAACACGATGTCAACTTCATTCGCTTGTGGCGTGAGTCTCTGATGAGTCACCTTCACGTCGAAGTAGCCTTGCCTCTGAAAGAAGTTGCGCAGCCGGCGATCACCCTCATTGAGAAGGTCTTCGTCTACGGTTCCTTCTTCGTATATGGGCACGGCACGCTTGAGCCGGTCCGGATCGATGCTGGCTCCCTCCAAATGCACGCGAACGATGGGGCCGCTGCTGGCGGAAAAGCTGAAATTGGATGTGTCGGTTCTCGGGACATAAGCTTGCGAAGTGAGCTTGATCTCAGCCTCGAGATGATTTCTCTTTTGATAGTGTTTCAGAACGCCCGCCAGTGCGCGGTTGGTCGTATCGTGATCCACGCGCGCGCCATGGCGCAGCTTTGCCAGCCGTCTGAATTCATCCGCGCTCATTCCGGCGTCGCCCGCGACCTGCACGTCTCCAACGTGCGCCTGCGGACCGGGGACAACATGGAAGGCAATATCTACTAGCTGCTCTTCAGGATGCTCCGTCAAGGTGTCCGTAATGACTGGCTCATGAAAGCCATTGTCCGCGAGCATCGCGCGCATCTGCGCCAATCCATCCGTCAGCCGCGCAGGCGTGAATCGCGTTCCTGCCGCGAGCCTGCTCGCGTATTCGAGCTGCGTATTCAGGGTTGCGCCTTTAACGCCTTCGACAGAGACGCGCCCGACGAAGTGGACCGGCTTGCCGCGGAACGTTACGGCAACGCCGTCCCCCGATGGAGCACCTATCGCCTCAACACTTTCATACAGGCCGGTGGCATAGAGCTGACGCAGACTCGTCGCGAGCCGTGCTTCGCTGAGAGGTGCGCCAGTAGTCTGTGCAAGATGATCGGGCAGGGGCGCCAATCGCGCCGCAGACACGCCTTCGAAAGAAATACGAATCACCTGCAGGCCAGCCAGCAGAGACGCGGGATCTGGCGATGAGTCAGTTCCGGAGACTTCCGCTGCAGGCGAGGTGTCGTTACTGGCCGCGCGCCGATGGACGATTTGAGTGCGTGTCTGCGCATTGCTGGTTGGTGTGAAGACCCACAAGGCGAGCCAAACCGTCAGCAGCACGCCGAGCCAACACTGAATGCTCCTTCGCACCACCGGCCTTCTCGTCAAGATCATCTCTCCCGCAACTGCGCAGCGCATTCTTGCGCCCGGCTACTTTGGGTGTCACCGTCAGCGACTGAATCGGCACGATATGCACGGTCGCAATGCGGCTTTCCCAATGCTTGCCACTGCACCTTATACTAACGAGGTCAGAGGCGCGGTGCAGCATCATGCTCGCTCATGTGCCGCAGTTGCCAACAAAGGATGACTATGCCCAGAACCACCTCGCTCCCGCGAGCGCAGCGATCAGGCACGAAGCAATCCGGGGAGACAGTTTCAAGCAACGAAGCATCGCCACAGCATCAATCGCCCGCGGCATCCATGCCAGTGGATGACGTGCTTCCCCGAGCGCAGGCCGGCGATCATCAGGCGTTCGCTCAGCTGTATGCGCTGCACAAGCGCCGCGTCTATTCCCTCTGCCTTCGCATGGTCAACAATGTTGCTGAAGCGGAGGACCTCACTCAGGAAGCGTTTCTGCAACTGCACCGGAAGATCGCAACCTTTCGCGGCGACTCCGCCTTCTCGACATGGCTGCATCGGCTGGCGGTGAACGTGGTGCTCATGCACCTTCGTAAGAAAGGTCTGCAGCTTACGTCGCTGGACGAGGCCATGGAGCCGACCCCGGACGAGGGTCCGGGCCGCAGTTTTGGCGCACCCGATCCCGCACTGGCAGGTTCGATCGACCGGCTTGCGCTTGAACGCGCCGTCGCCGATCTTCCCGCCGGCTACAGGCTCATCTTCGTTTTACACGACATTGAAGGGTATGAGCACAATGAGATTGCCTCCATGCTCGAGTGCTCGATCGGCAACAGCAAATCGCAGCTGCACAAGGCACGCCTCAAGCTCCGCGACGCCCTTCGTACCGCCAGCCGAAAGGACGGCCAGAAATGACGCACAAGCCCGGCGATATGAGTTGTGATGACTTCCAGGATCAACTGGCCGATCTGATTGCATCCGGCGAGGACATCAGCAACCATCCCCACCTCAAAAACTGTCCCCGCTGCCGCGCCCTGCTTGCGGATTTGCAGACCATTGCGGACGCTGCGCGTCAATTGATCCCTGTTGATCCCCCGGAGGATGACCTCTGGGACCGCATCGAATCGGCGATTCGCAAAGAGGAGAACTCAAGCACCAAGTCCTGAGCTGGACTGCGCCAGGTGGCATTGTGGTCAGTAACCCTGTGCCACAAGTAAGGCCTCGGTCAGTTCGACTTCGGGCTTTTTCACCGCCTGCATCTGCGCATGAGCCAGCTTCACCAGCACATCCGCCTCAACGTTCACCGGCGCGCCGGGAGTGAGTGTATGCAGATTCGTTCGCAGGTACGTCAGGGGCAGAATCGCCACCGTCACCGTCTCACCATCAAAATCCGCAATGGTCAGGCTGATCCCCTCAATTGCCACCGAGCCTTTCTGCACCATCCACTGCCGCGCGTTCTCAGGCACTCGCACCTTCAGCGTCCAGTCCGTTGTCTCGCGATCAAACTGCGGGCTCGTCGCGGGAATCACCGATTCGAGAGCCGTCATCACCCCGCAGCCATCCACATGCCCCTGGACCACGTGCCCGCCCAGCGGACTCCCCGCCGCCGTCGGCAGCTCCAGATTCACCTTCGCGCCCGCGGCAAGATGTCCCAGCGAGGTCTTCTCCAGCGTTTCTCTCGCAAGGTCCGCGTGGAAATACCTCGGATTCACATCCAGCGCCGTAAGACACACCCCACTCACGGCCAGCGAATCACCCTCGCGCAGCCGCCCTGCGATTCCCGGAGCCTCCACCGTAATCCGCCGGACCCCGCCCCGGTCCGTCAGTCCCACCAGCGTCCCCGTCTGCTCAATAATCCCCGTAAACATGCTTCGATTCTAAGGGAACCGCCACCCCGTCCCGTCCGGCCACAGCCCGCAGACATCAACCGGGGAGGGAATTCACACTCCGTCGCGCTTAGCTTAGCAAAAGATATATCTCAAAACATATTGACATCCGCATAAATAAGATATATCTTGAGGTAGTACGAAAGGAGAATACGCTATGTTTGAACAAATCTTCGCTGAACAGTCCGGCCATTCCTGCCGTCGTCATGGCTGGGGCAATCCTGCCGACGAGGCCCCTCAGAGAGCGGGCCACGGCTGGGGGCATCGCGGACAGAAGGGCTTCGCCCGCGGCTTCGGATTCGGTTTTGGTCACCAGGGAGGCTTCGGACGCGGCTTTGGCGGGGGCAGGGAACGCCTCTTTGACGCCGGAGACGTCAAGCTCGCCATCCTCAAGCTGCTCTCCGAGCAGCCCAGCTACGGCTACCAGCTCATCAAGACCATGGAGCAGCGCCTCGGCGGTGGATACACACCCAGCGCAGGCGTTATCTACCCCACGCTGACCATGCTGGAAGAAGAAGGTCTCGTTGCCGTCTCAGCCACCGAAGGCAGCAAGAAGGTCTACGCGCTCACACCCGAAGGAGTCCAGCACCTCGCCGCCAACAGCGAGCGGGTCGCCGAACTTTTCCAGCGCCTCGAGCACACCGGCGAGCAGTTTCGCCGCGGTCGCTCGCCCGAACTGATGAAGGCATTTATGAACCTTCGCAGCGCCGTCATGGCCCGCGTCGCACGCCAAAGCGCCAGCCCAGAGCTGATCCAGAAAATCGCGGACGCTCTCAACCAGGCCGCCAAGTTGATCGACGAGCTCTAACAGCAAGGCCCCGGAACGGACTCCGGGGCCTTCTGCCTTCCCACCATCATCTTGTGATTGTTGTGGCTCAGTCCACCGCTTCTTCCACCGTTGCGCCCAAGGTCATCTCCGGCCGCGTCAGCTTCAGATAAAGCGACAGCAGCTTCAGCCGCCACCGCAGGATCATCCCGAAGGCCAGGATGAAGAACAGCCCGCCTGTCTGCTCCAGCGTCATGAACCGGTCGAAGTAGCCACGCGCAAAATATCGCACCGCCGCCAGCACAATCACCACCGCAAAAAACGCGCTCGACCGCTTCATCATGATCGTGTCGCCATCGCGCCGCAGACTTGATGTCAGCAGCAGGGGATACGCCAGCACAATCGCGCCAATCAGAAACGCCGCCAGCGCCCAACTCCACGGCACACGAAACATTGGCATCGCAAACATCGAGAAGCCCGTCGCCATCCCCACCGGCGGCATCACCAGCTTCTTGATCGTCACCGCGGACCGGCCCTCGCGCACGCGCCACGCCAGCACGCCGCACAATCCCACCAGCGAAACCACGGCCGTGACGACAGGAGATACAGCCATCTTCGATACCTCTTTGATTCAGAATTGCCAAACGACGGGGGCAAGCCGCACTTCTTCTATTAGACGCCAAAACACGTCCGCGCGCATCAAGCCGTCTCAGCCGGCGGAGGCCACGGGTCGCGCAGCAGCGAGCACAGCCCCAGGTCGTTCCCGTAGCGTTCCACTTCTACCGGTCCCATGTGGACAAAATGCGGCATCCCGCGAAACGCCGGCACCGCATCCGACCCCATAATCTGCGGCGACACAAACAGATGCACCCGGTCTACCAGCCCCGCCGCCAGCAGCGCCGTATTCAACCGCGTGCCGGTTTCCGTCAGCACGGTCAGAATGCCCTCCGCGCCCAGCATCTCCAGCACGCGGTCCAGCGGCACGCGCCCGCCCTCGGCCGGCAGTACCTCCACCCGCACGCCCCGCGTCCGCAGGGCGTCAGCCCGCGCCTCGTCCTTTGATACCGTGAAAACGACCACGTCCCCCTGCGCGCTCTGCACCATCTTCGAGTCCAGCGGCATCCGCAGCGCCGAGTCCAGCACGACCCGCAGCAGCGGTCGCCGTCTCCTCAAGCCACTCCGGTCCGTCAACATCGGGTCATCGGCCAGCACCGTGTCCACGCCCGTCAGTGCCGCATCGGCCTGCCAGCGCAGCGGCTGCACCGCCGCCCGCGCCTCTTCGCAGGTAATCCAGTAGGGCTCGCGCTGGGCGTGCATCCCGGCCGGAGGCGCAATCCGCCCATCCAGCGTCATCGCCACCTTCATCAGCACAAACGGGCGCCCGCTCTGGCTCCATCGCGCAAATCCTTCATTCAGCCGCCGCGCCTCCTTTTCGCACAAGCCCACAACCGTCCGAAGCCCCGCCCCACGCAAGTGGTCCATGCCGTGCCCCGCCACCTGCGGATTCGGATCGATCGTCGCCGCCAACACGCGCCCCAGCCCCGCCGCAATCAGCGCCTCGGTGCACGGCCCCGTCCGTCCGGTGTGATTGCAGGGCTCCAGCGTCACATACGCTGTTCCACCCTTCAGCCGATCCTCTTTCTGGTTCGTGCCGGCATGCTGCTTCGCCTCACGCAAGGCCACAACCTCGGCGTGGTCGCGCAGGTCATACTCGTGCCAGCCCTCGCCCACCACCTGCCCCGCGCGGTCCAGAATCACGCACCCCACTACCGGGTTCGGCGACGCCACACCGATACCGCGCCGCGCCAACTCCAGCGCGCGCTGCATCCAACCACGGTCTTGATCCGGTGAATTCATTGAGGCTTGTTGGCACTTTGCATGCGAACCAAAAAGATCACATTGACAAGTATCAGCAGTAACACTGCGCTGATCGCAATTGCGACAACCTGCGCGCCGCGGAAGTACTCAAAACCAAGTCCGGCGAGGATTGAAATGTTGACGACCAGTATCTGGTTCTGGAGCTTCATTTTCATTGCTTCAATCCCTTCAAGGCCGCCCGTGTCGCAGCCCGTCACCCCACCAGCGCGTCCACAAACGCCCCGGCGTCAAACTCCAGCAGGTCTTCCATCTTCTCGCCCACGCCCACATAGCGCACCGGCAGGCTCAGCTCCCGCGCAATCGCCACTGCAATGCCGCCCTTCGCCGTCCCATCGAGCTTCGTGAGCACAATCCCCGTCACGCCCGCCGCCTGCGTAAACAGCCGCGCCTGCTGCAGTCCGTTCTGGCCGGTCGTCGCGTCCATCACCAGCAGCACCTCATGCGGAGCACCCGGAACCAGCTTCGCAGCCGTCCGCCGCATCTTATCCAGCTCATCCATCAGGCCGGTCTTCGTGTGCAGCCGCCCCGCCGTGTCCACAATCAGCTCGTCGATCTTCCGCGCTTTGGCTGCGCTCGCCGCGTCATACAGCACCGCCGCCGGATCGCCACCCTGCCGCGTCTTCACCATTTCCACGCCGCTGCGCCCCGCCCACACCTCGAGCTGCTCAATCGCTGCCGCGCGAAAGGTATCCGCCGCGCACAGCAGCACCGACTTGCCCATGCCCCGGTACCACGCCGCCAGCTTGCCGCTTGTCGTCGTCTTGCCCGTCCCGTTCACGCCCACCAGGAACGTCACCTTGGGCGGCGCATTCGGCTCCGGAACCACGCGCTGCGGAGCCTCCAGCATGGCTCGAATCTGTTCTTTCAGCAGCACGCGCAACTCCGCGCCACCTTCAATCGCCTGCCGCTTGGCCCGTTCTCGCAGCGCGTCCAGAATCTCCGTTGTCGTCTGCACGCCCAGGTCGCTCGTCAGCAGCGCCGACTCCAGATCCTCCAGCGCCGCCTCGTCTACCGTCCGCGTGAGCGCGACGAGGTCGTCAATCTTCGCGGTGAACGACTCCCGCGTCCGCGTCACTGCCTGCTTCATCCGGCTGAAAAAGCCGGATTTCTCTGCGCCTGGCTCCGCTGCCGCACCCTCGTCCTGCGGGTCTTTTTCTTTGCCGCCAAATAGCTTGAGCATGAGGTTGTTCCCGTCTCAAGTCTATTGCATCGCTCGCTCGCGCACAGCTTTGCTTCGCGCGCAGGAGCTTTTTGGCTTGTTTGCCGGTGCGCACTTCGGCAACAATACATCTGCATCTTCCCCATAGAGAAACGTCGCGGCAAACGAGAGTCGCTCCCGATCGCCGCGTGGAGGTCAGCATGAGTTCAGTCCGTGTTCTTGTTGGAACGCGCAAAGGCGCCTTCACCCTCACCGCAGACGCGAAACGCAAAGACTGG
>JBBIVH010000032.1:0-3419 GCA_037439805.1 Acidobacteriaceae bacterium
CATCGTCGCCAACCTCGCCCCGCGCAAGATGCGCGGTCTCGAGTCCAACGGCATGTTGCTTGCGGCCTCGCTACCTCCCGACGGCGCGCCCGTCCTCGCAGGATTTCTCGAAGATGTCCCCCTCGGTGCGCGGCTGAAGTAGCCGCGCAGTCTGTTCTGCTGCTCAGGGCGCATTCGGCTTCCTTCGCCATGGGCATGCCGGAGATTTTCCCTTGCTCATCGATTCCCACGCCCATCTCGACAGCCCGCGCTACACCGACGACCGCGAAGCCATGCTCCGCCGCGCCCACGAAGCCGGCATCGGCGTCGTCCTCTCCATCGGCATCGGCGAAGGCCCCGCCGAGATGCACCAGGCCTTCGATCTCTGCCGCCAATTCAACGGCAAGCCCGGCATACCGCGCCTCTACGCCAGCGCCGGTGTCTATCCGCACAACACGCCAGAACTCAACGACGCTGTCCTCGCCCGCCTCGATGCCCTGCTCGCCGAGCCCGAAGTCATCGCCTGCGGTGAGATCGGCCTCGACTACTACCACGAAGGCGCGCCCCACGACGTCCAGCGCACGGGCCTCGTCCGCATGCTCGAAGTCGCCGCCTCTCGCAAGCGCCCCATCGCCATCCACTGTCGCGGCACGAACGAAGGCACCGACGCCTGGAACCATCTCTTTCTCACCCTCGACACCTACTGGCGTCACACCGGCCTCGGCGGCATCATGCACTGCTTCGGCGCGGGCTACGAGCAGGCCCGCCGCGCGCTCGACATGGGCTTCCTCATCTCCTTCGCCGGCAACCTCACCTACCCCAAGGCCCAGCCCCTCCGCGACGTCGCCGCGCAACTCCCCCTCGACGGCGTCCTCGTCGAGACCGACGCCCCCTGGCTCGCCCCCGCGCCCGACCGCGGCAAGCGCAATGAGCCCGCCTTCGTCACCCGCACCGCCGACACGCTCGCCGGCCTCCTCAACGTCACCCCGGAGCAAATTGCCAATGCCACCACGAAAAACTTCTGCAGGCTGTTTCACCTGCCCTCCGGCGTGGGAAACTAGTAGAGGTTAGACTGTCTGCAAGTTTGAACTATTTTCGAGGACCCTATGGCGCAGGACAATTCATTCGACATCGTCAGCAAAGTGGACATTCAGGAAGTCCGGAACGCAATCGATCAGGCGGTCAAGGAGATTCGCCAGCGCTTCGACCTCAAGACCTCCCACTCCGAAGTCACGCTGGAAGGCAATGACACCATTCAACTTGCCTCCGGCAGTGAGTACACCCTCGAAGCCGTGAAGGAGATCCTCGGCCAGAAGCTCGTCAAGCGCGGCGTCTCCCTCAAGAACCTCACCTACGGCAAGCTCGAACCCGCCGCCGGCCAGAGCGTCCGCCAGAAGATTACCCTCCAGCAGGGCATCCCCGGCGACAAGGCCAAAGAGATCGTCCGCCTCGTCAAAGACTCAAAAAAGAAGGTGCAAGCCAGCATTCAAGGCGATACTGTGAGAGTATCCGGCAAGGACCGCGACGATTTGCAGTCCATCATTGCTTTGCTCCGGGCCAAAGATCTGGGCGTCGATTTGCAGTTCACGAACTACCGGACCAATTAATTGGTTGCCAGCCAAGAGCTGTAGCATCCAATATGCGTTACAGCAGCAGGCGCGACGCAAATGAATCAGAAAGTGTGAGACCCGAACAACCTTGAGTACCTTGGCGATAGCGACGGCGAGAGAAGTTTTTGATCTTCTGCGGGAAGACCTCGTAGCGGTCGAGCAGGAGTTGGGCCGCGACGCCGCCTCCAGCGTCAGCACCATCACAGAGATTGCCGAATACCTGCGCGAGGGCGGCGGCAAGCGCATCCGGCCCTCGCTGCTGCTGCTTGCGTCGCACCTGCTCGGCTACTCCGGTCCCGGCGCCATCCGCCTCGGCGCGGTCGTCGAAATGCTCCACACCGCCACGCTCGTCCACGACGACATCATCGACGGCGCAGATACTCGCCGCGGCCGCCCTTCGCCCAACACCACCTGGGGCAATGAAAAATGCGTCCTCGCCGGTGACTGGCTCTACATGCAGGCCTTCAGGGTCGCGCTCGAAGAGCGCAACCTGCGCGTCCTCGACCTGCTCATCGGCCTCACTCAGCAGATGGTCGAGGGCGAGCTCCTGCAGATTCAGAAGCTCGGCAAGGCCGTCTCCGAGGCGGAGTACTATGACCTGATCTACCGCAAGACCGCATGCCTGTTCTCTGTCTCCATGCGTCTCGGCGCGGTGCTGGCCGGTGCCTCTGAAGCGGATGAAACCAGCCTCTTCACCTACGGACGCTCTGTCGGTCTCGCCTTCCAGATTGTCGACGATGTGCTCGACCTCACTGCGACCGAAGAGGTCCTCGGCAAGCCCGTCGCCAGCGACCTGCGCGAAGGCAAGGCGACCCTCGCCGTCATTCACTCCCTCGACCACGGCACCGTCCGCGACCGCCAATCCATCCAGCGCATCCTCGACGACCGCAGCTTCGAGCACGTCAGCCGAGGCGAGCTCCAGGAAATCCTTAAGCGCAACGGCTCGGTCGCCTACGCAATGGGCCTCGCCGACCGCTACGCCGAGCAGTCCCGGCAGTCTCTCGCCCACTTCCCCGACTCCGACTTCAAGCGCGCCCTGCTCTGGGTGCCAGACTTCGTGGTCGCGCGGGAAAAGTAGCTGCGTCGCGATCTCGTTCGTCCGCTTGAGAGACTACGACGCCATCATCGCCCGCAGTGCCTCGGCATAGTGCTCCGGCAGCGGCTTCTTGCGCAGTTGGTCGTCGCACACCACATGCACCGTCTCGCCCTCGGCCAGCAGCGTCGGCTCCTCGCCATCGCTGCCCTTCCGCAAGATCTGGTAAGCGAACTTGATCACCGAGCCACGCAGCAACGAAGGCCGCGTCTCAATCAGGATCTCGTCGTCGTAGCGTGCAGGCGACTTATACCGGCAGGACGCTTCCACCACCGGCAGGATGCACTCGTGCTCCTTTTCCAGTTGGCTATAGGCCAGCCCCAGCGAGCGCAGCAGTTCCACGCGGCCCAGCTCAAACCACACCAGGTAGTTGGCGTAGTACACAATGCCCATCTGGTCCGTCTCGGCGTAGCGCACGCGCACCTGATGCGTATTCACGGGCATTAGCGACTCGTCCTTGACACCACTCAGGGTCTGACCCGCGCGAAGATGGGCAGCTTCGTCACGTCGTTGAAGATGATAAACGCGAAGAACATCACCAGCACCACAAAGGCCGCCTGATAGATGCGTTCCTTCACGTTGATGCTGATGTCTTGACGCAATCCGCTCTCAATCAGCAGCAGCAGAATCAACCCGCCGTCCAGAATCGGAAATGGCATCAGGTTCACGATGCCGAGATTCAGACTGATCTCCCCGGCCAGATAGAACTTCGAGTACCAGCCCTTCGTCTCCGCCAC
>JBBIVH010000032.1:3519-19621 GCA_037439805.1 Acidobacteriaceae bacterium
CGCTCGACCATCAGCGCCATCGGCTTGCCCTGCCCCGCCTGCATATAAGCCAGCAGTGTCGTCACCGTGTGAAATTCATGGCCGTCCACCGAGACAATCGCGTCGCCACCTTTCAGGCCCGCGCGGTCTGCCGGAGTATCCGAAGAAATCGACTGAATCCCGATCGGTCCCCGCAGATATTGCGGCAGCATGCCGGCCAGATCGTCTCCCGTCACTTCTGCAGGCAGATGCATCTGGAGCGCAATCGCCTGCCCACCCCGGTCCACCGTTACAGGTACAGTCTGGTTGCCATCCACTGACATGCGCCCGAAGATCTGGTCCCACTCCGGATTGGCGACTGAATCGAACTGCGTAATCACGTCCGCTGACTGAATCCCCGCCTGGGCAGCGGCAGATCCCGGCACCACCCACTCCACCGTGGTCGTCTTCACGTCGTGCGCCGGAACCTCGTTGATCCAGCCGAAGTAGAACGCCATGGCCACAAAGGCCAGTACAAAATTCGCCGCAGGTCCCGCAAGGCCGATGAGCATCCGCTGCCATCGCGGATGGGAAATAAACGCCCCCGGATCGTCGAGCAGGCTCGGTCCGTCGCCTTGCTCTGCACGCGCTTCTTCGCCGGGAGTCTCTCCCGTCATCTTCACGTAGCCGCCCAGCGGCAGCAGACAGACCTTGTAGTCCGTATCGCCGCGCTTGATGCCGAACAGCCGCGGGCCAAAGCCCACCGAGAACGCCTCGACGCGCACGCCGCATAGCTTGGCCACCGCAAAATGGCCAAACTCATGAACCACCACCATGATCCCGATCAGGACAATAAAGGCAGCGGCGGAAACCAGAAAATCATGCATAAATTTCGGTCGAATCCTCAGGCCCGCACCCGTTCACGGCTTCAGTTCGGCGCGCGCTCAGGCCAAGAGAACCCGAGCTCTTTCACGCGCTTCACCGTCCGCCGTCAGCACCTCGGCAATCGTCTCCGGGTGCGCCTCGGGGGTGGATGCAAGCACTGCTTCAATTGTACGCGGGATGCCCATAAACGGTATGACGCCTTGGAGGAATGCCTCGACCGCCAGCTCGTCCGCCGCGTTCAGGGCAATGCAGTGCGCCCCGCCCTTTGCCGCCGCCTCATAGGCCAGCCGCAGGCAGGGAAAACGCTCAAAATCCGGTTGCTCAAAGTCCAGATGCTTCAGCGCCGCAAGGTCAAACGTCAGGCTCGACGCCGGGCGCTCGGGATAGGCCAGCGCATACAGAATCGGTAACCGCATATCCGTCACCGAAATCTGTGCCAGAATCGACCCATCCACAAACTCCACCAGCGAGTGCACCGTAGACTGCGGATGCACCGTCACCCGCACCTGGTTCGGCGCTACGTCAAATAGCCGGCACGCCTCGATAATCTCCAGCCCCTTGTTCAGCATCGTCGCCGAGTCAATTGTGATCCGCCGTCCCATCACCCACGTCGGATGCTTCAGAGCCTGCTCCGGCGTAATCGAATCAAACTTTTCCAGCGGATATTGCCGAAACGGTCCACCTGACGCCGTCAGCCAGATCGTCTTCACCTCGCCGTGCGTTCCCACGCGCATGCACTGGTGGACCGCATTGTGCTCGCTGTCGATCGGCAGAATCGGCACCTTCCGCTCGCGGGCCGCAGCCGTCAGGATTTCGCCCGCCGCCACCATGCATTCCTTGTTCGCCAGCCCCACCGGCTTGCCCGCAAGGATCGCCGCATGGGTCGCCTCCAGCCCCGCCACGCCCACAATCGCCGACACCACAAAGTCCGCCTCTGCCAGTGTCGAGCAGGCCACTGTCCCCGCCGAGCCATGGACCACGTCCACGCCAGTCACCCCGGCTCGGCGCAGCCGCCCCGCCAGCTCCGAGGCCAGCTCTTCGGTCGCCATCGACACCAGTCTGGGCCGCCAGCGCGTCGCCTGCACAAACGCCTCGTCCACGTTGCGCCCGGCCGCCAGCGAGGCCACGCTGTAGCGCTCCGGAAACTGCTCCACAATCGAAAGTGTGCTTTGTCCGATCGAACCCGTAGAACCGAGAATGGCAAGTCGTTTCAAGGCTTCTCTAACACCCTGTCCTGCAGTGATTTATGCGTCCCTCTCTGCCTGCCGAGGCGAGCCGGAAACGCTAGCGAATAACCTGAGCGTACCACAGCACCGGAGCCGCCAGCAGCAGAGCGTCGATGCGGTCCAGCATACCGCCGTGGCCCGGCAGCAGACTCCCGGAATCCTTCACGCCCGCCGAGCGCTTCAGCGCCGATTCCGTCAGGTCGCCCACCTGCGCTGCCACGTTCACCACAGCCGCCAGCGCCAGCCAGTACCACCACGCCTCATCCGCGAACGACAGCCGGGCAAAGTTCCACTGCGCCAGCAGATTGCTCACTGCAAGCAACAGGCCCGTTACTGCGACGCTACCGGCCACCGAGCCGATCGCGCCCGCCCACGTCTTGTTCGGGCTCAGCGATGGCGCCATCTTGCGCCTTCCCCACATGCGCCCGACGTAAAGGGCCACAATATCGCCTGCCCACACCGCGCACAGCAGAAACACAACGAGAGATGCGCCGTTCGACTCATCGCGCAGCGTCGTCAGCCCAAGCAAAGTCAGCCCTGTATAGAACAGGCCAAAAATGACAGAGGTCGCATCGGCCAGCATCCGCTCCACAGGCGAGCGGAAGGTGCAATAGGCGAGCAGAGCCAACGAGATTCCGCCCAGCAGGACCACAGTCAGGTCCGGCCACTCGTAGTTACCAACAAACAAGACGGCCAGACCTGCCAGCAGCGCGACCCGCGGCGGCTGCGCTCCGCACTTTTCCGCCAGGCCAAGAAACTCCCAGCCTGCCAGCATCGACACCACCATCACGACCGCAAAGATTAACCATCTGGGTCCGAAAATCACCAGAGCCAGCACCAGCGGCGCCAGCAGAAGAGCTGTCAGTACTCGTTTCATTCAGCGTTGAGAATACACTGTACGGGGGAGCCCGCGGAGCGGCGTCCTTGTTCGACCGGCCCAGGCAGGCCGCCACCGCCGCTCGACGAGCGTCTATCCAGCTGCGATCTTCATCCGTTCCGGATCCTGCTCCACCTCGCCGCAGCTCTCGCCGATGCCGCCAAACCGCCGCTCTCTGCGCTGAAACGCAGCGATCGCCTCCAGCAGGTGAATCCCGCGGAAATCCGGCCAAAGCCGCTCCGTCACAAAGATCTCCGCATAGGCAATCTGCCACAGCAGAAAATTGGAGATCCGCATCTCGCCCGAGGTCCGGATCAGCAAGTCCGGATCCGGCATATGCGCCGTGTAGAGATGCCGGTGAATATCCTCTTCCGTAATCCTGTCGGGGCTGATCCGCCGACGCTCCATCTCCGTCGCCAGCCCACGAAACGCATCCACCAGCTCCGACCGCGCGCCGTAATTCAGAGCCAGCGTCAGCGTCGTCCCGGTATTGCGCGCCGTCGTCTCCTCGGCCCAGCGCATCTTTTCCTGCACCTCGGGCGGCAGCTCATGCGTGCGCCCGATGTAGCGCATCCGCACGTTGTTATCCATCATCCGCTGCACATTGCTCTCAAGGTAGGACTTCAGCAGGCGCATCAGGAAGTTCACCTCAGCGCGCGGCCGCCGGAGATTGTTTTCGAGCGAAAACGCGTAGAGCGTCAGCCACTCCAGGCCAATCCGAGAAGCTGTCTCCGTCACCAGTTGCACGCTCTTGGCGCCCTGCTGATGCCCGAGGAACCGCTTCAGCGATCTCCGTCCCGCCCAGCGTCCGTTCCCATCCATGATGATGGCCACATGCTTCGGCAGGCTCTCCGGCTTCAATCGCGCGTAGAGATCGCGCTCCTCCTGCGAAAGCTCGTGAATGCGCGGCATGTCCGGTGCGTACAAGGATGGGCCTCTTCCGAAGTCTATCGCTCTCCCGCTCGCCATGCAGGGGAGATGCCAGCTTCTATCCCGGCTCAGGCGCCGGACCCTTTCGCGGCGCCGTGCTCTGCCTGGGTGCAGAACAACCTGCGCACGCGTCTTACCTGTTCGACACCATCGACCCTAGCACACGTCCCGGCGGCACGCAAAGCCTATGCGCGCGCCTGCACCCGCATGCCGGACGGCATGCGCTCCGCGCTGAAGTTGCAGAGGTATCCAGCCCTCAGGCCGTGCGGCGTCGCCCCGTTGCCGCATCGCGCACTGCGCCGTACACCAGCGTCCGATGCAGTGAATCCAGACACGGCAGCAGCGAGGCAATCTCCGCGAGGAAAGGATCTGCCAGAATGGCGCTCACCTCTTCTTCGCGCGCGCTGCGGGAGTCGCGCACCAGTTGGTGCACGCCAACCTCCAGCGCAACCGCCAGCCGCTCCAGCGACCCAAGAGTGGGAATTGCCTTGCCATTTTCGATCTTCGAGATATAGGTTCGCGGAACCTGCATCCGGCTGGCGAGCTGCCGCTGGCTCATATGCCGCGCACGCCGAATCTCGCGCACCTGCACCGCCACCTGCTGCCCAGCCTCCTCTGTGTCGCAGGCGACACTTGACTTCACCAATTGTGGGGCTAGAACCGCGGGCTCCTCAATGTCCAGGGGCCGATGGCATTTCCTGCAAAGGGAGTCACGGGTCCGGTATTGCACCAGGCTGCAGAAATCGCAGCGGACTACTTCGCGCGCTTCCACGCTCACTAGGGTAGTGGCCATATCTTGTCGGCGGAGTGCCAGAGCAGGGCCTCCGGGGTGCTTTTTTGCACCACGATACGTGCTACTGTGAGGGGAATGAACCATAATTGTCAAGTAGAAAGTTAGTGTCAACCTGAAGCTCTCCCCATCATACCCGACAATTGCCGGAAAAACACGAACCAAATGCAGCAACATGGAGGCCTGCAGCATGACCAGCCACTCAGATTCCAATGCCCTCTACCGCCGCGAGCAGGCATGGCAGCTCCTCACCGAATGGACCGCGAGTGACAGCCTCCGCAAGCACGCTCTCGCAGTAGAGGCCTGCCTCATCGCCATGGCCGAGGCGGAAGCCGACCGGCTCGCTCTCGATGGCAGCGGCCGCGACGCGCTCATCAACCTGTACAGCACCACCGCGCTGCTCCACGACTTCGACTACGAACGTCATCCCACCAGCGAAGAGCATCCTTTCGTCGGCGTCCGCGAGCTTGAGCACCTTGGCTGGCCCGAGCCCCTGCGCACCGCCATCCTCGGCCATGCGCAATACTCCGGCGTACCCCGCCAGACGCACCTCGCAAAAGCTCTCTTCGCCTGCGACGAACTCGCCGGATTCCTCACCGCCTGCGCTCTCGTCAAACCCACCAAAGCCATCGCCGATGTTGAAGTCGCCAGTGTACGGAAGAAGCTCAAGGACAAGGCATTCGCCCGCGGCGTCAATCGCGAAGACGTAATCCAGGGCGCGGCTGAGCTCGGTGTCGATCTCGATGCCCACATCGCCTTCTGCCTGGAGGCGATGAAGAAGCGATCCGCCGTACTCGATCTTTGATCGTGCGGATTTGGATCGTCGTCGAGCCTGGATGAGGAACGAATAAGGATCTATCGCGTCGTCCGCCTAAACTACTGCCACCGTCTGTCCAGTAGGTTCCAGAACAAATTCGTCCGCGGAATCTCGCGCCGCCAATCTATACAGCCGTAAGCTGATCATGCTCATGGCAAGCAGAGTGAAAGGAATGGGGTGCGCGAGTACTACGAGCGGGGTGTACCGGCTCAGTCCGGAGCGATGCACAGGGAGCCCGCGAGTCAGCGAATCCAGGAACGATATCGTGACTTCGTTAATCAACCCAATTGAAGTTGCCAGTGCGAGCAATGCAATTCGTCCGTTCACTCCGCGCCTGGACCAAAGTTGCAAGATAGCAGGCAGACAGATCAGCAGGAGCTTCGCATCGTAAGAGCGGTGGTAACTGATTAGCATCGTTAGCGGAGCAGCTACCGCAAGCGAATACCAGATATGCCGCTCCGCCTGGCGATCTCGGACGATCTCTCTGAGCCAAACTAGGATCATTGCACCGCAGACCAGAAACGTCACTCCGTTGTAAACACGCTCGTTATCGTCAAATAGACTGACCCCAGCCTGCAGATTGATCATCACGCCAGCCGTGTGATCGCTGTACGCCTCCGGTCGCGGATCATCGATTTCGCCCCGTGCTGCCAGCGCGCCAAGGTTCGCGCGCAATTCGGCCGGCCATCCTGGAGAAATCTGGGTTATCCTCCAGATTCCTGGTAAAGCAAGAAGCATCGCCACGATGAGAGTTTGCCAAGCTCGGCGCCGCAGGAGTCCTCCTGCCACCAAAAAGCCAACCCACACCAGCAGCACATCGTGAGGCTTGATTAGAAGGCCGGCTGCGAGACACACCACGCCAAGCCAGGGCAGCTGCTCGTTGATGATGCACCAGCTTCCGATTAAGCAAAGTCCAATCGCCATCCCAGCAGGATTCCCGCTGGCAAAAAACACAGAGCCTGTTCCCAGCGACAGAGCAAGAAGAAGAAAGCTCAGATTCGGCGCAAACTGGACGCACATTCGCCAGAGCAGATAGCTGGCGATCGACAGAACTAAGATCAGCGTACCCATCCAAATGATATGAGACGCTTTCCACGAAAGCTCCGAGAATGGCATCAATATGGCGATCGTCGGCGGATAGGGAAAAGGCGGGATGTGCTCCATCTGTCCCGTTTCTGGATTGATGGGCAAACGTCCACCATCCCGCATCCACTCCGCATCCAGCACGCTCGTTTGATAGGGATCCCGATGCTCGATCATCGATCGCAGCGCGGCGTGAATCATCATGTAATCAATTCCGCCTGGCTTGTCCCGCAGAATAAAGCAGCCGATCCCCGCCGCAATTACACAACTCACGACGAAAAGTACCAGAACTCCATACCCCCGGCCTTTACCTTCCCGTTGAACTGTCTCTTCGGGAATGACGAATCCGCAATTCTCTTCGGACCGCATGGGTGTATCCTCGTCCCTTCTTCCGGCATAATCCACAGTATGCCTCCAGTGTGTCATACCTTTGCGAATGCGCAATCCCTGGTTCACGAGGGACCAACAGGCAAACCCAAGTTGGAAAAATCGTACCTGGAGTTGAGCCCACCGATCTCCGAGCACACGTGCGCTACGATTACCACAAGGAACGCTCCGCTCGCTTAGGCGAGCGGTTCCGATGAGGCCACGATGACGCACTACAAGCACATCCTTGCCGAGACCTCCAATGGCGTCAGAACGCTCACCCTCAACCGCCCGGACAAGCGCAACGCCCTCAGCCCCGAACTCATCGATGAACTCACGATCGCTCTGCAGGAGGCCGCAGCCTGCGAGTGCGGAGTCGTCATCCTCACCGGCGCAGGCCAGGCCTTCTGCTCCGGGCTCGACTTGGAGAACCTGGAAACCCTTACCGCCAGCACGCCAGAAGAAAACCGCATCGATGCCGTCAATATGGCTCGGGTCTTGCGCGCAATCTTCGACTTTCCCAAGCCCATCATCGCCGCCGTCAACGGCGCGGCAATCGCAGGCGGCATGGGGCTGGCCACAATCCCCGACTTCACCCTCGCCACCCCCGACGCCAAATTCGGCTACACCGAGGTTCGCGTCGGCTTTGTTCCTGCCATCGTTGCCTCGTTTCTACTGCGCCAGATTGGCGAAAAGCACACCCGCGATCTCCTGTTGACCGGCCGCATTCTCAAGGCGCAGGAGGCGCTCGAACTCGGCCTCGTGACTCAGATCGTCACAGCAGACGAGTTGCTCAAAACCGCGCGTGCCCTTGCCCAGTCGCTTTTGCTCAACAGCCCGCAGGCGATGCAATCGGTGAAGCGCCTGCTGGCCAGGCACGCCGCGCGCCGCCTCGATGAAGAGCTCGCCGACGCCATCGAGGCCAATGCACAGCAGCGCTCCACAGACGACTTCAAGGAGGGGATTCGAGCGTTCCTGCAGCGTCGTCGCGCTGACTGGCCCAGCCAGCGCTCTCGCGCCTAATTAGCGTTCAAATCCAGTGGACGGCAGGCAGCCGCAATGACATCTTCGCGAATTGCCATTGTCTATTCTCACTTTGCCAGTAGATTGTTCACGCCCCATGCCCAGGCTGATCCCGTGAAAACCCAGCCACGCTGAGTTTTTCGTAGCGTCATGGTTCCGACGCCCTTGTAGACAACTAGTTTGCCATTCTGCGTGTCGGTGAACGTCGCTGGATAGATGGAATACGCATGGTCCCCTGCCAATTCCGTGTAGACGGGATGGCTAATCGAAAGCGTGCCAAGGGACGCACCAATGACTTTGTTGTTCGACTCATAGTCCTTCCACCAGTCGGCGCAGGTTTGCCAGGCATAGGGCGGGAAGTCATCAACAATGGACGTGCGAGGCGCGCAGGCTGCGACAATTGCCTTCACATCACCCTTGTTCATGTCGGCTATGTACTTTTGGACAGTCTTATCGATGGTGGCTTTCGCTCTTGATGTATCTGAAGCGAACACAGGGCTTGCCACAAGGACGGCCAGCCCAAAAGTTATGGTTAGGATCAGGTCGTGGATACGACAACTTCTGGGATTCATGGGTCTGTCCTCATCGTTGCCGTCTCGAAGGGGCCAACACCCCGCAGTCCCATTTCATCTTAACTGACTCGCTATGTACCTCAACAGCCCTGGCGAAACGGATTCTTCGCCCGCAGCTCGGCCACAATCTCCGCCGCCGCCGCTCGCGCATGGTCCGCCTGGTCGGGCGGAAAGCTGATGGCGCCAACCCGCGCATGCCCGCCGCCGCCGTAGCGCTCGCACACCTGCGCCAGGTTTACCAGCTTCGCCGGGTCCGCCTTCGTCCACGGATTCGAACCCACGGCCACCTTCGTCCGGAAGCTCGACTTCGACAGTCCAATGGAGTACGTCGCCTGCGGGTGCAGATAGTACGGAATGAACTTGTTGAACCCTTCCATCAGATGGTCCGTGATGTCGAAGAAGATCGTGCCGTCGCGTTCCTCGCTCCGCTCGCGAATCAGCGCAATCGCCTGCTGGTGCCGTTCCAGCAGCGGCGGCAGCAGCTCCGCAACAAACGGCTGCGCCAGCACCTCATCCAGCGACATCTCCGTCAGCAGCGGAATCAGTCGCGGAATGAACTCCGGGTCCTGCGTCGCCTCGATAATCAGGGTCAGCTTCATCGCCGGCGCAGCCATCTCCACCGCCGCCTCGGGGCTCTCATACAGCGCGCCATCCACGATGTTCGCCCAGTGGATCAGGTCCTTCACCGGCTCCGTATTGAAGCCATACCGTGTGGACGCAATGTGCGCCAGAAAGCTCGTGCACGACGTGTAGTCCGGATCGAAAAACTTGCGCGCCGCACATTGGGGATCGCGCTGGCAGGCCAGAAAGTGCTCGTGGTCCTGCGCCGTCAGAAAAGCCGACAGATGATGATCGAACCACCACGTAATCCGTGGTGAGGCAGAATACTTGAAGTCCACGATGGCGTTCTCGTCGCCCGTGAACTCGCTCTCGTCAAACAGAGCCCCGGCCCGGTGCACCAGCCCGTGATACTCATACGTCGCGTCCTTCGCGATGCGCTCCCGATGGAAGCGCGTAAACAGCGACGCCGAGCATGCTCCATCGAAGCATTTGTCGTGATAAAAGACGCGAACCCGCAACGTACCCCGCTCCCTGCAGCAATTTCCCTCAAAAAGCCGGAATGTTAAGAATCAAGGGCCGGGCTGAATGTGTCAAGACGGCGCAGCCCCATCGCGTCGCGCGATCCCCTGAACCGATTGCACGCCGGAAGCATACCAGGCTCCAGTACAATTCACTCGACCCTTTTCGCCCTTACCCAAAGGAGCTGCATGGAACCCGAGAGTTCCCTTCCCGACCCTCAGCCTATACGCATCGATGTTCGTACCGACGAAACGCAGAGTCCAGATCTGCAGCCGCCGTCCTTTGCCCACGCTGCCCCGCCGCCCAGAAGCCGCCTCGTGCGCGTCTTCCTCAGTCCGCAGGGCCTGCGCCCCGGCTGGTCGATTCTCATCTTTTCGCTGCTGATGGTCGGCTTCACGTTTATCACCGCCTCCATCCTCACCCGCGCCGGTCATCTCGACCGCAAGCAGGGCTTCACTCCCTATGCCGCATTTCTCGGCGAGCTGGCGCCCTTCATCGCCATGCTCGGCGCGGCCGCCATCGTCGCCGCCATCGAGCGCCGCCGCATCCTCGACTACAACCTCGTCGATGCCTTCGGCGTCCGGCATTTCTTCTCCGGCCTCGCCGCCGGATTCCTCGCCCTCTCCGCTCTCATCGGCGCGCTCGCAGCCGGAGGATGGCTCCACTTCGGCCCCATCGCCCTCTCAGGCACAGCGATCCTCCACTTTGCATCTCTCTGGGGCGCGGCCTTCCTGCTCGTCGGCTGCGTCGAAGAAGGCCTCTTCCGCTGCTATCTGCAATTCACGCTCACCCGCGGCATCCGCTTCTGGCCCGCGGTCATCATCCTTGGCGCAATCTGTCTTGAACTGATCCTCCGCGCGAAAGGCAATGGCGTCTGGGGCGTCTATCTCATCGTGCTCCTCGGTCTGGCTCCCTGCTATCTCCTCCATCAGCGCAAGTCTGCCAGCGCCGGCTTCTGGATCGCAGCCTGGGTTTCCTCCACTCTCTTCGGCTTTGTGCACACGGGCAACAACGGCGAAAACTGGATTGGCATCTTCGCCGCGGCCGCGATCGGCTTCGTCTTCTGCGCCAGCATCTACTTCACCGGCTCCGCCTGGTGGGCCATCGGCTGCCACGCCGCATGGGACTGGTCAGAGACCTTCTTCTACGGCACAGCCGACAGCGGCCTGCCCGCCAAAGGCCACCTGCTCACAACCGCGCCCGCAGGCAGCGTCTTCTGGAGCGGCGGCGCAGACGGCCCCGAAGGCAGCGTCCTCGTGCTCGGCGTCATTCTCGCGTTGCTCGTCGCCCTCGCGTTCCTCTACGGCCGGTCCCGCAAGGCCGCGCTGGCTGCGCCCGTCGCCGTGGAGCCTGCTCCCTAACGCACCCCGACGCCGATTCAACCCTTCGAGCACTGCGGCGGTATCCTGTCTCTAACCGATGGCTCACCCCGGAACCGCCCAGCCCAGATCCCTTCGACTCGCACGCCGCAGAAAGCGCCGCTGGCCGCGCAGGCTGCTCTGGTCGGCAATCTGCCTCGTGGCGCTGCTCGTTCTCGGCGCAGCAATCGGCGCACTCTGGCTGCGCGCCGCCGCCCGCGCCGCTTTGCCCGCGCTCGATGGCGATCTCCATCTCCCCGGCCTCGCCGCGCCGGTCCTTGTCCGCCGCGATGCGCATGGTGTCCCGCACATCCAGGCCACCTCACAGGCCGATCTCTTCTTCGCTCAGGGCTACGTCACCGCACAGGACCGCCTCTGGCAGATGGATATGTTCCGCCGCAATTCCAGCGGCACACTCGCGGAAGTCCTGGGCCCCACGCTCGTTGCGCACGACGTTGCCCAGCGCGTCCTCGAGTTCCGCAACATCGCAGCCCGCGTCTACGGTCATCTCGACCCCGAAGAGCGCGCCCGCCTCGACGCCTACGCAGCCGGCGTCAACCTCTACATCCAGCAGCACCAGGACAACCTGTCGCCCGAGTTCCGCCTCCTTCACTACAAGCCTGCTCCGTGGACCGGCATCGACTCCATCGCTGTCGGCGTCATGATGGTGCAGACCCTCGACACACACTGGGACGTCAAGCTCGCCCGCGAACAGATTGCCGCGCGCCTCCATAACCCCCGGCTCGAATCCCAGCTCTATCCTGTCGGCTCATGGCGTGACCATCCCCCGACTGGCGAGATCCTCGACCTCAGCAAGCCGCATCCGGAGCCCGCACCCGCCACCGACGACGACGAGGACGACGACCGCAGCCAGGCCAGCCTCGCACCGCAGAGCGATCTTACCGGTCTCCGCACACTCCTCGGCCTGCCCACATGCTCGGCCTGCGCCTCCGGCTCCAACAACTGGGTCATTTCAGGCGCGCACACCGCCAGCGGCAAGCCGCTGCTGTCGAATGACATGCACCTCTCGCTCGGCGTGCCCGACATCTGGTACATGGCCGATCTTGCCGCGCCCAGCTTCCACGCCGCCGGCGTCACGCTGCCCGGCCTGCCTTACATCGTCGAGGGACACAATGAGCACGTTGCGTGGGGCTTCACCGCGCTCCTCGCCGACGTGCAGGATCTCTACATCGAAAAGCTCGACGGCCGCGGCCGCTACCTTGCGCCCGACGGCTCCTGGCAGCCCATCGGTATCGATCGCGAAACCATCCGCGTCCGCGGCGGCCATGACATTACGCTCGACGTGCAGGTCGCGGCGCACGGCCCCTTGCTCAACCCCATCCTCAAGGGCGAAACCCGCCCCATCGCTCTCCGCTGGACGCTTTACGACTCCAGCCTCAACACACTGCCCCTCTACGCCATGAACACCGCCTCCGACTGGACCGGCTTCTCTGCCGCGCTCACCCAGTGGAGTTGGCCCACCCAGAATCTCGTCTACGCCGACGATCAGGGCCACATCGCCTACCACGCCATCGGCCGCATCCCCCTCCGTCCCGCTGGCCTCCAGCCTGTCCCCATCGCAGACGCGCACCATGAGTGGCAGAGCTACATCCCGTTTGACAGCCTGCCCAGCGCCGTCGATCCGCCCGCAGGTTTCCTCGCCACCGCCAACGCCCGCGTCACCACCGACAAGTCGCCCTACCCGCTCTCGCTGGAGTGGGCAGACCCCTATCGCATCGAGCGCATCTACAAGGTTCTCCAGGGCCGCGACCAGCTCAAGCCTGCCGACATGCTCGCCCTCCAGACCGATGTCTACAGCGAAGTCGATCAGGAGCTCGGTCAGCGTTTCGCCTACGCCATCGACCACGCCGACCACGTCGATGACCGCCTCCGCGCCGCCGCAGACCTCATGCGCACCTGGGACGGTCGCCTCACGCCTGACTCCGCCGCAGCCTCCATCGTCACGCGGACCCGCCGCGCGCTTCGCGCGATGCTCCTCGAACCGAAGCTGGGCAAGGACGCCGCTCTCTATCACTGGGAAGAGTCCAACTTCGCGCTGGAAGAGATCGTCATGCATGCCTATCCCGATTGGCTCCCGCCCGGCTATAAAACCTGGGACAACTTTCTCGCCGCCGCGGTGCGCAAAGGGATGGACGACGGCAAAGCACCCTCCAGTGTCTCCCTCTGGACTTACGGCTCCTGGCACATCCTCGATCTCGAACATCCTCTGGCCAGGCTGTTGCATCTCCCCGGCACCTTCGCCGGCACAGGGCCGCAGCCGCTCAGCGGCGACCCCACCACCGTCAAGCAGGCTTCCGGCTCCGTTGGCCCCTCGCAGCGCTTCACCATGGACTGGAACTCCATCGACGGTTCAACCCAGAACATCGTCCTCGGCGAGAGCGGCAATCCTTACAGCCCATACTTTCGCGATCAGTGGCCCGCCTACTCCACCGGAACCACCTTCGCGCTGCCCTTCACGCCCGCCACCGTCGCCTCTCAGACGCAGCACACCCTGCGTCTCCTCCCATGACCGCAGCACCGTTAGCCCGTGCGCGAGCCTTCACAGGCCCCGCGCTCATTCTGCTCACGGCTCTCATTGCATCGATGCCGCTCTTCGTCCACGGTGCCTCCTGCGGGCACGACTTCGACTTCCATCTCGTCAGTTGGCTCGACGCGCTCCACAGTTGGAGGCAAGGCATCCTCTATCCCCGCTGGGCTCCCAGTCCCAACTACGGCGCAGGCGAGCCGCGCTTCATCTTCTACCCACCCGTCACGTGGATGGCCGGCGCTTTGCTCCGCCTCCTCATGCCCTGGCGAGCCGTTCCCGCAGCGTTCACTCTGCTTATCTTCTTCGCTGCCGGTCTCTCCACGCGCGCCCTCGCACGGCAGATGCTCCCGGAAGCCCCAGCCACCTTCGCCGGCTGCGCCGTCATCTTCTCCGGCTACACCCTCTTCACCGCTTTTGAACGCTCGGCCTTCGGCGAGCTGACCGGCAGCTTCTGGATGCCGCTGCTCGTCTTGTTCCTGCTTCGCGACCATCATCCAGATTCCAGTGGCTGGCGGCGCGCCTTGGACGGTTCCGCCACCCTGCTCGCTCTCGTCGTCGCCGGAGCCTGGCTCTCCGATGCGCCTCTTGGCGTCATCGCCAGCTATAGCCTTACCGGTCTTGCCCTCATCGCGGCCCTTCTGCGCCGTTCCTGGGCACCCATCCAGCGCGCCACGGTCGCCGTTGTCCTGGGACTAGGCCTAGCCGCCATCTATCTCGTTCCCGCGGATCACGAAGAGCCATGGGCCGCCATCCATCAGGCCACCGACGATCCCGGCTACCTCATCGAAAACAACTGGCTCTTCGCGCGCCACTCGGCAGCCGGCCTGCAGGAACACGACGCCGAACTGCGCAAGGTCTCCACCATCGGCGCCACCATGATCGCCCTTGCGCTCCTCAGCGCGGCATTCGTCCTCCGCCGCACCACTCCCGCTTCGCGCCGAGCCTGGTGGATTCCCCTCACCGTCATCCCCATTGCCGTCCTGTGCCTGCAGCTCCCCATCTCCCGGCCCCTCTGGAACCTCCTGCCTGAACTCCGCTATCTCCAGTTCCCCTGGCGCTGGCTCGTCGCTCTCGAAGCGCCTATGGCAATCCTCTTTGCCGCAGCCGTCTGGAGCCTCCGTCCGCGATGGCGCGGCGCCGCCATCGGAGCATGGAGTGCGCTCGCGCTCTTTCTTTCCTTCGCATCCGTCTCCGGCTGGCTCTTCTACCAGTTCTGCGATGACGAAGACTCCGTGCCCGCCATGCTGGCCACTTACGCCGCAGCCTCCGGCTTCGAGGGCGCAGAGGAATACGCGCCGCCCGGCGTCGACAGCTCCCTCGCGACTCTCAATCTGCCCGCAGCGTGCCTCACATCTTCGCCGTTCACCGTTCTCGGTCAGGGCGAGCCAGACGTCCCACCAGCCTGGGACCCAGGCCAGCAGGCCTGCGACGCCACCTATGACCTCGATGAGCCCAGCCGACGGGCCAGCGAGCATCTGCGTATCCATGCTGCTATGTCCCACGCCGGATTCCTCATCCTCCGCCTGCGACGCTATCCTGCATGGCAGATCCGCATGAACGGAGTCCTCCAGCGCGATCTCCCTCAGCGCGACGACGGCCTCATCGCGGTTCCAGTCCCGCAGGGCTCAGTCGCAATCGCCATTGACTGGATCGAAACTCCTGACATCCTCGCCGGCCGCATCCTCAGCGCCATCGCGCTCGTCCTCCTCGCCGGTCTCTGGTTCATCGAGCACCGCCGAACCGCGCCTCAGGTATCATGAAGACGATGCCTACGGATGTGAAAACCATCATTCAGGAAGGCGCCGAGCTCACCGATCGCGCTCTCGAAGAACTGTTACCCAGCGCCAGCACCATCCCCGCCTCAATTCACGGCGCCATGCGTCACTCCACCTTCGCCGGCGGCAAGCGCTTGCGCCCCGTTCTCGCGATGCAGGCCGCCGTCGCCATCGCCGAAGCGATCCCGCCCGGCATCGAGCAGCTCGGCGCTGCCCTCGAGATGCTCCACACCTACTCGCTCATCCACGACGACCTGCCCGCTCTCGACAACGACGACCTCCGCCGCGGCAAGCCCACCTGCCACAAGGCCTTCGGGGAAGCCATCGCCATCCTCGCCGGGGACGCCCTGCAGACCCGCGCCTTTGAAGTCCTCGCCTCGCTCCACGCGCCGCCCGCTGCCGTCGTCAAAATCATCGGCCTCATCGCCAACGCCGTCGGCACCGTCGAAGGCATGATTGGCGGCCAGGTCCTCGACATAGAAAGCGAGCACCGCAAGCCTACTCCCGAGCTCGTCGACGCCATTCACCGCGCCAAGACCGGCGCGCTCATCCGCGTCAGCATCGTCACCGGCGGCATCTTCGCTGGAGCCGGTCAAGACGACGTCGCCCGCCTCGACACCTTTGGCCGCAAGGCAGGGCTCGCCTTCCAGATTGCAGACGACGTGCTCGACATGACGCAGGACTCCAGCCACCTCGGCAAAACCGCAGGCAAAGATCTAGCCACCGAGAAAGTCACCTGGCCCGCCGTCTTCGGCATCGAGCAGAGCCAGCGCGACGCCGCCACGCTCATTGAGGAAGCCTTCGCCGCGCTCGC